>JBNLEN010000020.1:0-60383 GCA_050304975.1 Polyangiaceae bacterium
CGGTTGCTGGGCGGGCATCTCATCCATGCCGGCCGGCGTCGGATTTTCGAAACTGGACTCCTGTGGCGCCTGACTCATGAGCGCGGACGGGTCCTCGGACATGGGAGGCTCCGGCGGCTGCTGGTAGAATTGGCCGGCGTCTACCTGTTCACTCAGTTGGCGAATGTCGTCCCCGAAGAAGCTAGCCTTGCCTTTCATGATCTTGAGGCCGTTTTCGTCACCGGGGTTGTGACTGCCAGTGATCATCACGCCACCGTCGGCATTGAGATGGTGCACGCCGAAATAGACCTGAGGTGTCGGCCCTACGCCGATGTCGACCACGTTGGCTCCGCCGGCAGTCAGTCCTCGGCTCAGCGCCTCAAAGATGCGTGGACCCGAGATACGGCAGTCTCTGCCCACGACGATTTTGGGCGCGGGCTTGTCGCTCAGGCGCTCAGCCAGGCCCCGCCCGATGGCGGTGACGGTTTCGTCGGTCAAATCGCGGTCGGCGACGCCTCGGATGTCATATTCGCGAAAAATGTGGCTTGGCATGCGCTGTGAGCTAGCGGCGCGCGGCGGAAATCACAACGCAAAAAGCGGACGGATCAGGACCCATGACCGCTTCCGGAGCCAGCGGGGTGCTGAAAAAGCACCGACCAATGAAGAGGACCGGTGTCTGGGCCCTGCTAAGCTGGAGTGGATGTTCGCGCAGAGGGGGAGCGAAACGCCATGATTGAAACACTGCTTGGGATTTGCCTCGGAATCGGATTGGCGGCTTCTTGTGGGTTCCGAGTGTTTCTGCCCTGCCTGCTGGCAGGGCTCGGACGCCACTACGGGGTCGATGTGCTCGGGGCGATCCCGGAGTGGATGGCGTCCACGCCGGCCCTGATTGTGATGGGGGTTGCCACGGTTGGGGAGATCGCGGCCTACTACATTCCCTGGGTGGACAACGCGCTTGACGCGGTCGCATCTCCCGCGGCGGTGCTCGCTGGCATCCTGCTGTTCGGGGTCGCGAATGCCGAGATGGATCCGCTGTGGCGTTGGTCACTCGCCGCCGTGGCCGGAGGTACGGCGGCTGGAACCACTCAGGCGGCGACGGTCATCACACGCGGCATCAGTGTGGGCACCAGCGGCGGACTGCTGAATCCGATCGTGTCGACGCTGGAAGCTTTTCTGGCCGTGGTGACCACGATCTTGGCGATCCTGATCCCTCCGCTGGTGATCTTGCTTCTGGGACTTTCCGTTTGGTGGGTGGTGCGAATGAGACGCAAGCGCCAAGGGCGTCAGGTGGCAGCCAGTACGGTCTCTACTTGAACCCATGCTTGGGAGCCGCAGCCGCGAACGTGTGTTAGCGCCCTGCTGCGCGTAGCTGATTCGCTTTGAAGACCAGTTGGTTGTAGCCTTCCACTAGCTGAGCCTGGGCGTGTTGTGCGTGTTGGCTGTCTGAACGACTGCGGGCACTAGCGACCTCTTTGCCTTGCTCGTAAAACGCGTCAGCCAGCTCTTGGAAGCTGCTGAATTCTGGGCTGGGCTTGCCTATGGCGGTGAAGGCAGCGATTTCGAGGTGGGCATCTTGGACTTCACTCAGGTGTTTTTCGAACTCGGATGCGTCGGCGCGTGCCAATTGCTTCGCTGCCATCAGAAACTTCCGAAACAGGTAACTCTCCGCTCGCAAGCCGCTGGTCTTGGGTTTGCCAGTCGTCGGATCCACGTAGCGTTGCAGCTCAGCCTCGGCCAAACGCCCTTCATGCGCGTCCAGTTGTTGTTCCAGCTCGCTCCGGCAGGTTGCGTAATCTGAGTATTGCTGCATCAGCACCTGATGAAGCTCTTGGCCACGCGCGTACTGGTCTTCAGTGAACTCTTTGGAGCTGTAATATTGGCGAGCGGATTCGTAGCTGGTGTGCAGGGTCTGCAAAATTTCCAGACAGCGTTGCGTCAGAGGCTGCAGTTGGCTCAAACTGGCCGGAGCGTTGCTCGAGGCGGTGGCGTATTGTTGGCTGGCCTGGGCGAGTTGCTCCCCGGCTAACGGAAAATTGGGCAGCTCGATCTCCAGGCCCGGTGTTGGGCCCTGCTTGGGAATTTGCTCGAGGTACTTCTTCAGCGCGGCGTGGGGCTCCTGCAGCGTCAGATTGTAGCCGCGAACATAGTGCTCGAGCGCGGATAGCTCTGCGGGTGACGCGCCGAGAGTCGCCTCAGGGGGCGGCTCTGAATCGCACTGGCAGCCAGCGCCGCAAAGAGCGAGGAGCAGCACTGCTAGGAGCTGAACGAAGCGCGAAGCGAGCATTCGACCCTGGGCAAGTCGACCCTGGGCAAGTCGGGCTTCGGTCAACACGTCGGCGGGGCTTCGCACGTGCCCTGACCGTCCTCGCGATACCACTGTCCGCGCGTGTAGAACAATACCCCTCCGCTGACGCTGGGAACCCACACCAGCAAAGGATCCGCGTAGTAGCAACCGTCCGGCACTTTCACCCAGCCGCCGCTCTGCCACTGCCAGCGGTTGTCTTCCCAGCTCCAGCGACCGTCAGCCCAGTAGCAATCGTCCCGCGGCGGTTCAGCACTCGAAAGCTGTTCGATCTCGGCAGGAGGCGGCTCAGAGTCTACAGCGACCGGCTCCACGCCGCCCTGGAGCAGATGGGGCCCGCGGGGCACCTGCGGGAGCCCACCGCCGCAGCTGCTTGCGAGCAGCACCAGAAAAAAAGACCGGGTCATACCAACCAAAAGTACTCCAAAAACCACTGCTCGATCACTTCGCCCAGGAACATGAATTCCAGGATCGAAAGCACCAGCAGGGGGCCGAAGGGGATCATCGCGCCCGCCAAGCCTTCTTCGGGTTCCTTCAGCAGAATGTCGCCCTCCAGCTCTTTCTCCAGCTCGGCACGTTCCGCTTCGCTCATCTGCTCGAGATCTTGCTTGAGCTGTTCGCGTTCCTGGCGCACGGCTTCAGGCTCTTCGATCTTTCCCTGGGTGATGAATACCGCAATGGCCACCAGGGTGCCTTGCACGGCGCCTGCTACCAGAGCGAACAAGGCGCCCTGCCAGCCGAACCAGACACCGGCGAGCAGCAACAATTTGGCGTCGCCCAGGCCCATGCCTGGGTGCCCGCGCAGCAGACGGTAGCCTCGGTCAAACAGCAACCAAACCACGAGAAATCCGCACGCCCCGCCAATCAGCGCGTCGACCCAGCTGATTGAACGGAGTGGCAGCGTGGCCAATCCGAGCGCCGCACCGCCCAGCGTGAGGGCGTCGGGCAGCAGCATGTGCTCCAAATCGATGAACAGCAGAGCGATCAGGATCAGGCCAAGCGCGAAGTAGCTGACGAACGTGAGCAGACCCGACCACCACTCTGTCTCGATAGGTAGCGTCAAAACCAGCCACTTCATGACGGCCCAAGCCGTGAGGCCGCCTAGCAGCTCAATCAGTGGGTAGCGAACGGAGATCTTGGCGTGACAACAGCGCGCCTTGCCGCGCAAGATTAACCAACTCAGCAGCGGGATGTTGTCGTAGGGCTTGATGCGCGCTCCACAAGCTGGGCAAGTCGAAGGCGGAAACGCGATGTTTTGCTCCCGGGGCAGACGGTGCACGACCACGTTGAGGAAACTGCCGAATAGCAAGCCCAACAGGACAGCCACCACGATCAGAAACTCAGCCGGTATTTCCGAGAGCAGCACAGGCGGCACACTACCTCAGCGCGCGCCTGGTCCCAAGAACGGGACGAAGCGTACCGCCAAAAGCTGCTCGCGTTTGAACGCGGACTCGTCCTCTCCGTCCCCCAGGCGCGTCCAGCGTTCGAGCATCTGAGTCGCGTGCTCCGGCCCGACTGGGATCACCAAGCGCCCGCCAGGCGCGAGCTGCCTCAGCAACGGCTTGGGGACCTGAGGGGGCGCGGCAGCCACCAAAATCGCGTCGAACGGCGCGGCTTCGGCCCAGCCCTCGAAGCCATCTCCCACCCGCAAGTGCAGCCGGTCGCCCTCCAGGTAGCCCGCGCGCCTCAAATTGCCCGCCCCAAACTCTGCCACCTCAGGCAAGTACTCAATGCCGTAGGTCTGCGCGCACAACTCGGCCAGCACGGCCGTTTGATAACCACTGCCCGTGCCGACCTCCAGACAGCGGCAGTCTGGCTTGGGGGCAGCGGCTTCGAGCATGGCCGCTACCACGAAGGGTTGACTGATGGTCTGTCCGCCCGGAATTGGCAGCGCCCGATCCCGATAAGCCACGAGCTGGTCTCCTGGCTTGACGAAGCAATGACGGGGCACGCGGCGCATGGCGGCCAGCACTCGCGGATCGGAAATGCCGCGCGCTTCGATGGTGGTCGTCACCATCTGCTCCCGCTCAGCCTGGTATTCGGCGTGTGGCCGGTCGCCCTGCATTGTCGCACTTTAACCACTGAGTTCGCCCTGGGCCAGCGCGCGCCGAGGCTTCACCTGCGCCTTCGCGTTTGCGGCGAGCGGCGCTGCTGGTTAGAACCGCCTGACAGTCAACAGGGGATACGATTCGAATGCCGAACGGAACTGCAACGCTCACTCTCGAGAACTACGCTTCGGACGCCAAAGCGTGGGTAGCGGGCGCCCAACAGCTGGCCGATGAAAAGTCTCATGAGGAGGTCGATCCGCTGCACTTGCTCGCCTACGGACTGGAACGGGATCCCGGCGTCGCGGCCGTGTTTCAGAAAGCCGGTGCCGGTCCGCGCGATCTACAGTCCTCGACGGAACGCGCCTTGGCGCGCATCCCGAAGGTCGAAGGCCAGGCCTTCCTGTCTGATGCACTCCTCGAGCTGCTAAAGCGTGCGGAGCGCGAGTCGCGCGGGGACAAGGCGAGGAAAGTCGAAGTCGAAGACTTGCTCAATGCGCTGACTCAGGAGGTGCGCGGGCCCGTTGCGGAAGTGCTCGGAGCTTTCAATCTCGGTCCCGGCGCTTTGCGGGGCCAGATGGACGCGCTGCGCTCCGTGCCGCGCCCGCAGATCATCAGCATGCCGTCCGGCATAGGTGAGCTCGTGACCGATCTGGTCGAGGCGGCTCGCGAGGGGCGCCTAGATCCTGTAATTGGTCGTCAGCATGAGATCCGACGGGCGCTGACGATCCTCGAACGCCGCCAAAAAGGGCATCCGGTGCTGGTTGGTGAGCCTGGCGTTGGCCGCGGCGCGATCGTGCGCGGCCTGGCGATGCGCATTGCTTCCGGGGACGTTCCGACCAGTCTGGCCGAGTTGCGATTGCTAGAGGTGGACGTCGGAGCGCTGAGTGCGGGCACGCGCTTACGTGGTGAGACCGAAGCGCGCATGCGAAAGCTGATTGATTCTTCGCTGCGGGGCGAAGAACCCGGTGCGATTTTCGTGATTCGTTCCGTCACCCGCTTGCTCGGCACTAGCGCCGTTGCACCGGCATTGGGTAACTTGTTTACCTCCGCATTTGCGCGGGGAAGGCTGCGTTTACTCGCTACGACGACCCCGGAAGGTTGGCGCAATATCGAGAGTAATGAGCCTTCTCTGGCGCGTGAGCTCACGGCGCTAGCCGTCGAGCCGCCATCGCCCGAAGAAGCCCAGGCGATCGTGCGTGGTGTGGCTGGGCGTTATGAGAAACACCATCGAGTGCGTGTCAGCGAAGGCGCGGTGCAGGCTTCCGTCAGTTTGGCGCGGCGTTACCTCTCGGATCGTTTTCTTCCAGACAGCGCGTTGGATCTGCTGGACGAAACTGCGGCGGCTTGTCGCGTCGAGACGGACGGTATCAGCGCAGCGGTGGACGCCCAACGTTCGGAATTGTCTTCCCTGCAAGCGCAACGAGATTCTCTGGCCGGTCTCGATGATGACAAGAGCAAGAAAAAGCTGAACGAGTTGGGGCAACGCATTGCGGAGCTCGAGCCTGAAGTCGAAAAGCAACGCACGACGATCGAATCGCGCCGCGGCGCCGTGGCAGCGCTACGCACCTTGTCCAAGGAGCTCGCTGAAGCGGAGGCGGCCAGGGATGCGGCTAAAGCCGAGAAGGACTACGCCCGTCTCGGTGAGCTGGAGCACGTGACCATCCCGGATCTGAAAGCGCGGCTGCAGAAGGCCGAGCAATCCGTTGGTAGTGCTGGCATCGAAGAACCCGGCCCAGCTCAGATCGATGAGGCGCAGATCGCTTCCACCTTGGCTGAGTGGACGGGCATTCCCGTTGCCAAGATGCTGGAAGAAGAAGCCGAAAAGCTGGTCAAGATGGAAGAACGTCTGGGGCAACGCGTGATTGGCCAGATGGACGCCGTCACGGCGATTGCTAAAGCCATCCGCCGGGGCCGAGTCGGGCTGCGTGATCCGCGGCGTCCGATTGGCTCGTTCTTGTTCTTGGGGACTAGCGGCGTGGGCAAGACTGAGCTCGCCAAAGCGCTGGCGGAATTCTTGTTCGATGATGAGAACGCGCTGACTCGGCTTGACATGAGCGAGTTCATGGAGCGCCACATGGCCCAGCGTCTGTTGGGCGCTCCCCCGGGCTACGCGGACAGCGAGAAGGGCGGTTTTTTGACCGAGGCCGTCCGCAAGCGTCCCTACTCCGTGTTGCTGTTTGATGAGGTGGAAAAGGCCCACCAGGATGTGTTCAATCTGTTGCTTCAGGTGTTGGATGACGGCCGTTTGACGGATGGGCGCGGGCGCCTGGCTGACTTCACGAACACCGTCGTGATCATGACCAGCAACATCGGCTCGGAACGCTTGATCGATACACCGCAGAAGGTGTTCGAGAGCGAAGAAGGCAAAGAGGCTTTGCGGGATGTGCTGTTCGAACGCCTGCACGAGTTCTTTCGGCCAGAGTTTCTCAATCGTATCGGCGACACCGTGGTGTTCCGCCCGCTGAGCAAACCGGACTTGCGGCAGATCGTCGATCTACAGTTGGGCAGCGTTCAGCGGCTGCTGCAACGACGCGAGCTCGAACTCGAGGTCGACGATGCGGCGAAGGACCGCTTGGTGGAGCTGGGGTATGAGCCCGCGCTCGGCGCTCGCCCGTTGCAACGCGTGATCATTCGCCATCTGCAGGATCCCTTGGCGGAAGAGCTGCTCAAGGGCGGCTATCGCGCGGGGCAAAAGATCCGCGTGACGCTCGAGGGTGAAGACTTCCGCTTCCAATCGAGCTGACCACTGATTGTTGCAATTGCAGTTGCAGATACAACCTGGCAATCCCATACTCTTCGCATGTCCTCCAATGCGGAGCTTCGCGATGCCATTCGTGATAGCGGTCTTCGAGCGACCGCCTCTCGCATTGCGGTGTTGCGCTTGCTGGGCAACGCGGAAAAACCCCTGAGTCACGCAGAAGTCGTGGAAGCGCTCGAGGATGAAACCTGGGACCGCGCCACTTTATACAGAAATCTCATCGATTTAGTGGACGCCGGCCTGGCTCGAAAGGTGGAGCTGGGCGACCGCGTGTGGCGGTTCGACTTGGCCACCGCGGGCAAAGCTCATGACGGGACCCTGCATCCGCACTTCGTCTGTACTGTGTGCGGCGACGTCGCCTGTTTGCCGGATTTGAACTTCAAGCCGCCGAGCGGTGACGTGCCCAAGGCCCTGCGGGATCTTGACGTCGAAGTGCACGTGCGCGGCGTGTGCGATGGCTGCCAGCCGCGCCCCTAAACGGGCCGCCCGCAGCGGAGCGCAGCCCGGATGCAGTCACGATGTACTGCTCTAAATGGTAGAAATTGTTGCGTTTTGTTGCGTGCGCCGACGGAACCGGCAAATCGCATCCAATAACAAGTCACTCTCTACTGACACAGCGTTGCATTTACGTCTTGGTGCCATTAGGTTCCATCCTACTGATGGCGAACAGCGGACTTTCAGCGGACACGATTTCCATCGATCGGGCCTCGGTGCGCTCGACGGCGGGCTGGTTCGCTTGGCTGCCAAAGCTGGATGCGATGGGCATCGCTCTTTCCGGATTGTGCGCGGTGCACTGCGCCGCGCTGCCGGTGCTGATGTTGGCCATGCCGATGGTCGGAAGCCATGAGTTTGAGACCGCGCTGCGGTGGATACTGGGCGGATTGGGCGCTGTAATTGTCGGCGCCGGGGCTTTCAACCATCGTAACTTTCGAGCCCTGCCACTGTTGGCGGTCGCGCTGGTACTTCTCAGTCTTTGTGGACAGCACGAGCATGGCGCGCTGGAGCTGTGGTTGTCGCTGGCGGCATCGGCCTTTTTGATCAGCGCCCACCTGCTGAACACAGCTGCCTGCCGGGCGGCTCGAAACACAGCCGCCTGACGCGCGGCTCGCGCTGGCTGAGCGGGTCTGGGTCAAGCGCCTGGCTCCTGCCGGGGCTAGTCGTTGTCTTTGACAGCGTACAATTGACACACGCTGCTGCGCCCGCGCTCCTTCACGCAGCTGACGTACTGGCGCGGGTAGGGCTTGGTGACACAGTCCAGCGTCATCTGTTTTACTTGCTGAGCGCCTTGAGGACTCAGTCGTACGGCCTGGTCCCCGGGCGGCACGCCGTGCCAGCGCAGTGCTGCCTGCAAGCAATCATCAGGTTGCGGGGCCTTGCGCGTGCAAGCGGTCCACGGAGCGACCATGAGCAGGATGAGCGTAGGCATCCAACTGATTCGTTTACCAACAGTCAACCCCGTGGTTATGCGTATCCCGCGCGCCGGTTACAAGCTTTGCCGATTTTGGTGTCGCCAAACGTAAGCGGACCCTGGTTTCGCGCCGGTGCTTTCCTCCAAAGCAGTTGCAATTCCCGGCCAGCTGGGCTTGTGTCCGATCAAGTTTGAAACCGCTCGGGGCGAGGGAGCGTAGGTCGGGATACTTTCGGCTGCCGCACCCGGCTTCGGCCCTTATGGAGAAGAGGACTGACATATGAAAGCACTAAAATGGTTGGTGCCCTGCACGACTGCCGCGCTGATCACGGCTTGTGGTGGCGGCCAGAAGCCCGCCGAAGATCCCACCGGTGAGACCACGGACGCCGTGACGGAAGGCGAGACTGAGGGCGAAGCTGGCGGCGGCGAAAAAGAATTCCACGACATGAACCGCGAAGAACGCATGGAGTTCATGGGCTTGGTAGTGATGCCAGAGATGCAGAAGCTGTTCAGCGAATATGACGCTGAGGGCTACAAGGAGTTCAAGTGCCAAACTTGCCACGGCAATGACATGAAAGAGGTCGACTACAAGATGCCCAACGGGCTCTACGGTCTACCCGCCGAAGGCACGATTGAAGCCTCCAAGGAGTACGACGCCGAGGTGACCGACTTCATGATGAACAAGGTGCTACCGAAGATGGCTGAGCTACTCCATGAAGAGCCGGGCAAGGAATTTACCTGCCTGAGCTGCCACGAAAAAGAAGAGTAGAAACTCACCTATCAACAGGAGTCACAAAAGCATGGACAAGGTATCGACACCTCTCGCATTGACTGCAGCGGCGCTGTTCGTTGCGGCTTGCGGCGGTTCTCAGGCGCCAGCCGAAGACGCCAGCTCAGTAGCTGCAGATCCTGCTGCCCCCGCAGCGGACACCGCCAGCGCGGAGACCGTCAAGTGCCAGGGCATTCACGAGTGCAAGGGTCAGTCACAGTGCGGCGTACCCGGCGGTCATGCTTGCGCTGGTCAGAATGACTGCAAGGGCAAGGGCTGGATCAAAGTCCCCAAAGCTGAATGCGACGAAAAGGGCGGTACCGTACTGTAGTAGCCACCCTTCGGTCGCTAGCCGCTTTGAACGACGGCCTCGGCGAGCAACTGCTCGTCGAGCCACTTCCCGAGGTAGTGCACGATGCGAGCAGCATCCGCGCCGGCTCTCTGGGCTAGCTCCGACGCCTGTCCAAAACTGAGGCCACTTTGCAACGCCGAAAGCAGAGTGGCCTCTGCTTTATCCAGGGTGCGGGTGTAGGGAGTGAACTCGCGCCGCCACACCAGGATTTCAAACGGGGGCTCTTGGGCGGGAACCTGCGGCACTGGCTGGCCTGCGTCCTGGGCTTCGCGGAATTGGCGGTAGCTCCAACGCGAGGGGACGATGCGTACAGTCGCCACGAGCTGCAGCTGCATCTGCGGCCAGTACGAGGGATCAATGCTCGCCAAGCGTTCGCGAGAGAGCACTTCACTGTCGGGACCATCCAGCGCTTTGAAGATCTCGAGTTCGACCCGGGCCAAATCAGCCAGCTGAGGCAGCTCTTGCTGTAGGGGGTGAGCGCATAAGAACTCGGGAAGCGCCAAGCCAAGATGGTGCAGGTTGGGGCTGCTGCTGGGGTGGCTCAGCAAGTAGTCCGTGACTAGGTTGTGAAAACGTTCATGTCCCGTCTGCCAGACGAGCAGTGGGAACATCTCCGCCAGCACATCCAGCAGCCGGTAAAAGTAACCTTCCGCGTAGACTTCCACCCGCTGAATGCGGCTGAATCCGGGAGACTGCGCGAAGGTGGCTTCGAATGCGGCACGCTCTTTTGGGCTGCCGCTCTGCAAGAATTCACTCACTCCCGTCGGGTGACTGATCGCCCTCCAGAACAACTCTTGGATTTCGCGCAACGAGGGCTGGCCTTGACTCATCGGACTTTCGGGAGTCTGGGTTCGGGATTATCGCCAAGTAGCGCTGCTTCGCGCCGGCGCGCTTGTTGTTGCTCGGCGCGGAGCTTCGGCCACTCTGGGATTTCGTCATCCCACTCTACCAGGGTTGAGACAGCACCTAACTCCCGCAATGCCGCGTCATACAGTTCCCACACGGCTGTCGGCACCGGACCGACGTGGGAATCAAACTTGTAATGGCCAGCCTCCCCAGGGTGACGGTCCTCGTGGTTGGCCAGATGCAGCTGCCAAACTCGCTCTTTCGGAACTCCGCGCAGGAACTGCATCGGTTCAAAACCGTGATTGACGGAGCTGACGAGCACATTGTTCAAGTCCAGCAGGATGCCGCAATCAGCGCGTGTGCAGATTTCGGACAAGAACTCCCACTCGGGCATGCTGCTACTCTGGAACCCTACGTAGCTCGACACGTTCTCCAAGAGCAGACGTCGGCCAAGTACTTGCTGAGCGCGCTCCACGTGGCGCACCACACAGGCGATGGCTTCCTCCGTGTAGGGCAGCGGCAACAAATCGTGCGAGTGTTTGCCGCTGAAGTTGGTCCAGCACAAATGGTCACTGACCCAAGCGGGCTCAAACAAGTCAATCAGTTCACGCACCTGGGTCAGGTATTCGTCGCTGGGCCCGTCGACAGAGCCAACCCCCATGGACACGCCGTGAAATACCAGGGGCATGTCCTGGCGCAGGCGTCGCAGCACGGCCCTTGGGCGGCCCCCTTTGCCAAAAAAGTTCTCTGTGATGCACTCGACCCAGTCCACGTCGAGCCCCTGCTGCAGCGCGCGGTCGTAGTGCGGCACTCGCAGCCCAACGCCGTGGCCAAGATAGGGACGGGGGGTCATGGCACCCGAGGTAGACGCAGCGCCAGAGGCAGACACGTGCCGGAAGTATACACGGTGCCGGAGGTATGCACAGCGACGGAGTATACACGCCGTCCGCCGTCAGGGTTTCAGTCGTCGACGCTGTCGGCTTCTGCCTGACTGCAGTTGGTCATCTGGCGGGGCGCAGGGTCTCCGCTTCGGGCTCGACCACGAATCCGCCGTCGTGCAGTTTCCGCCAACTTTGCAGTACACGCACGTAGTTGGTGCGCTCGTAGGCGCTTGGATTGGGCGTGCGCGCCAGGTTCATGCTGCCTCGCATCTGATCCAGGCTTTCGTACTCGTGCTCTTCCATCCACTGCACCAGATCTCGCCGAATTTGGGCGAAGCGCTGCACCCCGTTCTTGAGGATTTCGGAGACGAGCTGAGTGACGTGGGCGCCGCTCATGGTCGCGCGGACGACGTCCAACACGCTGTGCACGCCTCCGCTGGTCGCGTATGAGGTGCGAAGTTGCGCCGAGAGGATCGCAGTCCAGTGGTTGCGCAAGAGTAGCTCTTGGGAACTCGAGAGCTCCAGGCTCGGGGTGAGCTCCAACTGTTCGGGATCGATCTGCGGTTGATAAAAACGATTGAAGAGCACCAAGCCGCTGGCGCCCGAAGCCACCAGTTGCTGGGCGAAGTGATGCAACGCGGTGTAGTAAGGCGACAGCTTGACGGCCACCGGTATGGACAGTCCCGAGGTCACGTGACGGACCATATCGCAGGTTTCTCGTTCGACTTCCGCGGCTGTCTTTTGGGGATCGGTGACGATCTGGTAGACGTTGAGCTCGAGCGCGTCGGCTCCAGCCTGCTCCATCCCCTTGGCGTATTCTAGCCAGCCACGATCGGTGATGCCGTTCAGCGAGCCGATCACCGGCACAGACACCGCCTGCTTGATCTTGCGCAGTTGCTCGAGATATTCGTCGGGACCCAGCTCGAAGTCCACCGGATCTGGGAAGTAACTCGTGGCTTCGCTATAGCTGTCAGCGTGCGCCTCCGTAAAATGAGACAGCGCGACCTCCTCAAACATCAGCTGCTCTTCGAACAGCGAGTGCATCACGATGGCTGAAGCACCCGCGTCCTCGATACGCTTGACTTGATCCAGGTCATCCACCAACGGGGACGCGCCCATGACCAAAGGGTGAGCCAACGTGAGCCCCAGATACTTGGTTTGCAGGGCAGGTTTGCCGGGTGCGGTGACGTCGCTCACTGTAGTGCTCCTGTGTCGCAGGCTTCATGGATTACAATCGGAGTCCCTGGGCTCATTGCGCCGCCTCCGAGCTTTCGGTCTTGGCCCTGCGTTGGGAGTCCTGGGGGGCTGGCTCTGGCGCGTCGGAATGGTGAAGCGCCAGGTGAGACAGCTGCTCATACAGCTCGATCCGGCGTGCCGCATCAAGCTCAGCTGCTCGCAGCAAACGCTGGAAACGCTCCTTAGAGAGTTTCTCCACCAGACGAAAGCGGGTTTCATTCTCCATGTATTGGCGCACTTTGACTTTGGGCTCCCTCGAGTCGAGGACCAATGGAGGCTCCCCTTGGAGCGTGCGCTTTGGATCGAAGTGGTACAGGGGCCACACCCCGGAGTCCACCGCGAGCTTCTGCTGCTGCGCTCCGTGCGACAGGTCGTAGCCGTGGGCAATGCAGTGGCTGTAGGCGATGATCAACGAAGGGCCAGGGTGAGCGTTGGCTTCGGCAAAAGCTCGCACGGTGTGCGCATCCTTGGCGCCGATCGCGACCCGGGCGACGTAGACGTGGCCGTAGCTCATCGCCAAGAGCCCCAGATCTTTCTTTGGGGTTTCTTTGCCGGCTGCGGCGAACTTGGCGGCTGCGCCCAGGGGCGTGGCCTTCGACTGCTGCCCTCCGGTGTTCGAGTACACTTCCGTGTCGAGCACCAAGACGTTGATGTTCTTGTCCGAAGCCAGCACGTGGTCCAGCCCGCCATAGCCGATGTCGTAGGCCCAGCCGTCGCCCCCGACCAACCACACGCTCTTTTCGATCAGGTATTCCGCGAGTGTGCTTAGGCGCTTCGCCGCTTCGGATTGAGAGCTGGTCAGCTTTTCCTTCAGCGCCTGGACTGCCGCGCGGGCATCGGCCAGCTGTTGCTCATCAACCGCGGGCTGAAGCAAACGACCTGTCAGTTCGTCGCCCAGCTCTGAACTCAGCTCTTGCACCAAACGTCGGGCTTGCTGGCGCTTCATGTCGACCGATAGACGAAATCCGAAACCGAACTCCGCGTTGTCCTCGAACAGCGAGTTGCTCCATGTCGGACCGCGTCCGGCTCTGTTCGTCGTATACGGCGTCGTCGGCAGATTGCCGCCGTAGATGCTCGAGCAGCCCGTGGCGTTGGCGACCAACAGACGGTCACCAAACATTTGGGTCAGCAGCTTGATGTAGGGCGTCTCGCCGCAGCCCGCGCAGGCGCCCGAATACTCCATCAAAGGTTGCAATAGCTGCGTCCCTTTGACGTCCAAGTGAACGCGTGAGCGAGGCGCTTCCGGCAGATTCAAGAAATGAGCGTAACGCTGGCGCTCCGCCTCCCGCCGCGGACGCTGGGGCACCATTTCCAGGGCCTTGTGACGCGGGTTGCTCTTGTCCTTGGCTGGGCAAACCTCCACGCACAAGCGGCAGCCCGTGCAATCTTCTGGGGCCACGGCGATCGAGTATCGACTGCCCTTGAAGTCTTTGCCTCGATACTCGGCTGACAAGAAGCCGTTGGGAGCATCGCCCAATTGAGCATCATCATACACTTTGGCGCGCACGGCCGCATGCGGGCACATGAGCACGCACTTGTTGCACTGAATGCAGAGCTTCTCGTCCCACGCAGGGATCTCGGTCGCGATGTTGCGTTTTTCCCATTGGCTGGTTCCGAGAGGCCAAGTGCCGTCCACGGGAAATGCGCTGACGGGAAGGGCGTCTCCTTTGCCAGCCAAGATTGTGGCGGTGACCCGTTGCACGAAATCGGGGGCCTTGGGTGAGATGCCCGGGGCTGGTGATGCGTCCCCGATGGGGGAGTCCGGGAGCGCGACTTGCTCCAGATTTTGCAAGGTCGAGTCGATGGCTCGCAGGTTGCGCCGTACCAGTTCTTGGCCCTTCTTCGCGTAGGTCTTTTCGACGGCCGCTTTGATTTCCGCGATTGCGGCGTCCGTGTCCATCACGCCGCTGATAGCGAAGAAGCAGGTCTGCATGATGGTGTTGATGCGGCGTCCAAGGCCAGCCTGGGTAGCGACCTTGTAGCCATCGATGATGTGCAACTGGACGCGCTTTTCGATCAGCTGCTCTTGCAGCGCTCGCGGTAAACGGGGCCAGAGCTGATCCGCGGGGTAGGGGCTATTCAGCAGCAACACACCGCCCGGTTTGATGCGCTGGACCACCTCGTAGCGCGTCAGGAAATCAAACTGGTGGCAACCGACGAAGTCGGCCTGGTCAATCAAGTACGGAGCTTCAATCTTGTCGCTGCCGAAGCGCAAGTGCGAAACCGTGACTGCGCCGGACTTCTTTGAGTCATAAACGAAGTAGGCCTGCGCGTAGCGTTTGGGATCTTGACCGATGATCTTGATCGAGTTCTTGTTCGCGCCGACGGTGCCGTCTGCGCCGAGGCCGAAGAAGAGAGCCTGGTATATCCCGTCGCTCGGTCGTGGCTCGTTGGGCACGTCCAGGGAGAGCTGCGTCACGTCATCGGTGATACCGACCGTGAAGTGTCGGCGGGGCTTCTCTGCCTGCAGCTCTTCGAATACCGCCTGCGCCATGGCGGGCGTGAATTCTTTCGAAGACAGGCCGTAGCGACCGCCGTAGACTTGGGGTAGCTCCGTGCGCGTCTCAGCCAACGCCGCGAGCACGTCTTGGTACAGCGGTTCGCCAACGGCGCCTGGCTCTTTGGTGCGATCGAGTACCGCCAGGCGCTGCACGCTGGTCGGCAGGGCTCGATTCAGGTGTTCGGCGCTGAATGGACGATACAAGCGGACGTTGAGTACGCCCACACGCTGGCCCCGAGCCGCCAGAGCGTCGACACAAGTCTTGACCGTGTGAAACGCCGATCCCATCACCACGATGACGTGTTCGGCCTCGGGATGCCCAGCGTATTCGAATAGCTGATAACCCCGACCAGTGCGGGCCTGAAACGCCGCCAGCGCTTGCTCGACCGCCAGCGGGCACGCCGCATAGAACGAGTTGCAGGCTTCGCGGGCTTGGAAGAAGACGTCGGGGTTTTGGGCCGTACCGCGGACAACGGGCGCGTCTGGCGTCAGCGCGCGAGCGCGGTGCTCCGCGATCTTGCCTTCGTCAATCAGAGCGCGCAGGTCATCGTCGCTCAGTAGTTGGATCTTGCTCAGTTCGTGCGAGGTGCGAAACCCGTCGAAGAAGTGCACGAAAGGGACCCGGGATTGCAGGGTCGACATCTGTGCGACGCAGGCCATGTCCTGCGCTTCTTGCACGCTGCTGGAGACCAACATCGCGAAGCCAGTCTGGCGGCAGGCCATCACATCCGAGTGGTCACAAAAAATGCTCAGCGCATGGGTAGCGACGCTGCGCGCGGCGACGTGAAGCACGCAACAAGTCAGCTCCCCGGCGATCTTGTACATGTTCGGGATCATCAGCAGCAGTCCCTGGGAGGCCGTGAATGTCGTGCTCAGCGCTCCCGCCTGCAACGCCCCGTGCACGGCTCCAGCGGCGCCACCTTCGGCTTGCATTTCGCTGATGCTCGGCACATCTCCCCAGATGTTCGGTTGCTGATGGGTGGCCCACTCGTCCGCCAGCTCACCCATGGGTGAGGCGGGAGTGATCGGGTAGATGGCGATCACCTCGTTGAGTCGATACGCCACGCGCGCGGCGGCTTCATTGCCGTCGATCGTGGCGCTGATTGCTTCGCTCGTCACAGGCGCTCAGCTCCTTTTTGCGATGATTGCGGAACGCAGGAAGGTCTCATTCGTCGTCCGCGAGCCGCTCAGCCAGCAGGCGGCACACGTCGGTCGTTGTGAGGATGCCTGCGAGCTTTCTCTCGCTGGTGATCAGGGCACATCCGAAGCGGTGCTCGGCCATCGTCTGCACGACGTGCTTGAGGGACTCGTTGGCGTCTACCACGTACGCCGGCTTCGAGCAGATGGCGAAGACTGGAGTGCGATTGGCCGCCTCCTTGCCGTCGTCGAGCTGCAGCGCCAGATTGACGTCTCGGTCCGACAGCACCCCGACGATCTCACCCTGGTGCAGCACCGCCAGGTGTCGAACGCCGTGTTTGTTGAGTAAGTCATGCGCAGTGTGAGCACTGACGTCCGGGCTTACTGAATACGGAAACGGGGTCATGACCTCGGACAGTTTCGGTTGCATGACCCTGAGTGGAGCAATCTCCATGCCCACTCGACTGAGGACTCTGGAGCGACAGGCCGTTCACCTGTGCGCTTGAATTGCGGTCCCGGGTGATCGAGCGCGCAGGGAGTGCGTGCTTTTCCGGAAGTCACCAAGCTCGCGGGCAACGACCTCGGCCAAAGCTGCAGGCTACACCAAGTGCTTGACAACCTTGGGCAATGCGTCGGCCGTCACGCTGATGGTGTCGATTCCGATCTCTGCCAAGAATCCAGCGAACTCTGGGTGGTCACTCGGCGCCTGGCCGCAAATACCGACTTTGCGTCCTTTGGCATGGGCCCGTTCGACGACCATCTCAATCATCCGTTTCACCCCAGGATCTTGCTCGTTGAAGATGTGGGCAAGCTGCTCTGAGTCGCGGTCGACTCCCAGGGTGAGTTGCGTCAGGTCGTTGGAACCAATCGAGAAACCGTCGAAGATCTCAGCGAACTGGTCCGCCAAGATCACGTTGTTCGGGATCTCACACATCACGTAGACCTCGAGCCCATCGGCGCCGCGAGGCAAGCCGGCCGCAGCCATGGTTTCCAGAACCCGGTTGCCTTCGGTGATGGTGCGGCAGAACGGTATCATCACTTTGACGTTTTTCAGGCCCATGTCACCGCGCACGCGGCGGATAGCTTCGCACTCCAGGGCAAAGGCTTCCTTGTACGCCTCATCATAGTAGCGTGATGCGCCGCGGAAACCGATCATCGGGTTGTGCTCATGCGGCTCGAACTCCTCACCGCCGAGCAAGCCTGCGTATTCGTTGCTCTTGAAGTCGCTGAAACGCACGATCACCGGTCGTGGATAGAACGCCGCGGCGATCTGCGCCACGCCGCTCGCGAGCCGGTCGACGAAGAACTCGCGCGGTGATTCAAAGCCCACGGTGCGGGCCCGGATCTCGCTCAACTGCGCCTTCTGCTTCAGGCGCTCTGGGTGTAGCAGCGCCATCGGGTGCATGCCGATCCAGCTGTTGATCACGAACTCCAGGCGCGCCAAACCGACGCCGGCACTTGGCAGCTGTCCGCTCATGAAGGCCACCTCGGGATTACCCACGTTCAGCATCACCGGAACCTTGGGTTTGGCGAGCGTCGCGGGGTCGATCTCTTCGCGGTCGAACTCTACCGTGCCGGCGTACACTTTGCCTTCGTCACCTTCCGCGCAGCTCACAGTGACCAGATCGCCGGTGTGCAGCTCACGAGTTGCGTCTTCCGCTCCAACCACGCAGGGGATCCCCAACTCACGGGATACGATCGCTGCGTGGCAAGTACGCCCGCCATGATCCGTCACGACCGCGCCGGCCTTCTGCAGCACCGGTTCCCAGTCGGGGTCCGTCATCTCGGCGACCAAGATCTCGCCGGCTTGGAAGCTCGCCAGCTCTTCCACACCATGGATCACGCGTACGCGGCCCTGCGCGACCCGTGCTCCCACGCTTTTTCCGCGAACCAGCACTTCACCCTTGCCGCGCAGACGAAACATCTCGAACTTAGGTGGACCGGACTGCGAGTGCACCGTCTCTGGCCGCGCTTGCACGATGAACAGCTCGCCGGTGCGGCCATCCTTGGCCCATTCGATATCCATCGGGGTGGGTTTGCCGGCGCGCGAGCTGTAGTGCTCTTCGATTTGCGTGGCCCACTTGGTGAGTTGCAGGATTTCGTCGTTGTTCAATACGAATTGCTTGCGCTGCTCCAGCGGAACACGCCGTTCAACGACGCTGCGGCTGCCCCCTCTAGAGTAGATGAGCCGGACTGCCTTTTCGCCGAGCTCACGTCGAATGATTGGGCGAAAACCTTGGGCAAAGGTGGGCTTGTGGACCCAGTATTCGTCCGGATTGACCCGGCCTTGCACCACGGTTTCACCCAGGCCCCAAGCCCCCGTGATGATCACGACATCCCGGCAGCCGGTTTCCGTGTCGAGCGTGAAGATGACGCCCGCGGAGGCCAGGTCACTGCGCACCATCTTTTGTACGCCGGCTGAAAGCGCGACGTCCTGGTGCTTAAAACCGCGCTCGCTTCGGTAAACGATGGCCCGATCCGTATACAGGCTCGCCATGCAGTCGCGGATCGAGCGCAAGAGGTTCGCCTCGCCGTGGACGTTTAGATAGGTCTCTTGTTGGCCAGCGAATGAGGCGGTTGGCAAGTCTTCCGCGGTGGCGCTGGAGCGCACCGCGACGTCGGTATCTGTTTGCTCGTAGCGGGCGGAAAGGGTTTTGTAGGCCTCCAGCACCTGGCTGCGCACGACCTCTGGCAGCTCGTGGGAGCGGATCATTTGTCGAATGCGCGAGCCCGCTTTGGCGAGGGCGTCCACGTCGCGCACGTCGACATGATCCAGGATCCCGTAGATCTCGGCACCTAAGCCGCCTTGGTCTAGGTGCAGGCGGTAGGCGTCAGCGGTGACGGCAAAGCCGTCCGGCACTTGGACCCCCACCGCCTCCAAGTTCCCAAGCATCTCGCCCAGGGACGCGTTCTTTCCACCAACCTGCGGGACGTGCGACAGATTGAGCTGACGAAAGGGGATTACATAGCTGGTCATGCCCCGGCTGGCTGCAATGCCTGTGCCCGCGCGAGTCCAGTCGGAATCAGCCGGCGCCGGGGACTCTGGAGGTTCCGGGGCGCAAAGATTACGGTCGTGGCCGAGGCCGGCGCACAAACCTGCGCCTGGTGTTTTCTGCCGGTTACAAGAAATTCAGCAAAGTTCGTTGGGACGCGCTGCGGCTGAAACCCGGGTTCGTTACATTTTCCAGCGCCCGTGCCGGATACCAGCGACCACTGGAATCGGGCGAACTCGAACCGGGTTGCCTGTCACCTGGGCCCCATGCCCGGGCCACTCCATCAAGCAGGAATCGAACTCGGGGCTCCCGGTCGGCCGCGGGTGCGGCCCCGGTCGCCGTTGGCAAAAGGGAAGACTATGGAGCGCAAGGACGGGGGCAGCATGAAACCGGCGACGGACAGTCGCCCGAGATTGCGCGGTCGAGGCATTCGCGCCTTTCAGCGGACCGGTGTCGCTGTGGGATGGATACTAACATCATGCGCGGTCGGGGCTGATGACACCGAGCTGCCACTGCTCAATGATGACGCAGAGCCAGCGTCCGAGGTTCCGACGCTCGGTACTGCGGGGGCCCGTGACACCGGTCCGGGACCAAACCCGTCGCTGCCTTCGGCGTCTTGCGAGGGGTCAGCTTCCCCAGGTGAGAGTCCGCTCAGACGGCTATCCCGGTTCGAGTACGACAATACGGTGCGGGACTTGCTGGGTGAGGGCTCCGCGCCAGCTTCCAATACGTTGCCTGGCGAGGAAGCGGGCAACGGCTTCGGCAATGACGCCAACGTGCTCACGGTGTCGCGTCTGCTGGTAGACGGCTTGACCTCGATTGCCAAACGGATCGCCGAGCGGGCCACGGACGCTGAACGGCTGCAGCAGACAGCACCCTGCGCCGCAGCGGGCAGCGGTGATTTGGGCGCAGAGTCGACCTGCGCCGACGCGTTCATCTACGACTTTGGCTTGCGAGCTTTCCGCCGCCCGCTGGAGCCGCGAGAGGTCCAGCTGTTGAAAAGTACCTACGACATGGGCGTTCGGGTGCGTGGCAACTACGCCGCCGGCGTGCAGGCGGTGGTGGAAACCATCCTGCAAGCGCCACAGTTTCTCTACCGCATCGAATTTGGCACGCCCGTGGCGGACAATCCGGAGCTGCTGCGTCCGACGGACTACGAAATGGCGACGCGTCTGTCGTACTTGTTCTGGGGCAGCACTCCAGATCAGAGCTTGTTGGACGCAGCTGCCGCCGGGCAGCTGTCCACCCCCGAGCAGATCTTGGAACACGCCCGGCGTTTGCTCGCTGACCCGCGTGCCCGGCAGATGGTCACTTACTTTCACGACAAGTTGTTCGGATTGGAGGGGCTCAACCGATGGGAGCGGAGTACCGAGTTGTATCCGAGCTATACGCCAGCCATTGGGCAGCTGCTGAAGCAGGAGACGGAGACGTTTCTGGAGTACGTCGTGTTCGAAGGCGACGGCTTGCTGAGCACTGTGTATGGGTCTGATTTTACGTTTCTGAACCAGCCGCTCGCGGAGTTCTACGGCGTGCCGGGGGTGAGCGGAGAGGCCTTTCAACGCGTACCGCTCAACCCGGCACAACGCAAAGGCGTGCTGACCCAAGCTGGCATCATGATGCGCCAGACTCCGGGCAATCGAAGCAACCCCATCGTGCGGGCCAAGTGGTTGATGACTAACGTGCTGTGTCAGCAAATCCCGGACCCGCCAAAAGAATTGATGGTGGTCGAACCGGAGTTCGTCGAGGGCACCACCACTCGACAGCGCTTCTCACAGCACCGGCAACCGAGCTGCGAAGCGTGCCACGTGCTGTTGGACCCGCTCGGCCTCGGGTTTGAAAACTTTGACGGAGTGGGGCTGTGGCGAGATGACGAAGATGGTCTTCCGATCGACGCATCCGGCGAAGTGGCTAGCTCCGATATCGCTGGACCGTTCAACGGTCCCGTTGAGTTCGCGACCAAGGTAGCTCAGAGCGCGGACGCGCAGTCTTGCTACGTGAGCAAGTGGCTCACGTTCAGCTACGGCCGTACTGAAGATCTCCAGCTTGATCAGTGCAACCGCAGCGTGATGCTCCAGGCGTTTGAGGGCTCAGGCGGCAACATCCAACAGCTGCTGCTGGCGATTACCCAAACCGATGCCTTTTTGTACCGCTCTGCCAAGTGAGGAAAGTTCGATGGAAAACCAGCCTAAAATGAGACGCGCACTCCGGTTGCAGCCCCTCAGTCGTCGCAGCGTGCTCAGGGGGGCACTCAAAGCCGGTGGTTGTGCTGTGGTGGGCCTGCCGTTACTCGAGGCCATGCTCGGTCCGGGGATCTCACATGCCCAGCGCCTGTTGGCGAAGCGTTTCGTCGTGGTGTACACGCCGGGCGGTACCCTGCTCGACTTGTGGCGACCTCAGGGAACGCCAGATGACTACACGTTCACCAACATGATGAGCGCCCTGACGCCCTACAAGGACCAGCTGACTTTGGTGGACGGGGTGAACCTCGACATCACCCAGATTGGTGCTGGGCATCCTCACTCGCGCGGTATGGGGGGCGTGTTGACCGGACGCGAGTTGGCAGCGGGTGACTTCAACACCAACATGGGCAACGCCGGCTTTGCCACCGGGCCTTCTCTCGATCAAGTTCTCGCCGAAAGTCTGAGTCAAGGTTTGCGCTTCAAGTCGCTCGAATTCTCGGCAGGTTGGTCCACTGGCATTTCTGCCGGCGGCCAACCTCACCCGGGAAACATCATCACCTACGAGGACGCTAGCAAGCCGATCCCCCCGGCGACCGATCCGGTTGCGGCTTGGGACCGGATATTCAAAGACGTGAGCGGGAGCAACGAAGACAAAGCTGCGGCGCGGCAGTGGAACCAGTCGATCATCGACGCGGTCAAGGGCGAGTATGAGCTGCTGACGCCGAAGCTCAGCGCGGCCGATCGGATTAAGTTGGACGAACACTTGGCCATGCTGCGCCAAGCTGAGGCGGGCCTCTCCGCAGAGGTCAGTGACGACTGTCAGCCGCCCGAGGTGGAGCGTACGCCCGGCTACTATGAAGATAGCGGTCTTGCGGACGGCCCTGCAGCGTCGCGCGGTGACGTGGATGGCGGCGCTGCTGCCGTCACCAACGGTAGCGGCGTGCCACGCAAAGGCGAAACCATGACGGCACTCCTGGCGGCGTCCTTGGCTTGCGACATGACGCGTGTGGCGACGATGCAGTGGGGGGACTCAGAGGCGAAGTTCCAGCTTGGATTCCTTGAGGACAGTCAGGGCAACCCGCTGGTCGACCATCATCACGGCTACCAGCACGACCGCGGCTTCCAACCTGAAGCACTCGAGGTGATTTACACTTGGTACGCTCGGAATGTCGCACTGCTGCTCGATAGGCTTTCGGCGATCCCAGAGGGAGATGGTACAGCGCTGGACAACACTCTCGTGCTTTGGGTGACCGAGCTTCAAAAGCCGGAGAGTCATGGCCAGGACAACATGCCGTTCGTGCTGGCCGGCGGCAGAAACATCAGCCCGACACTGGCGAACGGACGCTGGCTGAAGGTAGCGCCACAGCCGCACAACAATCTGCTCTCCAGCATCCAAGGCTTCTTTGGGGAGCCAGAGCCCAAGTTTGGCCATCCGGAGTTTGTGACGGGGCCTCTGGCTGGACTGTGACAACCCCGCACGCTCTCGGGGCGTAGTGACCCAGGGGCGTGCGCAGCCGTCTCAGCGCGCAGCCGTCTCAATTCGTCGCTTCGTTGCGGCAACCAGCAAGCGTGCGCTCATGCTGCGCGGACAGGCGCGAACTTTTGACGCTGGTCCGTTCGGTCCACCGCAGCCAATTCGCAGTTGCTAGCCAGTTGCCGTTTCGATACGCGCAGTTTCTCGCGTGCGTATACGGGTTAACTGTCTGGCATAAGTTATGCACGTTTAACGATCGCATTGTTGCACCCTTCGCGGGGCTTGGCGGGAGTGTGTCCCATCCATGCGACGCACCAATGAAACCGAGTTAGAAAGGAGCGGGCCATGTACGCGGCCGAGTTGCATATTCCTGAGTCTGGAAGCTTTGAGCAGCAACGCGCGCGTATGGTCACTGAACAGCTGCGCCCCCGCGGCATTCTAGACCACCGAGTGCTTGCTGCGATGAGCACCGTTCCCAGGCATCTCTTCGTACCGTTGGGCTTTCGAGCCGCTGCGTACGACGACACCCCTGTGCCCGTGGGGCATGGGTTTCACCTATCCATCCCGACGCCTGCCATGGTTGGTGCTTTGCTGCAGGCGGCCGAGTTGGAGGGCAACGAACGAATCTTCGAGGTCGGTACCGGCACTGGCTATACAGCCGCGTTGCTCGGGCACTTGGCAAAGGAGGTCTACACTTCAGAAATTCACCAGATCCTGGCCGAGGTTGCCACGCACACGCTGACGCGCCTCGGTATCCACAACGTTCGAGTGGTGAATGCAGACGGCACTGCGGGCTGCACTCCTGCGGCACCTTTTGATGTGGTGCTGCTGTGTGGCGGCGTGCCGGAAATTCCCAAGGTACTGATGCAGCAGCTGACCTACACCGGGCGCTTGCTGGCGCCCGTGGGCACAGCCAAGAAGCAGACGTTGGTTCGAGTGACGCGCGATGAGGAGGGATTTCACCGCGAGGATCTCGGCGAATGCTACTTCGATCCGCTCGTCGGTCGAGGCGGCTTCGAGACTCGCTTCAACTAGGCAGGCTCAAACTCGACCAATACCGGCAAGTGGTCGGACGCGGTCTGGCTGAGTTCGTTGTCAATCACCTCGCAGCGGAGGGTCAACTTCTCCGCTGCGGGGTTGGCGAATACGTAGTCCAACCGAAGCTGCTTGCGGCCCGGCTTCATGGCTGTGGGGTAGGTGGCTGCGAACGCAGCGCCATGCTTCACGAACAAGTCGGTGAACCCAGCGTTTTCCAAGGTCTGGATCGCGCGTGTGTCTATGCTGCCGTCGGGCATGGCGTGACGAATGCGTCGATGCGGCGCGAGGTCACGGAGATCCACCCGCGGCGCGTCATGGGGGCTGACGGAGTTCATGTCACCGGCCAAAAACAAGGGCGAGGCGTGTCCTGCGTAACGGCCAAGAAATTGGGCTTCTTCAAGTCTGCGTTGCCCTCCAAAGGGGTGCAGGTGTGTCGCCACGACGAATAGCGAACCAGCTTGACCTTCGAGCTCCACTTCCAAAGCTGCGTGCTGCATGTGGCGCGTGAAGGTGCGCTGGCGAACGATCGGGAGCTGGCGAACAAACGCAGCCAAGTGATATCCGGACTCAGCCTGCGCCAGGATTCCGCGCATGCCCAGGCGTCGTTCCAGATAAAACAGGCGCGCCCAGCCGTCGGCGTCGAAGTCTCGGGCTTCATTCAGCAGGACAATGTCCGGGTCTTGCTGCGCAATAACTTGAAGCACTTGCTCCAGGCGGTCATCGCCGCCCGGCTGCGTGCCGCCGTTCAAGATGTTGTAAGTCAGAAGTTTCATGCTGGCAGCATCGAAACTACTCCAGCTGTACTGAGTTTGCACCGCAGTTCGGCTGCGCTGCTCGTGCTCTGCCGGCGCGACGGTTTAGCGAGGCCGCTCTTTGAGCTTGCGCACGCGAAATCGGCGCAGTTCGACTGGCGCACCCTCGGCAATGCCGGCTTTCTGACTTGCAATCCTTACTTGAGTCTCGGCGTCATCGACGCCGTCAATCTCAGGCAACAACACACCGCGCCGCCCCGCGTGACTGACGACCACGCCGAAAGTGGCGGGATCCAGTTGTTCAATGCCAGCTACCGGTCGAGGTTTCTCGAGCACGCTGAGTTCAATCCGGAGATCGCTCAGTTCGGAATGCTTCAACGGGGGAAATCGTGGGTCTCGACTCGCCGCGCCGACGGCGTTTTCGATGACCTCATCAACCATGCTGGGTTTGGTTGGGGCCAGCTTGCCAATACATCCTCGAAGCTCTCCTGATGCCGTGCGCAACGTCACAAAGCTAGCTCGCGGCTCTTGCCACATGGGTTCCAAGCTGGGGCGTTCGGGCGTTCTGTTTTCCAGCCAAGCAGCGATCGCCTCGCGAGCAAGATGTAGGAGGGCGCGCGGAGGCGCCTGTGCGTCAAACAGCACCGCCTCCGTGTAGCCGACTCCAAAGGGGCCCTCGTAGCAGAGTACTTCGCCGCCGCGGTCTGAGTACCCGGTGGCTGAGGCCGCAACTCGGACGGAGTCTACAACGTCTTCTGCGGCCAAATCCTGCAGGGCGGGATCTGGATTGCAGGCTGCGTGGTAGTCCCCGCGACGCAAGGCCGTCACGAATTGCTGGTCGAACACGCGCGCCTGAGGGTGATAGCCGGCGGGGGCATCGGGGAGCAGGCGGTGACTCATGTCACCCGATGCCAGGACGGCGATCCGGCGGCTGTCTGTGGAAAAACAATCGGCGAGGAGCTGCCCGAAGCGCTCCTCAGTGCCGCTGCCGGGCCAAGGCAGGTTGACCAGCAGCACCTGGCCTCGGTATCCAGCCTGAGCGACGAAGTAGAGTGGTACGAAAGCGCCGTGGTCGCAGCCCGCGTCGGGCAGCTCCCAGTGCGCCAGCCCAACAGCTTGTGTCTGTCGGCTCAGCGTTTGCGCCGCCTGTGGCGAGCCTTCGAAGCGCAGACTGAGTTCCCGGTGTCCGAAGCGACCGAGATCACCGCGCAGCGTTGGTTGATGGGAAATCCCCCAGCTGCGCTCTTTTCTTTCGCCGTGAGGGGTGACCACGACAATCAGGCCGGGATCGTCGGCGATCAGGGCTCGTGCTGCTTTGCGCATCGCACCCGTGGTGGCGGCGCACGCCTGTCCGCGAGCGCCCGCAAGCTCCGGGATTACGATCGGGGCATGGCACATCAGCGTGGCGTTGGTGATCATGAGTCGCCTCGCGTGGCTTGGTTGGAGGGCTTCACCAGCTTCAGTCGCCTGCGCCGCGGCCCCCAGCTGCCGGGGTGTCCGGCAAAACGCCCCGCGACGGGCGTTCCACAGCGAGCGCAGCTGCCAGCACCGTCCGCGTTGGCGCTGACGTTGTACGCGCCGAGGGTGTACCAGTCACGCTCGAGCAGCACTCCGCCGCAGCTGCTGCAGTAGCTTGTCTGTCCCTGAGCGTCGTGGACGTTGCCCGTGTAGACGTAACGCAGGCCGGCAGCCGTAGCCTGACTGCGCGCGCGCTCGAGCGTCTGTTTGGGAGTCCGCGGTCGGTCATCGAGCTTGAAGTCTGGGTGAAACGCAGTGAAGTGCAGCGGCACGTCTTTGCCCAGGTTGTCTGCAAACCACTCGCACAGCTTGCCGACTTCACTTTCGGAGTCGTTCAATCCTGGGATGAGTAGCGTGGTGACTTCGAACCAGACGTTGGTCTCTCGCTTCAACCACACTAGCGTTTCCAGCACCGGCTGCAGCTCGGCGTAGCACTGTCGACGATAGAACTCCTCGGAAAATGCTTTGAGGTCGATATTGGCCGCGTCCAGATAACGAAAAAAATCCGCGCGTGCACTCTCGGTGATGTACCCGGCCGTAACTGCGACGTTCTGGATGCCTGCCTCACGCGCTGCGATCGCCGTGTCAATCGCATACTCGGCGAAGATGACCGGGTCATTGTAGGTGAAAGCAATGCTGTGACAGTCTGCGGCTTTGGCGGCCTCGACAATCGCTTGCGGCGATGCGAAGTCTTGCAGCTTGTCGTCGGCGCGGGCTTTGGAAATGTCCCAATTCTGGCAAAAACGACAGCCGAGGTTACAGCCTGCCGTGCCGAAAGACAGCACGCTGGTGCCAGGGTAGAAATGGTTCAGCGGCTTCTTCTCGATTGGATCGATGCAGAATCCTGACGCTCGACCGTAGCTGGTCAGCTTGACCCCGCGTTCGTCGGCTTCGCGCACGTAGCAGAAGCCCCGCTGTCCAGGGCGGAGTTGGCAGCGCCTGGGGCACAGATCGCAGCGAAAACGCCCATCATCAAGCGGGGCGGACCACGGCCCGCGCGCTACATAGCGCTGGATATCGCGTTCGCAAGTCCAGGGTTGCTCGATCACTGGATGTCGGAGTTTAACCCAGATTTGGCGCCTGTCTGGCGCGAAGAATGCGCACAGAGCCGGTGTTGACAGGGCGCGAGCGCTGCTTAGCTTGCCCGGAAAGCAAAAGACGGCGGTCTGAACCCGGTCGCCGCCCACCGTTTCTGCAATTCGTAGCGCAATTCGGCGCACCAGCGGCGGTGCTCATCGAGAGGAGTCCTCCATGTCGAACGTGGATCCGTCCGCGCCTCGCGCTGCCCTGCGTGGTGGTGCGCCTGTCCCCAAAGGCCCCGTGCCTGTGCTCCCTTTGCGAAGCGGCGCACTTTATCCCGGTACCGTCTCGAGCTTCACGGTGGGACGCCCGAAGTCTGTTGCGCTGCTCAAGACCCTGCACGTCGGGGACATCATCGCGGTGGCGAGTCAAAGGTCGCCCAAGGAGAGCGATCCCAAACTCTCCGACCTTCACCGCGTCGCTACACTGGCGAAAGTCGTCCAGGTGGTACGGGTTTCGGACAGGTCGTTCCGGTTGGGGCTCGAGGGGCTCGGCCGGTTTGAACTGACTGATCTCGCGCAGAGTGAACCCTACCTGCGCGTCTCGGGCGAAGTGCTGCCGGAGTACGATGTCGATCCCAAAGAGTCGAAGCTGTTGGCGGAGGCGTTGTTCGAAAGAATCCAGGAGGTGCGCGAGCAGGGAGGCACCCTGGGCGAGCTGCCAGAGCTGGGCGAAGATTTCGGCTTGTTCACTGATCAGGTGGCCGCGGGCTTGGCGCTCGAGACCGAGCAAGCGGTTGAGGTGCTCTCCATTGCGGAGCTGCCAGCGCGGATCCGTCGGGTGATTGAGCTGTTGGCGGAGATTACGACCACTGCCAGCCTGCGCCGAAAAATCGAGAAGAACGTGCGTGACCAGTTTGGCAAAGCGCAGCGTGAGGCGATCCTGCGCGAACAGCTGAAGGCCATTCAAAAAGAGCTGGGTGAGGATGAAGAGCAGGATGATGATGCCAAGCTAAGAGACAAGCTGGCCGGCGCGGAACTGCCAGAAGAAGTTCAGGAAATCGTCAAGCGTGAGCTCAAGCGCTTGGCGAGCTCGGGGCGCAGTGCCGAAGGAAATGTGATTCGCACCTACTTGGATTGGATTGCCGCACTCCCGTGGAATGCGCGCGCCGACGTGAGCGACGACATCGATCGGATGTCGGAGAAACTAGAGCAGGACCACTTTGGCTTGGATGACGTCAAACGGCGCATCCTGGAGCACATGGCCGTGCACAAGCTGTCCGGTAACCCGCGGGGGACTATCTTGGCAATGGTCGGCCCTCCAGGCGTGGGCAAGACTTCCCTGGGCCAAAGCATCGCCGACGCAACCGGACGACCGCTAGTCAGGATCGCTCTGGGCGGAGTGCGTGATGAGGCTGAGATCCGCGGCCATCGGCGCACGTATGTTGGTGCGCTGCCTGGGCGGATCTTGCACGCGATCCGTAAGGCGGGCGTGCGCAACCCTCTGATCTTGCTCGATGAGATCGACAAGCTGGGCACCGGCTGGGGTGGCTCACCCGAGGCGGCGCTGTTGGAGGTGCTGGATCCGGAGCAAAACCAGAACTTCACGGACCACTATCTGGAGACACCATTTGACCTGTCTGAGGTGATGTTCATTGCGACAGCGAATACGCTGGACACGCTGTCGGCACCGCTGCGCGACCGTTTGGAGATCGTCGAATTGAGTGGCTACACCGAAGAAGAAAAGAAAGCGATCGCCAAGCGCCACTTGTTGTCCAAGCGGGCCAAAGAAAACGGAGTGCCTGACGACTTGCTGGTCGTCACGGACGCGGCGCTGAGTGAGATCATCAGCTCATACACGCGTGAAGCAGGCGTCCGACAGTTGGATCGAGAGCTGACACGC
This sequence comes from Polyangiaceae bacterium, assembly GCA_050304975.1. GTDB lineage: Bacteria > Myxococcota_A > Polyangia > Polyangiales > Polyangiaceae > SZUA-265. The sequence goes on from JBNLEN010000020.1 coordinate 29,094, forward strand.
ATCACCCGTCGGGTCGCGCTCGAGATAGCGCGTGCCAAAGACGAAGCCGGAACTGTGACCGTCGATACTGCCGAGGTGAGCGACTACTTGGGCAAGGCGCGCTTCTTCAACGAGGTGGCCGAGCGCACGTCCATACCAGGCGTGGCTACAGGTCTGGCCTGGACCCCAGTTGGTGGTGACATTCTGTTCATCGAGACGACGAGCATGCCCGGCAAAGGTCGACTTGAAATCACCGGCAAGCTGGGTGACGTGATGAAGGAGTCCGCTCGCGCAGCGCTGAGCTACGTGCGCAGTCACGCCGAGGAGCTGGGACTCGAGCCTGATGTGGCGGACAAGCACGACCTGCACATTCACGTGCCCGCAGGGGCTGTGCCAAAAGATGGCCCTTCGGCAGGCGTGACGATATTCACGGCACTCGCGTCATTGCTCACCGGGCGCTGCGTGCGTCCGGACACCGCCATGACTGGCGAGTGCACTTTGCGCGGCAAGGTGCTACCGGTCGGTGGGATCAAAGCCAAGGTCATGGCGGCCCATCGGGCGGGTATCACGCGGGTTATCTTGCCCGAAAAGAATCGGCGAGATCTGGATGACGTGCCGCAGACGGTGCGGGATGAAGTCGAAGTCGTGTTCGCTAGCGACATGGGGCAAGTACTGGAAGCGGCTCTGCAGAGCGACAGCTCTCCCAGTGGTATGCTGGGTCCGGAGGGCGAGGCGCCGCAGAGCTGGGTTGGAAGCCACTGAAACTCCACGAGGTGAGATGCGGCCCATGGGCCTAGCTGCAACCAACGCGCTGCTGGGCCCGCCGCTTTTGCGTCCCCTATAATGCCGATCTCATGTCGCTTAAGCGTGCTTCCTCGCTCTTGGCTTCGCTGTTCTTGGCACTCGGTTGCGCCCAGATCCTGGGGATCGACAAGACGGAGCTGGATCCAGAATACGGCGAAGATGACGTAGAGCCGCCGGCGGACGATGACGCCGACGATGAGGCTGACGCCAGCGACGACAACATGGACGACGATGCCGGGGATGGCGCCAGCGACTCGGGCGCACCCGACGCGGACGCGGGCGACGTCGATCAAGATAGCGGCATTCCTCAGCCCGTCGTGGATGCTGGCCCACCTGAGCGGGGTAGTGACTTTCGGTGCGTCGGGGATGACTGGCTCACGCGGGCGGACGCCGACACGATCGAGATCGTCGCTACCATCATCGACCTGGCGACTGGCGATCCCGTCGAGGGGCTCACCATGACCGAGTGCCGCACCCGCTTGGATCAGACCTGCGGCGGAGCCAGTGTGCAGAGTGACGTTGACGGTGTGGCCCGCCTGGAAGTGCGTAGTGGCTTCAATGGCTACCTCAAGATCGAGGGGCCGGATGCTAGTGCTACCGAGTACGTGGGCTACCTCTGGTACTTCAGTCAACCCCTATACAATACCTACAGCTTCCCGATCTTGGCGATGACCCCCCCGGTGCTCGAAGCGTCGTTCTACAGCGGCGTCTCGCGCGGCGCAGACCGCGGGGAAGTCGCGGTCCAAGTGACCGACTGCACTGAGGACACCGGCAGCAGTGAGTTTGGTGACGAGACCATCTTGAATGCCCCCGGTGTGCCTGCACCAGGACTGACCTTGGAAGTCCCCGACGGCAAGCTGCTCGACGAACAGTCTCGCGAGTTCTACTTTTCCGACAACATCCCACTGGCTGAAGAGGTCCCCAGCGACCGTTCGACAGACATTTCGGGCTTGGGCGGCTTCCTCAACGTCAAAGCCGGGCCTGTATCGGTACGTGCTCGAAACACCGCGACCGGACAGATTGTGGGTAGCGACACGCTGCTGGTGCGGGCTGGTTTCCTGACAACCGCGCGTCTGCTGCCCGATCCGAACTGAGCCCGCTGGGTATCAGTCACGCTGTCAGTCACGAGCTACTACAGCATCTTGACGACGAGCGCGGCGCCGACCCAGGCCCCGAGAGCGGAGCCGATGGTGGCCGCCAAGGCGACGAGCAGCACGCGTGTGAACTGATTTTGGTACATGCCCTTGATGGACAGAATCGCGTCGTTGATGCCTTCGCAGTCCTCCACCGTGGGTTTGCGTCGCCAGGCTTCCACCAACGCCGCGATCACGCCCGCGCCAATCGTGGGATTCAAAGACGTCACGGGTGATGCGGCACCCGCAACCAGTACCGTCAGTGGTTTGGCTCCGGCTATGGCGGAGAGCACGGCGGCGCCGATCGCGTTGGGGATCACCCACGCGTACAGCATTTGTTTCAAGCCTTCGCCCTGGTGCTCCTGGTAGCCAAAGTAAAAAGCGCCAAGAATGATGGCTGGGATGATCCACTTGAGCGATCGAGAAAACAGCGAAGGCGAGGGGATCAAACTCAGAGCATCCCGATCGACCTCAGCTCCGAGGTAGCCAATCATCCCCGTGACATGGCCCGCACCGACCACTGCAACGATCTTCTCGCCCGGGGCTTCCTGGATTGAGCTCATTAAGAAGCGATCCCGCTCATCGATCAACGGGGTTTGCAGCCGAGGCATGTGCTTGGCAAACTCGCCCATCATTTCGTTGATGGTGTCGCGATCCTTCAGCTCCTCGATCTGCTCCTCAGAAATTTCGTTGGAGGCAAAGAAGGAGCCGAACATGATGCTCAGCAGCTCCATCCGGTTCCAGAACGACAAGCTGTGCCAGCTGCGTTTGAGCGTCGCTTGAATGTCTCGGTCGGATAACACCAGTTGTGCGTCGACTTCTTTGGCCGTATTGACCGCGGCTAGCAGCTCAGCCCCTGGCTTGACGCCCAGTTTTTCACCCATGCGGCGCTGGAAGCTGGTCAGCACCAGGCTAGCGAGCAAGAACAACACCTTCTTCTCTTTGATGACCTGGAAGATGTCGAGCTTGCGGAAACGGTGCTCGTCCACCATCGAGTCGTAGCGCGTCTGATCCAGCTCCACGCAAACTGTGTCAGGGCGGACTTCCCGGATCACTCGCTGGACTTCCTCAACGCTCTTTTGGGAAATGTGCGCAGTGCCGATCAGATGGATTTGCTTGCCCTGGTGGTTCAGGACTGTGACGTTACCGCTGCTGGGGGCGCTTTCGCTCATGGGCTTCGCAGCCATAGTCCTCTTTTGCCGTCTTGGGTAGGGTGTTATCCCCGTGAAAATGCTGTCCCACAGGGCCCGCGCCTTCGAGCGCTCGAACGAGATCAGCCAGCTTTTGGCTGAAAAGCGTGAGGCCGGGCGCAGCATTTGGGATCTGACGCTCTCCAACCCCACTGCTGCGGGGCTCTCGTACCCAGCCACTGAGCTGGCCGCAGCATTGGCCGAAGCGCAATGGACGCGCTACCGGCCGGATCCCCGCGGTCTTGTGTCGGCGCGGGCGGCCATCGCCGAGTTTCTGTCGGAGCACGGAATTCCGGCGGACGCGGAGCGGATGCTGCTGACGGCGAGCACGAGCGAAGCCTACGCTTACTTGTTCAAGTTGCTGTGCGATCCAGGTGACGAAATCCTGACACCCGAGCCCAGCTACCCTCTGTTGGCCGAATTGGCACGCTACGAGGGGGTGCGCGTGGGCAGCTATGGACTGACCTATGACGGCGCTTGGCACATCGACTTCTCGACGTTGGAATCGCGCGCCCGGGACGCCAAGGCGATCCTGGTCGTCTCTCCGAACAACCCCACCGGTTCGCTGCTGCGGCGAGATGAGCTGGAGCGTCTACTGTCGTTGCAAACCCCGCTCATCATCGACGAGGTATTCTGGCCCTATCTTCACGAGCCGCGTAGCTCGGCGAGCGCGCTAGCTTTGGATGTTGAATACCCCGTTGGGTCGTTGATATTTCGCTTGGACGGTCTGAGCAAGCTCGCGGCGCTGCCCCAGCTCAAGTTGGGTTGGCTGCAGGTCACCGGAGACGACCAGGCAGCTGCCCAGGCATTGCATGCGCTGGAGTTCATGGCGGACGCCTACCTGTCCGTCGGCACGCCGGTCCAAGCTGCTGCGGGAAAGCTGTTGCGTCTTTCACAGTCACTGCGGGACCAGCTGAAGCGCAGGCTTGCGAACAACTTGAGCCAACTGCAAAAGCTGCTGGCAGACGCGGCGGTCACCAAGCTGCACCTGGAAGCCGGGTGGTACGCCATCCTCGAGCTGCCACGGCCAGAAGAGTCCGCGGATGCAGACTGGGCGCTCACTTTGCTGCGCGAGCACGATGTGTTGGTGCAACCAGGATGGTTCTACGATTTAGCGAGCCCACGTGCTGTGGTCGTCAGTTTGCTCACTCCGCCGGACGTGTTTGAGCAAGGCGTCTTGCGCCTGGTGCGAGCGGCAGGCGCCTAATCCACTACAGCTTGTTCAGGATCGACTTGAACCTGAAATGGGCTGTGGGCGCCGAGCCGCGGATTGTGCCCTCAGGCGCTGAACGTCAGTCCCAGGGGACTTTGAGTTCTTCGTCTGCCGGAGCTGACTTCTTTGGTTTCGTGGCAGCCTTGGGCTTGCGGGCCTTGGGGCGTTTGGGACTGCTCTTGGCGGGTTTCAATGCAGGTGTGGCTGTTGTCGCGGTGGCAGCGGCTTGGGTCTTGGGCGGCGTTTCGTCCTCCGCCGGCGCAGAGGACAGCTCAGAGGTCTGGGCCACCTGAGCGGTTTCTGCCTGGGTCGAAGACGCTTCATCGGGCCTGACGTCGGCGACGCGCTCGGGCAGATACACGCCCTTCGAGGCGTTCGCATTGGGCGTCTTGTCAGTCGTGAGTTTACCCAGCCCGACGCCGGCTAGGACCATCAGCAGCGTCGCGGCTGCCCCCAATGCCGCAGGCCTCATGGCGTTGCGTTGCGCCACGGGAGGCGGCGCGGCAATCGTGTCGACAGACTGGCGTCGCGATGATAGCTCATCCGTCGTCACGGCTCCCATGGTGCCCGATTCTCCGCTGGAGCGAATGTTGAAAGGCGGGCTGGGGGGCATGGTTGGCCGAGCTAGGGCTTGCTCCACCGTGGCTCGCCTGCGCTCGGACCTGTCCTTGAGCAACGCGTGCAGATAGTCCGCCGTGTGTTGGTCCGCTTGATGCGTGAAGGCATCGGGCATGGCCTGCTGAAGCGCAGACATCAGCTCGAGCGCGGTGTCAAATCGCTGGTTGCGATTGAGGCGCACGGCCTTTTGGATGACCTGCGAGAGCGCTGGAGGAAAGCCTTTGATGATAGTGGCTGGGGCTGGCGCTTCAGCCGCACACATCTTACGCACAGTCTCCACGGGAGTGGCGCCGCGGAAGGGGTGGCGACCCGTTGTTAGTTCGTACAGCACGAGGCCAAGGGCGAACAGATCGGCGCGCCTGTCGATCGCTTCGCCTTCGAGATACTCCGGTGCCATGTAGGCTACCTTGCCTTTGACTTGTCCGCTGCCCGTCAGTTCATCATCGGTGCGGGTGGCCTTGGCGACGCCGAAGTCCGCGACCTTGGCTACACCGTCATAGCTGACCATGATGTTGTGAGGGGAAATGTCTCGATGCACCAGTCCAAGGGACTGGCCATCGCTTCCGGTGAGCTCGTGAGCTGCGTGCAGCCCACGGCAGCATTGTGCGATCAGGTTCACCGCGACTTGGAGAGGAAGCGGCTTGTCTCCGGCTTCTTTTTGGATCTGGCGCAGCGACTCGCCGTCGATCCACTCCATCACCATGTACATCGAGCCGTCCCATTCCCCCAGCTCGAAGATTTCGACGACGTTCGGGTGACGCACCCGGGAGGCGAGTGTTGCTTCCTCGAGAAACATGCGCTCGTGCTGCTGGCGGTCATTCACGTTGTCGTGCATGACCTTGATCGCCACGAGCTTTTTGAAACCCATGACGCCGTGCAGGCGCGCTGCCCATACCTCGGCCATTCCGCCGCGCGCGGCTGGCAGCAGCAACTCATAACGGCCTACCCTCTTGCCCACGCTGAACTCGGGGTCGTTCGTGTTCCCGTCCACGCGTAAACGCTACCATCGCCTGCCAGGGCGGGTAGCGGTGTCAGGACGAACACCTGGTGCTTGTTCACATTTAGTGTGTAGGCGTAGTATCGGTGTGCCCGCGGGTAGCAGTGTGGAGGCGGATGAGGTCACTATGTTTTCACCAGCGTCCCTTAATGTTACTCGGCGCTGAGTGCCCAAAAACGCAGGCTTTTGTCAAACTGGCTCGCATGGGCTAACACCTGGGACGTGCCTGTCGTACCTCAGCTCCGCGATCAGCTGTGTCGCCTTGTAAGATTGCCCCTTAACATTTTTCGACCTGCTCGAGCGCCAACTCGGCGCGTGCGGACAGACAGCACGTAGTCAATTGTTTCGCGTCCGAAACTTTGTCGGAGCAAGTAGCCTCTACACGTCTGCGGACGATGCGGCCTCAGGTGCGTCGCGCAGCAGCTGGGCCACGAGAGGACGGGCGGCAAAGCTCTTTCTCAACTCTGGTGCGCGGATTGAGTGGAGTAGTTGCTTGGCGTGATTCGCCGCCCGAGTCAGCATTTCTTCGAGCTGAGGCGAGTTGGTCTTCTCCAGGGCCTCCAAACACAGCGCTCGGGTTTCAAGAGCATATTCGGAGCCCTGCAAAGTCTCGATCGCGCCCATCGCCGTAGTCGCCAAGAGGATCCCCGTGTGTTGTTCTCCAATATCCACTCTGGAAGCGGCCTCCAGCGCCATCGCGTAGAAGTGGAAGGCCACGTATGCCTGGGCCTCCGCTACTTGGCGCGCGTCGAAGGCGTACATCACGGCTGTAGGACTGTTGCCAATACGTCTGGCCATCAAAGCGCGGAGCAGCTTGGCGTGCACAGAATCGTAGGTACTGCCGCCGTGCGCGCTCAGGGACTCGGCTTCGGTGATGAGCGATGTCGCCTCCTCCAGCCGACCGAGCTCTAGCTGCATCTCAGCTGTGCACAAGAGCGTGTCACTACGACTGTCTTGGTCTTCGTAGCGCTCGTGTGCTTCGCGTGCGCGGCGGAAGTAGCTACGCGCCCGTTCCACATCGCCCAGTCGCGCATAGCACTGCCCGATGTTGCTCAGGGTTTTGGCAATCTGGAAGCGGCCACCAATGGACAAATCAATGCGAATGGCCTCCAGTGCCAGCGCGACGGAATCCTCCAGCTTGCCCAGCACGTACATCGCGAAAGCCAACGAACTCTTGGCGCGCGCCTCTTGCCGGCGGGCCCCCGTTTGACGAAATACCGCGATGGCTTCTGCGTGCGCGTTGACCGCTTCCTGGACGCGACCGACTCGAAGCAACAACGTGCCCTGAGCTCTCAGTACTTCCGCGCGCAACCGCGGTGGAACCTCGGAACGTGAGACGGTATCCAGGGCGCGGTCGCAGGCGGCCAATGCGCCTTGCATCTCGCCCAAGTCACGCAGCATCTCGGCCATGAGTGAATGCGCTTGCACCTGCAAAGTAGGCGACTCGGCGCGCTGGGCGACTTCTTCGCCAAGCTGAGCCAGGCTCAAGCCGTGGGTCAAGTGACCTGCATCGAAGTCGAACTGCGCATGTCGGATCAGTGCAGTCGCTATCCAGTAGCCTTGTTGGCTGCGCTTGGCGCACGCGCGCAGCTGACCCAAATACTTCTTTCGGTCTTGCCAGCGGCCCTGAACCCGGCAGATGTCCTCCAGCACGCTGTAGGGTTCGAGTCGCCGTTCATCGTACTCCGGCAGTACCTCCAGAGCGCGCTGGTAGTATCGGGCGGCGAGCTGCAGTTGAAAGCTGAGGCGCGCGACTCCGGCCGCTTCCAGGAAGTAGTCCGCGGCGCGTTCCGGGTCTTCTCCGCGCGCGAAATGCCGCGCCACGATCGCGGCGCCGAGGCCCCGAGCGGCTTGGGTTTGGGCTAGGCGTTCACCCAAGCGCTGGTGCATGGCGGTACGGTCGTCCTTGGACAGAGCCAGGTAGGCGACGTCGCGCGTCAGCGGATGGCGCACCTCCACGGACTCCATGCGCGCGTCACACAACCCGCGGGCACACAGGCGCGCGATGGCCTCGTCCGCCTCGTTGCTCAATAGATGCGTCAGATCGACGTGCAGCAGCGGTCCGCCGCTGACTGCGAGCCAGTCGATCACAGCGTGCTCCTCCGGCGGAAGTTCATTCAAGCGATCGGCGATCAGCTGCTCGAGCGTCGAAGGTAGCGCTTCTCCTTGCTGATCCGCGCGTTCGGAACGCACCAATGACACCTGTCCGGATTCGTGCTCCTTCAGGTCGAGCGCGCCGCGTTCCAACAGGGCATCCACCATCTCCAGAAGAAAGAACGGGTTTCCGGCGGCGCGCGGGACTAGATCGGCACAAGCCTCCGCTACGCCAGTGCTGGCGCCGATATGCGCCTCCACCAAACGTACCTGGTTTTCAGGGCTCAGCCCGGCGAGCTCGATGCGAACGATGCCCTCCACGAATGGGGTCACGCGTTCGTCGGGGCGTGTGACCATCAGTAGCAAGATGGGCAACGGATCGGCTCGGCGAACCAGGCCCGTTAACAGCTCCAAACTGGGCAAGTCGACCCACTGCAGTCCGTCCAACATGATCACCAACGGAGACTGTTCAGCAGCGCGCGCGAAGAAGTGGCGCACGCCCGTGGCCAGCAGACGCCGGTGCAAAGCCGCGTCGGCTTCGTCGGCGGCTTCAGCGATACGACCCGTGGCCAGCTCGCTCATGCGGTCGATGATGTCTTCCGTCTTCTGCTCTTCGACCAAGTCGCCGAGCACCTCCGCGATTGCCGCTTTGGCTTGGACCAGTGGCTCATCCAAACGAATGCCGGTTAGCTCACGCAGCCACTGGCCGGCATTCGCGTAGGGAAGGTCACTCCGGTAGGGGGAGCACTCGACGCGCAGCTCCCGCGCGCCGGGTGGCAACTCTCCCAAGAATGTCGTTGTGAGAGCAGTCTTGCCGATGCCCATTTCACCGATGATCAAGCGAGCGGTCATCTGGCCACTGCCTTCTGGTTGGATGGGCGTGACCGCCTGATGATAAGCGGCGTGCAGGTCTGCCAGCTCCACGTCGCGACCCACCAGGTCGCGGGGGGCCAGCGACAGCTGTTGCCGTTTTTCCTCCCGCGTCAGCGGACGAGTGAGCGCGTAGACGCGCATCGCGGAAGGCAAGCTTGGATCGGCACCGAGTTCAATCGGGGGAATGTCCTTCCACACGAAGTCCCGGCGCACCAAGCGGTAGATGCCGCCAGCGACCCAAGTTTGCCCCGGGTCCGTGCGTTCACCGAGCAAGTCTCCCAACGTGTCGGCTGGGGGCAACAGGTGATAGTGCGTCAGGTGTCCCGCCTTGTCGCGGCGGCCTTCCGCGATGCCTCGGACGATGGAAACCGACGCCCTCAGTTCCGCAGGGAACCCATCGCAGGCCCCGGCCAAGGCATCGTGCACATCGATCGCGAGCCAGGCCGCGTCCGACGCGCTGCGTGACGGGTTCGCCATCAGCCCAACGATGGCCCGACCACCGCCGAGTGTCACCGCGGTATGACCGTCGTGGCTTTCTTCATCTTCCCAGCCCCAGCGGGTCCCTCGCTTGTAGGCGATCTCATCCAGGGTGGAGCGCAGCTGATCTGCCAGCCGCGAGGTTTGCGCTTTGCCGATCGCTTGCTCGAGCTCGGAACGCCCATGGATGTGAAGACCGACGATTGCGACGTGTCGAACTTCTCTGCCGGCGCGGCTCGCCAAGCGCCGCTGGCGCATCAGCGAAGACGATTCTCCCGTTTGAGCTTCGGAGTCATCCGAGCCGGGCAGCGGTGGTAGGTCGATCGCGCCGCTGCCACCGGACTCTCGTTGATTGTCGACGGCTTGCTTGCCAGGCGACGTGTGCTCACGGTTGATGTACTCGGCCAGCACACCTTCCAGAGTGTGAGAGTCGACCAATTGTTGTTTCTGGAACAGCACGCGGGTGATCGCGCTAGCCATTTCACGGGCGCTTGCGAAGCGCTTGTCCGGCTCGATCTCCAGCGCTTGCATGACGATACTCTCGAGCTCCGGCGGGACTCCGCGCACGTACAGGCTGGGAGGCTCAACCCGGCCCGCTCGCACGGCTTCGAGCAGCTCCTTGCCGTCCGCGTTGCCGTGCAGCGCGCGTCCCGTGAGCAGCTCGTGAAAAACCACCCCCAGCGAGTAGATGTCCGTCCGTCGGTCCACCACCTCACCACGCGCTTGTTCCGGCGACATGTAACCGGCTTTGCCTTTGAGCACCCCAGTTTCCTGGCGAAATACGTTGGCTGTCGCGATGCCGAAGTCGGCGACTTTGACGGCGCCGTCAAAGCTCAACAGGATGTTTTGGGGCGATACGTCCCGATGCACGATTTCCAGCGGGCGTCCGCCGTCATCTTTGCGCTCGTGGGCATAGTGTAAACCTTTGGCAACCTCACTGACGATGTAGGCGACCACGTAGGGATTGAGGTTCGTGCTCTTGGCGCGAGCTGCGCGATGCAGCTTGCGCAGGTCGGGGCCTTCTACGTACTCCATGCTGAGTAACTGGCCCTCTTCGCCGTAGTCCTGGAAGTCGTAGACTTGGACGATATTGGGGTGGTTGAGTCTGGTGGCGAGCTGCGCTTCTTCCGCGAACATCGTGCGAAAGCGCTGTGAAGATCCGTGCGCGGGCAAGATGCGTTTCACGACCAGCAGCTTGAACGTGCCTTCGGCGCCCCGTTTCTTGGCCAGAAATACTTCGGCCATACCACCCGCTCCCAGCCGGCGAATTATCTCGAAATCCGCGAGTTTTTTGGGAACTGGGCGTGGGGAGTCGCTCATGGAATCGCGGCCGTAAACCTATCTCGGTTCAATGCCCAGTTGTGTCGTTAAGTGTCCCTATTGGGCGGGAATATCACGGGCCTTCGGGCCAGCGGGGCCAGGCTACGGGTGCCACGTGTAATCGCTTTTCATACCCGCACTTGCCACCCTTGGTGGGACAGACCATTGTTAGGATCTCATCAGCATGACGTCGCGCCACCTCGGAATCTTGACCATTTTCGTTGGGCTGGGGCTCGCCGCCTGCGGCCCTGCCTCTCGCCCTGACCCGATCACCCCCGTGCGCCTGGGGCACGTTCAGGTGCAGCGGGTCGACGTCAAAGATGAAGACTTCGCTCCACTGGTCAAAGAGTTGCTGCTCGATCCGACGCCTAGCGACAAGCGTTTGAATGCTTTGGCTGGGGTGGTCCGGCACCAGCTGCTGCGGGCTGGTCGGTACTACCAAGCCGGACATGAGGAGGCGGGGCTGGCGGCGGCGAGCGGTGCTTTGTTGCTCGTTCGCGCCGGAGAGCTGCGCCCGGAGATGTTAGAGGGCACGCAGTCGGCGCTATTAGCTTCGGCTGAGGTCGTCGCTCGGCTCGGTGATGAAGGACGAACGGAGGCGTTCTACGAGCTCGTTCAGGGTCAGCTGGACGCCGAGGGGCAGCAGGAGGCTGAACGGCATCTTCAGGCCTTGCATGAGTGGCAAGCCTCGGTTCGCCCGAAAGGTTCTATGCAGGCGGCCGGGGCCGCCCAGCGCTCCGCTGCCAAGCGCGCGCTGGTCGAGCGCACCCCTGAGACTTTGGAAGCCGCCCAGCGGGCCACGATTCGCTGGATTGATCGCGCGTTCGAAGAAAGCCGAAAAGACGGCCCCCCAACCAGCTATTTTGAGCAGGACGAGCACATCGAGTTTCGCAAGGCGATCACGATGGGGGCGTTGACGATGGCGGCTTTGTACTTGCGCGACGGTGACGCAGCCGCGGCGGTCTCAGCCATCGAGACCGAACCTGTCGCTTCGATCTCGAATCAGCGCATAGCAAGTCGTTTGAATCATGCGGCCAACGGCGAAGCCGACGATTGGGCGTATCTGTTTGGGCAATTCGAGGCCGCGGCGGGCAGCAACGGGCTCGCTCTGGACGCTGACCTGGCGCGGGCCGCGGCATGGGGCTCTGCGGTCGCGCTGTATCGCGCGGAGCCGAAAGAAATCCGCTCGGTCATCCCGATTTCGACGTTGCTGGTGGAGCACGGGATGGCGGACGTCGCGCCGCTGGTATTCCGCGACGCGCTTGGCGCCCAACCCGATCCTCGACAGTTGAACTGGGCTCTGAGGCTGCTGTTCCAGGCGTTGATCACGGCTGAACGGCAGCACGATCTGGCCTTGGCACGTCGAGTGTTCGACAACAGTTCTCCGGTTCTGGAGTTGGCCGGCTCGAGCGCGTATCTCGGTCGGGTGCGGCCGTCTGCGAGCGACTTCTCCTACCTGATGGGGGCCATGGAGAGTCGCGCGGGCGAGCTGGTCCGTGCCCGCGAGCACTTGCAGTCCTCCGTTCAGGCTAGTCCGACGGCTGACGCGCTGCGCTTGCTCGCCGCGATTGACCGGCAGCGCGGGCAGACTGAGAGCGCTCTGAATTCGATTCGCAGCATCATTTCTCTGGCGAAGAGCGAGGGCGATCTGATCGCCGAAGCCGAGTCCCATCTGGCCGCCTACGATATTCACGCGCAGCTGAAGCAAACCGCGGAAGCGCAGCGTTCGTTGCAAGAGGCCCTCTCGCGGGCGTTGCAGGCTCGCGAGAAGGCTCGCAATGGTGGCGAGGCAGCTGCTGCGGAACGGGTCCTGGCTGACGTGCTCGAGCACTACGGCGACCGTGACGGAGTGATCCGAGCGACAGCCAGAGCCCACGACGCGGCCCGCAACAACCTTCGGCAACTCACAGCGACTCTCTTGGACGCGTCCCGTCGTGCCCTCGTGGTCGGGGATTTGGCGATGGGACGGCGCGCGCTTCGTCGCGCGCTCGACGCGGATCTGGAACCGAAAGATCTCGTGTACGTGGCGCTGTGGGTCAAGTTGCTGCACGACCGAATGAATGCACCCAGCGACGGCAGTGTCGAAGAGGCGCTAGCTCGGATTGAGCGTGACGGTAGCTGGATGTCGGCTCTCAGGGATTGGGGCAAAGGCGCGATCAGCGATCAGGAGCTGATCGCTCGGGCTAGCTCCGAAGTTGAGCGGGTAGAGGCCAGGTTCTACGTGGGCACGAGCGCGCACTTTCGCGGAGAGAGCGGCGAAACCCGCGCCCAATTGCAGCAAGTCGCAAAGAGCCCAACGATTGAGCTGATCGAGGTCCGGATCGCGCGCGAGTTGCTGGAGCCTTCTCCTAAGCCGCCGAAGCTGCCATCCGGGCTGAGGCTGCCCTAGGCGGTGAGCCGCTGACGGGCGTAGCCGTTTTGCGAGCCGCTACGCCAGCAGTCTTTCGGCCAGGCGGGTGCCGAGCTGCTGTCGCATCAGGGTTTCCACGCGCACCTGAACCGCTTGGCGTTCAGCATCGGAGCGATACTGAAACTCGATGCCCATGCCCGCCGGGTTGGCTTTCGAAGCATCGTCTTTCGAGGTGACCCACATGACCTTGCCGTTGAGTCGCAGAGGCTCGCCAAGCTCGGGCACGCCGAGCACGAAAACGAATTCCGTACCGATCGGCAGCGGGTGCTGGGTGTCGATGAAGGTGCCACCTCGCGAGATGTTCTTGGTGTAGTCCGCGAAAAAGGTGTTCAGGCGTTTGTATTCCACCTTCAGCTCAATCGGAGGCTTGCCGTCTTCCGCCACGAACTTGAGATTAGTTCAGTCGGAGCTACCGGGCTAGCTGCTGAATGCCAAAAAGCACCCAAAAAACTCGACTCTTGGCACCGGCAGACCACACAGACCGACTTTTTGGGGGAGAGCCGCCAGCGCGTGTGTTAAACCGCCGCGGTGGACCCCTACGCCATCCTGGGCGTCTCGCGGGACGCCAGCCCCGACGAGATCAAGCAGGCTTTTCGCCGCTTGGCCCGGGAGCACCATCCTGACCGCAATCCGGACGACGACGGAGCGAAGAAGCGCTTTCAGGAAATCAACTCCGCGTACCAGCTGCTGAGTGATCCCAAGAACCGCGCCCATTTCGATCGCTTTGGCGCCGAGCCCGCCGCTCGCCCAGCAGGAGCGCGAGATGGTTTTGGGGGCTTCGGGCGCGGCGGCGGGTTTTCGGGAGGAGTGAACTTCGAGGACCTTTTTGGAGACTTCTTCCGTGGAGCGGGGTTTTCGTCATCCTCAAGCAGACATCAAGCGGTGTCGCGGGATGTTGAGCGCGTGGTCGAACTCAGTTTCGAAGAGGCGGCGCTCGGTTGCACCAAGACTGTCGAGTATGAGCGCTATGATCTGTGCGACAGTTGCGGGGGCGACGGCGCGAAAGCCGGAAGCCACCCGAGCCCGTGCAAGACCTGCGGCGGGCGCGGCAAGGTGACGATGACCACAATCGGCATCTTTTCGGTCGCGGCGGAGCGGCCGTGTCCAAGTTGCGACGGGCGAGGGACCAGCGTGCAAACGCCGTGCGACCGCTGCGCGGGCAAGGGAGTCTACTCGCGCAAACGCCGCGTGGAGGTCACGGTGCCGCCGGGAATTGAGCATGGGGCAAAGCAGACGGTTTCGCGCGCAGGCAACCGCATGAATCGCGCTCAGCCAGCCGGCGACCTCGAGTTACTGATCTCTGTCACTCGGCATGCTGCATTTCGCCGCGAGGGGGACGACGTGCTGAGCGAGCTTCAGGTGCCGTTCTCAACGGCGGCTCTCGGGGGAAAATTGAGTGTTCGCACTCTGCACGGCGAGACGGAGTTGGACGTGCCAGCCGGAACCCAACCTGGAGCTTGGCTACGGCTTCGAGAGCAAGGCGTGCCACATCGCTTTCGTCGCGGGCGTGGCGATCATCGATTTCGCGTCAAAGTAACACTTCCTGAAAACCTGTCGCCTCGGGCCGAGCAGCTGATAAAGGAGTTGGACCAGACGTTGAAAGAGCAGGATGCGTCGGTATTTTCCCGTATCAAAGACTGGTTCGGCTAAAGCAAACGAAACACATGGCGGACAATAGAAACGTGAAAAAAGTTGGCCTCATTGGTGGCGGCAACATGGCCTCCGCGATCATCGCCGGAGTGCTGCGTAGCCAGCTGCTGAAACCCGAAGAAATCCGCTGCAGCGATCCGGACGAAGCGCGTCGTCAGCAGCTGCAAGAGCGATTCGGAATCACGACCGCAGTGGACAATCACGCGCTAGCGGGTTGGGCTGAGATGGTCGTCATCGCGGTCAAGCCGCAGGTCGTCGCTGGGGTGTTGTCCACTTGCGCTGATGCTCTCGATGCCAACACTTGCGTGCTGTCCGTGTGCGCGGGAGTGCCGCTGGCGAAGTTCCAGCAGGCGCTGCCTGATGGTGTTCGCTTGATCCGCTCGATGCCGAATACACCAGCGCTGGCTGGCGCCGGTGCGACCGCCATTGCGCGCGGCCCAAACGCGACCGACCAAGACATGGCTTTTGCGCGTGCGTTGTTCGAATCAGTGGGCACCTGCGTGGAGGTTGAGGAGCGCTATCTGGATGCGGTGACGGGCCTATCCGGCAGCGGGCCTGCATACGTGATGATGATCATCGAAGGGCTGGCTGATGGCGGCGTCCGGGCCGGTTTGCCGCGCGCCGTGGCGCAAGAGCTCGCACTCCAGACGGTGTATGGTGCGGCGGCGTTGGTGAAGCAAACTCAACAGCATCCGGCCGTGCTCAAGGATCAAGTCACCAGCCCGGGTGGGACCACCATCGAGGGGGTGTTCGCTTTGGAACAGGCGGGCGTGCGCCAAGCCCTGATCGACGCGGTCTGCAAAGCCACCGAGCGTTCCAAGCAACTCGGCAAGGACGCGTAGACGCAATCCCGGGGGCGTTGCCCCGGCGTTGGCGAAAGAATTGCTGGTTCGGGAAACCGACAGCGAACTGCTTGCGGTTGTTCACAGCGCACGTCCAGCGGCGATCGCGTTTAGGGTTCCCCTCTGCAGCGCTTTCCCGCCGCGGGGGATTGCCGGCGCACGGGGGCGTGGAACTTGCAACCCCAAGAATGCGGCCTTTTCTCGTGGCCGCAGGGACGAGCAATTTCACATGCAACGCAGAGTGTTTACGATGGCCCTGAGCTGCGGCGTGTCCGCGCTTGGTTTCGGTGTGCCCGCATTGGCGGAGGAAGAAGCCCAACCTCCCTTGCAGGAGGAGTTTCTAGAGCTGGTGGAACCCAGCGGCAAGCGCCGTGTGCTCGCGCACACGCTGGTTGATGCGGCCCCGGCATTGCGGGGGCGCCAGCGCTTTGCGGTGTCGCCGGATGGGCAATTCCTGGCCTACGCCAATCTTCCGCAGAAGAGCTTCGAGCTGCTGGGCGCAGACGGGGTCAAACGCAGCTACGCTGCCAACGAGGGGGGGCAAGCGTTGTTCAATCCCACCAATCCCAAGACGCTGCTCCTCAATCTAAGACAAGTTGGTCGGCGGCGCGTGGTGCTGGTGAATACCGAGACAGGCCAACACGAGCAGTGGGGCGACTTCCTGCGAACTCGCAGCGTGGCGTTCACGCCCATCGGTTTGATCGTGGCGCATGACCGTCCGGCTCAAGGGGGAGGCGCGATCACTTTGGTGCGCTCAAAGGATGTGCATCAGGAGCTGCTTCGGCTCAACGCTGCGCACACGCTGGTTTCTGCTAGGGGCAACAAGTTGGGGTTGTTCGCGCACAACGAAGCCTACGCGCTGGACCTGGACTCGCTGAAACTGGAGCCTTACGGGGTGGTGCGGTTCCCATTGCGAACGGCGGCTTGGGTTGGAAGAGGACTATTAGGTGTTACGGAAAAGGGCGTGTACGTGTTTAGACCAGGCCGCAAGCCCCTGCTTAGCCTGCACGAGACGGATGTCTTCACCGCTTTTGAGAGCGGCGAGCACACCGTGGTGGCCTCGCCTCGCCGTATCTATGTGCTATCGCCGAAACGCCCGCCGCGGATTTTCCGAGCCCCACACGGTGACTTTCGTGAAGTGCGCCCGATTGCTGGCAGCGAAGATCTGTTGGTGATCCGAGGCAACGCTGCCTATCGCTATCGGCTCAAAGGCGATCGCCCAGACAAACTGCTCGAGGGGCGTCCGGGCGTGCAGCTCCGGGACGCGGCGCTGTTTGCCGGCGCGGTCGTCAGCTGGAGCCAGAAGCTGGATTGAGCGCGTCACTCGGGGACGCAGCGAAAGCTGGCGCGAACGTTCTTCTGCCGGTCTGAGACGACCAAGGGCACACTCTGGTCCTTTGCTGGGGTTTCGCGCCGCAAAGAATGCAGCCGATCACCTCCGCTTTGGTGAGTTTGCGCAGCCAGCGAGGACAGGCATATGCTGTCCTCGCTGAGGATCAATTTGGCAGTGGCGTTGGTCGCCCGCAGCTGCTGTGCACTTCCCTGTAGATCCAGAATCCCGCTGGAAGTGGATGGACTCGAACGCGTGAGCGGCAGCCAATGATTCACCAGCCAGCCTTGGGCGCCTTCGTGACAGGCTGGGGCTTGCTGGTTCAGCTCTTCGCGGTCGTACACGAGTGGAGCTTCCAGTTGCCGATCGTCACCCAGCGCGTAGATGTACCAGCTTCCGTAGCGCGAATTGACGAGTACTCCCAGCTGGTCCCCATCGGTAGAGCGAACCAGTTGGGCCTTGAACATGCTCCACAGCGGGAAGTTGGCGATCCGCTCCAGCTTACCGCCCTGCAGCTCGTGGATCCGGAAGCGATTGCCTTCTTGCTCGCCGACGAAGAATCGTCCCCGTGCCTTGACCACACCAGCGATACGAGTGACCTTCGACCCAGCAATACTGACGATTGCCTTGTCTTTCTCGATGAAATGAAGTTCGGAACTACCGCGGGCGTTGACCCTCAAGACGCCCGCTTGTTCGTCTGGTTCTAGATCTGCATTCCAGCTGGTGCCGTAACGGTTCGCGCGGTCGGCGCCGAACGTTTGCGCCGCGTCATTCAGATCCGTCCAAGGAGTTTGGGTCGGGGCAGTGGACCAGACGGAATCAAGATCATAGCGATCGGCGACTCTCACAACCCAAGAGCTTGTTTTCGGCCAGGCTGTGCCCCCGCGCCCCCACGCGTAGGCCCGAAACTGATTGTCGGAGTCTTGGCCCACATCGAAGGCCAACCCTTCGGCGGGAGGGCGGGGACCAGCCACACCGAGAAACGGACGATAGGCAGTGCTATCGATGTCTGAGCCGACGCCGCTGAATCCCAATCCAGATGGGACGAACCCAACTGCCAAGCCGCGCCGGGGACGACCGGCTGCTTCTCGGTTGAGCGTCGCGCTCAAGCTGCCGGCGGAGGCGCTGGTTTGCCCCGTCGGGTAACACTCCATGTTCCAGTTGGAATAGGAGCTGCCCAGCGCAGACACTCTGGGGGGGAGCTCCGCTTCGGCCAACCCGGCGGGTTCTGGACTGGATGCCGACTCATTGTCGGCGTCGTCTGGTAGCGGCGGCAGGCGGCCGATTCTCAGCCACTCATCATAGCCGCACCCAACCTCGGAGCAGCCGACCCGGGGCCGCAGAACACGTCCCGATCGGTTGCTCTTCGGCGTCAGCGATGACAGTCCGGGGGGCAATTCGAAGCGCCTCCAGTTGAAGCCGTAATCGGTGCTCTCTTTGGCCTGAACGATGTCCATCGCATATGGCCCAGACAGAATCGTCGAGGCGAGATTGCCGACCTCATTCGGTGCAAGCTTTACCTTGCCATTCAGGCTTATCGTTACCCCGTTGTAGCTATCGGCAGTGACCACCCAGGTCGCGATGGTTTCTGCGTCCAGCTGGCGAAGACCGTCCAACCACAAGGCTGCTCCAAGCAGTTGCCGACCGTCATCATCCGTATCGAGCTGCAGCTTCACTTGGCTGGTTGCATTCTCATCGATGATATTCAGCACGCCCTCGGTGCCGAGCCGAGGCGGGATCAAGACCGCGATGCGTCCGTCTGACAGCGCCACCAGTCGTTCGGTGCCGATGTCCCCGCGAACGCGCACCTCGCGCGAAACCAGGCGTGGTTTTCTTGATTCGAGGACTCCGAGCCGACCATCTGAGGTCTTTTTTCCCGTGCCTGGCTTGGCTGAGGGGGGCTGAGCCGGGAGCGCGGCGGACGCTGGTTGGTCGGCAGACTGTTGAGTGATGATGCAGTAAGGCTGAGTCTTGCCGGCGTCAGTCGTTTCCGACGCTTCCGGGCTTCCACATTCGCCGCGCACGACTAGCCAGCCGTTGCCGCTCGATGAGACGAAGCGTGGCGACGAGAAACTCATGACCCGCTCGAGTCCCAAGGGGGACGTCAGCCGGTAGATCTGCGTTCCCCTGGCTTTTTCGCTGCAGACGAACCCCACCTCTTGACCAAAGCGCATCGCCACGCACGGCTCGATGCCTGGGTATGCGTTCTGCTTGGTTTGCAGAGTCGCTCCGTCGGACAACCTCACGGTGCCGACTGAGCCTTGGGTCGCAACGACAGCAGTGTCATCCCCCAAGGGCCAGCCATACAGTACCGCATCTCGCAGCGGCGCCTCGCCGAGGGGGCGAGGGATGCGCAGTTTGGGGCTCGAGTCGTCGGGCAACTTGCCGAGCTCACTCCGAGTGAACTGGCTGAATTGGTTGTCGGCATTCGCGGATTGCTGTTGTTCAAAGCGGCCGTCTGCGGTGATGCGTACCGACGAGGAGCTGCTGGAAACGATGACCGCGCTGCCGTCGACCTGTAAAGTCGCGCTGGAGTTGCCGATGCCGGTCGGGTGCCAGCTGGCGCCCGCGTCGAACGTGGCCAAGACGCCCCGCATGTCACCGCTCACGGCCCCGAACCATTCATCGACGAAGGCCACTGACTGGTAGCCGGGCGACGGTGGCAGTGGACCGAGATCTGTGACTTTGCCGCTCTCCAGGTCCAAGGCCACCATTTGTTGCGTGTGAGCGACCTTGCAATAGAGCCGGTCGAACCCAGGTTGGATGTCCTCTAGCCGCTCCGACAAGGTTGCGACGGGTTGCAGCGGACCGGTCCAGTCCTTGGCGCGCCAGATCGGTGTTTGGTTGGAAGTTGGCGAGTAGAATAGGTAGCCTCCCCCCAGACGAGCCGGCAGCTTTACTGAGCGGACGTCTCCTCCGGGCAGTACCTCTTGGGCTGTGGCCAGAGATCGATCGGGCCATTGCACTATCCGCAGCCCATCGGCGATCAGCAGAATCCCGCCGCCAGCAACGATGTCGTGCACGAATCCGCGTTCTTTGCTGGGTAGGCGCACCCAACGTGGCGACAGGCTCTTCGATGGGCGCGCGGCTCGCATTGGACGTTCGCTCTGGGCGCTTTTCCAGCGATAGCTGCTCCCGCCACAAGCGGGGAGCAGGTTCAACGCGCACGCCAGCGCGCCCCCTAATAGTGCAACAAATCCCGTACGTTTCATGATGCTACACAGGCCCGCCCGCCGCACCGCGCTGGCGGCAATGCAGGTTACTTAGCACGGCCCTTGCGCGATAGGGCCCTTCTGCATAGCGTTCGACCCCTTCCCCCAAATCGGGCCCATTTTGGCCCCGTAGCCCAGCGAAGGGATCGAGGAAAAGTAGTCATGAGTGGTGTAGTAGCAGTTGTTGGAGCAACCGGAGTCGTAGGCCGAGAGATGTTGAGGACGTTGGAGCGTCGTCAGTTTCCGGCAAAGCGTGTCGTCGCGCTGGCATCGGAGCGTTCCACGGGCAAGCGTCTACCCTATCGTGGTGAAGAGCTGACGGTGGAGTTGCTGACCAAGGACGCCTTCGCTGGGGTGGATATCGCCATCTTCAGCGCTGGCGGCGGCACCTCCAAAGAATTCGCACCGGCAGCGGCTGCAGCCGGCGCCGTGGTCATCGACAATTCCAGTGCCTGGCGTATGGATCCGGATTGCCCGCTGGTCGTGCCGGAGGTCAATCCGGACGCCGTCAAGAATCGTCCCAAAGGCATCATCGCGAATCCAAATTGCAGCACGATTCAGATGATGGTTGCCCTGAAGCCGCTACATGATGCTGCGCGCATCAAACACATCGTCGTTTCGACCTATCAGGCGACGAGTGGCAAAGGCAACGCCGCGTTGGAGGAACTGCGCAGCCAAACTTCGCAGGTTGCCGCCGGCAAGACCCCTGAGGTCAACGTGTTCCCCAAGCAGATGTTTGGAAACGTGATGAGTGACTGGCCTTCTGCCGGCAATCGCTACTCTGAAGAAGAGATGAAGATGGTCAACGAGACGCGCAAGATCCTCGGCGACGACTCAATTGGAGTCACACCGACCTGTGTGCGCGTGCCGGTCGAACGCGGCCATTCCGAATCGATTCACTTGCAGTTTCATCGTCCCATGAAGTTGGATGAGGCCTTGTCGCTGTTGCGCCAGGCTCCTGGCGTCAAGTTGTTCGATGAGGAATACCAGCCGGGGGGTGAGCCGACGCCACTCGAAGCGGCCGACACCGAGCCCACCTATGTCGGGCGCGTACGCGAAGATTTGGCGGTGCCGGGAGCGATCAATCTGTGGGTCGTCGCGGATAATTTGGCGAAGGGCGCTGCGCTGAACGCCGTCCAGATTGCGGAGCTACTGTGAGCGAGACGCGCCGCCCAGTCTCACCTGGCGCAGAGGAGATCCTCGGCAGTTACTTTCCCGTGCTCGACCACGGCTTTGTGGCTCTGGTCGACTACATGGGCAGTGATTCCAGCATCGAGCGTGCGGCGCGTGTCAGCTATGGTTATGGAACACGCTCCAGCAACAAGACTCGTGGACTCGTCCGTTACTTGCGCCGGCACAAGCACACCACGCCCAGCGAGATGGTCGAGCTGAAGTTTCACTGTTGCATGCCGATGTTCATCGCGCGTCAGTGGATCCGCCACCGGACGGCCAACGTCAACGAGTACTCGGGGCGCTACAGTCTCATGCCGATGTTGTTCTACACGCCCGGCGCTGAGCAACTTCAACTGCAGAGCAAGGCCAACAATCAAGGGCGCAGCGGTCAGCCGGTGCCCGAGGCGCAGTACAAGCAAGCCTTGGAGCGTTGGAACAAGCTCCGAGAGTTATCTGTGGAGGCATATTCCGAGCTCACCTCCCAAGACGTGGCTCGAGAGCTTGCTCGTATCGACTTGCCACTATCGACCTACACGCAGTGGTACTGGAAGATCGACCTGCATAACCTGCTGCATTTCCTGACGCTGCGGGTCGACTCCCACGCTCAATGGGAAATCCAAGAATACGGTCGAGTCATGGCGGGCATGCTCAAGCGTGTCGCACCCATCAGCTATGAGGCGTGGATTGACTTCGACGTTTGCGGTGACCGCGTCAGTCGGATGGAGCTCGATGCGCTCAGACGCTTGATAAAGACCTCGGACGGGGGATTGCAGGCTAGCGGCTCGCTCTCGGCCAGTGATTTGGAAGGGCAGGGCCTGAGCAAGCGTGAGGTGCGAGAGCTACTAGCCAAGCTGGAGCCGGCCGACGTGCCCGACTTCGAGCTCGATCTCAGCCAAGCCAAGTCGTCGGAATATTTCGCAGAACGCTTTGCGAAAGCTGTGCCCTCGGTGGACGCGGCGCCCGAGGACTGACCCAAATCGAGAAAGTGTCCAACTAACACTAGCTCTGCCATTCGCAAGACTTAGGTTGCTATCATGACTCAAGCGATGCCTGCAGATCCGGCTCTAGCGAGCTTGGATCTCGATGCCGAGATCCTGCGACTCAAGCGCGAGCGCAACGCTGTGCTTTTGGCGCACTACTACCAAGAGAGCGAGATCCAAGATCTAGCTGACTTCATCGGCGATTCGTTGCAGTTGGCGAGACAGGCCAAACAGACGCAGGCGGACGTGATCTTGTTCGCTGGTGTACATTTCATGGCGGAGACGGCGAAGATCGTCAATCCAGAGCGAACCGTGCTGGTGCCCGACATGGCAGCTGGGTGTTCCCTCGCGGACGGTTGTCCCGCGGATCGCTTCAAACTTTGGCAGCAGAAATATCCGGACTCGCTGACTGTCAGCTACATCAACTGCTCTGCGGAAGTGAAAGCGCTGAGTGATGTGATCGTGACGTCAAGCAACGCCGTGAAGATTGTCGAAGCGCTGCCCAAGGACAAGACCATCCTGTTTGCCCCGGACAAGAACTTGGGTCGCTACGTGATGAAGCAAACCGGGCGCGAAATGGTGCTCTGGCCTGGGAGCTGCATCGTGCATGAGACATTCAGTCAGCGTCGACTAGTTGAGTTGCGGCAGAAACACGCCGATGCAAAAGTGATCGCGCACCCAGAATGCGAGGAGGCATTGCTGGAGATGGCCGACTTCATTGGGTCGACTTCGGCGTTGCTCTCGTTCGTGCAGAATGACAACGCCAAGACATTCATCGTTGCTACCGAAAGCGGCATCTTGCATGAGATGGGCAAGCGGGCCCCGGACAAGCAACTGATTGCGGCCCCACCTACGAACGAGAGCTGCAACTGCAACGAGTGCCCGTTCATGCGCCTGAATACGCCGGAGAAGATCTACCTGGCACTGCGTGATATGCGCCCTGAGTTGCTGATGGCCGAAGAGCTGCGCGTCGCCGCCGAGCGACCCATCAACCGCATGCTCGAGTTGAGCGCAGCAATTCGTTAGCTGTCGCCGCTTCTCGCGGCTGCCTACTGCTCGGGCGCTGCCTATCGGTCAGTGTCTGATGCTGAATTCATGAGCAGGTGGGTCGGCGCAATGATTTCCCGAAGAATTATCAAGCGATCGAGCGCTACCGCTGGTACATTCATCGCCCTGGCGCGGAGCGGTGAAAGTAACGAATAGTGGGCATGCTGAGCGACAAGAGCGTCTCGTACCTGATGACGGCCGAAGAGTTGGTCACGGTGGACGCGCGCGACAACCTGAGCAAGGTTCGTCAGCTTCTGGCCGAAAAAGCGATCCACCATGTGCCGGTTCTGGATGACGCCAAATTGGTTGGCATCATCAGCAGCACGGATCTACTGCGTCTTGGCGTGGGGATTCAATACGTCGACGATGACACATTGGATGCTCGCTTGGATGCAAGTTTTACCATCACGCAGGTGATGGAGAAGTCCCTAGTGACGCTCCGGCCTCGAGACTCGTTGCTCCGCGCAGCGACATTGCTGCTGGAAGAAAGCTTCAACTCCCTACCCGTGGTTGATGAACTCGGCGAGCTCGTCGGGATCCTAACGACTCGGGACATGCTGCGCTACATGATCGAGCGCGATTCTGGGCGAGCCGAATCGAACGAATGAGCCCTGCGTCTGCGCCTAGTAGGGCACGCGCGCTCCGAATACTAGCTGGATGGGCCGCCGCGGGCTCGTGCCGGTAGCGGCAACGGCAACCTGGAGCTCAGGGCTTCCAGCATCTGTTGAGAGCGGGGACCGCTGGCACTAACCGTGGCGACTCGTGGCTCCAGCCCGATCTCCAGACACAGCGCGTCTCCGCCCAATTCTTGAATGTAGGGCAGCCCCCACTCGGCGATCACGACGGCTTCTTGACGCGCGGGCAACAAGCCCAGCTCATTGACCTCTTCGGGGGCGGCAATGCGATACAGGTCCGAGTGAACGACAGGAGGTACGGTGGGCAGTTCCTGAACCAGCGTGAAGGTCGGACTCGTCACCCGTTCGTCTCGGGGCAGCGCCAGCTTTCTGGCCATGGCTCGGACCAAGAAGGTCTTTCCCGCCCCCAGAGAACCGCTCAATACGATCAGATCACCCACCGCGCAGATTTCGGCGAGGCGCTCAGCCAAGAACAGCGTGGAACGACGGGTGGGAAGGGGGACTTGCAGGCTCACTGCTGACTCGAACACAGTCTCAGGGGGAGCGGCGCTTATAGTCCAGCTTTCGCAGCAGTACACGGTTCGTGTCGAATCGGCCCTGTCGGCTCGACCAAAGCTCCAGGTGGCTTGCCTGAGATTCTCCGACCCGCGCCAGCGCCTGTCGCACCTGCTCGTGGAAGCGGCCTACTTCGCGCGCGTCGTCGCTGGTCAGCTCCGGCTGCGTCCCCAGCACCTGACGCGCGATCGCTCCTGCGTCGTGGCCCAGGGCCTCGTACCAGGTGGGCATTCGACCCCGCGTGTGTGTGAACTGTTGCAGAGACTTGCCGCCCGGACCCAAGGGGAAATAGCCCGCCTCAATTAGCAGCAGCTGCTCATTGCGCAAATCCTGGAGAGCGCCGTTGGCGTCCAGACCCAGGGCGAACGTTGGGTGCAGGCCCTGGGCTGCCGCCTCGGAGTGCACCTCCCGGGCGCATTCATCACTGGTCATCAGGATCACGGCTTGGGTTCCGCTTTCTTTCCACGACGTGATCGGAAAGCGAGAAGTGCCCGCGACGTCAGGCAAGACACACTCCTCTTGACGAACGATGATCGTGCGCGCGATGGCGGCGCCTTCCGCAGTGAGCCCGGACTGCAGTACCGCCAGCTGTTGCGTCGCAGACAGGCCAAGCGAAAAGACAAAGTCCCCTACCTTGGGAATGGGCTCTAGCAGCAGGACAGGCACTTTCAGTCGTGCCGCATATTGAGCCGCTCCGACGGCGGACAGTGCGTCCACGCCAGCGACGATCAGCGCCGCACCGGCGCTCGTCAAATCGTGCAGCGCCCGCTCAGAATCATTTCCAGAGTCTTCAGAAAACACGAGGTTGAGTCGGGCCGCGTTTCCTAGCGGGCGTGGGTTGAGTGCGAGCGCCAATCCGCTGGCGACCTCGCTGGAGTGCCGACGCGCGACTTGGTCGCGAGTGGACAACAGCAGCCCGACGGTGCGGCTGGAAATGGTCACGTTGGTCTCCGCGCCCGTCGCCAACCGTACCAGCTGTTCGGAGTTGCCGTTCGTGCCTCCGAGACTCGGGTTGTGCGTCAGCACTTTCTGCGCGAGCTCCACGTTTTTTGACTCTAGTGCCAAGCTGGCGAGCCTAGTGCTGACAGCTGAGTACAGCCATTGCCTTTGCGCGTAGCGCAGGGGAGAACTCAGTCGCTGGGGGTCGTCCTCAGTCGGCTCGAGCCGGGGCAACACTTCTTCGAGATAGCGCTGAGGCACGCGACGCAACAGCGACTCTGCGGCTTCATGCACACGTGGCCGATCGCGTTCCGCTGCCTGGTGTGCCCAATCCACCAAGTAAAGTACCGCTTCGGTGTAGTACTCTGAGGCCATGGCGGCGTAGACCAGTTGCTCCGTCGCCAGGAAGCGCTCGACCGGATCGATGACCTTGCCTTGGATCGGCCTCAGCAGCTTGATGGCTTCTTTCGCTTGTCCGTAGTGAGTGAGCAGTGCCGCTTCGGCCACGACCGCGAAGTCTTGTGCTGCCCCCTCCGGCCCCGCCTTGACCAGACTGATTCTTTCTCTCGCTTCTAGAACCTCACCTTTTTGTATTAGGATCCACGCCAAGTACACGTTGGCGGGGCGCCGTAGCTCGTCACGAGGATACTTCTGGATGAACTCGCGCAGCGCTTGGTCCAATTGATTGCGCCGCTCTGGCGTGGCGGCATGCCAGGCTCGCGAGAGTTCGCGGAACTCGAGCTGCGACGAGCCACTGGCCCCGAGCGCGGGTTTGGGCTTCGGACCGGTCGGTGTATTCGCCCCGCAAGCTAGACAAGTTGCCGCAATCAGGGTGGTGGCGGCTATCATCGTTTGCAGGCGCATGGAGACAGAAATGGGGGAGCGAGAGCAGCGAGGCAGTGGAGGCCACTAAGTGTCTAGCACTGCTTCAACAGAAAGTCAGAGTCCGCGGCTCAGGCAGTGGCAATCGCTGACCGGTATTGTACCGCTAGGCGGTTTTCTCGCGCTGCACCTAGCGCTCAACGCGCGTGTCTTGTTCGGCGACGATCCCTACCAGTGGCAGATGCAGACTTGGGTGGTCGCACTGGAGATTCTGTTGGTCTATTTGCCGCTCACGTTTCACGCCGCGTACGGACTGTACGTCAGCTTCACGAGCCCCGAGTCTGCGCGGAATGGCGCGGCGCTTGGCAGGCGTTCCACAACCAAGCCTGATGATCCGAGCGACGCTTGGTGGCTGCGTGCCACTGGACTCGTGACCTTCGTTTTCATTGCGTTTCACTTGTACCAGTTCCGCTACCGCGTTTTGAGCGGGCAGCTGCGCCGAACTGATCTGCACAGTGAGCTGTGTGCGCTCATGTCGAGTACAACGGAGCTGGGCATACCAGTGATGGCAATGACGTACCTTTTCGGTTTGGCGACGACCACGATACATTTCAGCATTGGACTTCGCCGCTATGCTCAATCGCGCGACAGCTTCGCTGTGTCCCGTTTCTGGCAGTGGACGTCAGTGTCAGCCCGCTGGATCGGTGCCGCATTGTTCACCGTCGGGGCGCTCAGCATCGTGCAGTTGGCGACTGGCTCGTGGCTCATCAGGCTTTGAGCTGCCCAGGTGCTAGGCCTTGACGGTCTTGTGGGGCAGTCCTCCGCCAGCGACGACGCGTGTCTGATCCCCGCACAGTTCCGGGTGCGCCAGGATCGGCGATCCCGAGTACTCCCCTCGGCTGGCCTACGAGCCGGCTAGTGACTGTTCAAACGCCCGCTCCGGGTGCTAAACGACCCGGGTCGTGCCCAACTGCTACTTCCTGACTGTTTGTGGCGGCTCATCGATGGACCAGCAGTCCAACAACGCGAGCCTGTTCAACTTGGTCGAGCAAATCAATGTGCCCGCGGGCGCGGGCACCCCACCCAACGGATTGGTGCCCTTGGAGCTTCACGCCTATTGGAACCTCGATAGCGACGAGACCGGCAGAGATTTCTGGGTGAGGTTCGTCATGGTGGCCGCTAGCGGATTGGAAACCCCTAGCCGCGAGTTCAAGCACCGATCGGTCACCCGTCGATTTCGGACTCGCACGATCGGGTTGCCGTACCCACCGGTGTTGGGACACTACACGCTCAAGGTGGATTGGCGGTTTGACGAGCAGGCCGAGTGGACCAGAGAGGCGCTCTCCTGGCCGGTCACGATCCACACCGTCGAGCGATTGCGGGAGCGTGTGACTCACTGATGGCGACGGACATCATTCGCATTCACGAGCTGGAGCTTCAGTGCATCGTTGGGATTTGGCCAGCGGAGCGACTCGCAGAGCAACGAATTGTGCTTGATGCCGAGCTGGAGCTTGATGCGCGCCTGGCGGGTCGGAGTGGCAAGATCGCTGACACCATCGACTACTCCCAAGTCGCGGATGCAATAACGGCGATGTTGCGTTTCCGACGCTACTACCTGATGGAGGTCGCAGCGCACGAGCTGAGCGCCATGCTGCTGTGCACGCAACCTCACCTCAAGCGCGTTCGTTTGCGTCTCAACAAGCCAGAAGCTCTCGCCGGGCGTGCGCGCGCGGCTTCAGTCGAAGTCTCCAGGACCCGGACTGATTTTCCCGCGCAACAGCTTTCCCAGCTGGTGGGCAGCCACAGCATCTTGAGTAGTGAAGATGCCGAGCTGTACCTGGTGCACGTGCCGCCTCTCGGCAGCTGGCAGGCGCTTGATGGTCAGCAAAAACGCTGCCTGAATTGGATCATCCAAGGGCGCTTGATTCGAGATGGGAGGGAGCTGCTGCCCGGCTTCATCGAGGGCGCAGAAGACGCTGAACTGCTCGAAGAAGTGCCGATAGCTGCGGCGCCGCCCCCGTGTTGGCAAAATCCCGAATCGACGGCAGCGGTGGTGTTCCGCTGCATCGTTTCGTCGCAGACTCAGTAGGCTTTCGCGAACAGCACGCGCTGAGCGCTCGGCTTGCCAGTGAAGATACATTTGCCCGGTTCGTGGCTTCCTTCCAACTGCCCCTCTGCTGGGATGCAGCGCACCGTGACGCCATGTTCACGCTTGATCTGCTCCTCAAGTTCAGAGTCGCCGCAGAAGTGGCTGAGCGCAAAGCCCCCGTGAATGGGCGTTGGCTTGTTGGGCTCAGTTTTGGGAGTGAAGAACTTGATGAACTTGTCCTTCGCGTTGATGGTTCGCGTGTGTTCGGCGCGAAAGTCTTTTGCACGCTGCAACAGGTTGTCCTGGATCTCCGTCAACGTGTCGGAAACCGTCTGCACGAACTCTTGGCGAGAAACGGACTTCTTTTCTTTGTGTGGCTTGTCTCGTCGGCCCACGAACACGCTATCGGAAGCGATGTCACGCGGTCCAACCTCGACGCGCAGGGGGATTCCTTTTTTGATCCAACTCCACAGCTTCTCTCCGCCGCTGGCATCGCGCGAGTCGACTTCGACTTCGACTGAGTGCCCTGCGTAGCGTTGCGCACGCAGTTCTTCAGCCAGCTTCTCACAGTACTCGAGGATCGCTCCTGGATTATCAGCTTTGAAGGTAATCGGTAGGATGACGACATGCGATGGCGCCACTCGCGGGGGACAGATGAAGCCATCATCGTCGCTGTGGGTCATGATCAATCCACCGATCAACCGGGTTGATACGCCCCAGGAAGTGGTCCACGCGAACTTCAGCTGATCATCTTTGTCAGTGAATCGAATGTTGGCGCTCTTGGAGAAGTTTTGGCCCAAGAAGTGGGCGGTACCGGCTTGCAAGGCCTTTCGGTCCTGCATCATGGCTTCGATCGTGTAGGTGGCGTCCGCCCCCGGGAAACGCTCGGCAGCAGTCTTCTCGCCGGCGACCACAGGCATGGCGAGCACATTCTCTGCCGTCTCCACGTAAATCTGATGCATCTGATGGGTTTCCGCTTCCGCCTCTTCTTTGCTGGCGTGGGCCGTGTGTCCCTCCTGCCATAGGAACTCCGCTGTGCGCAGAAACATGCGGGTGCGCATTTCCCAACGAACCACGTTTGCCCACTGATTGATCAGCAGCGGTAGGTCGCGGTGGGACTCCACCCATTTGGCAAACGATTCGCCGATGATAGTTTCGCTGGTGGGGCGAACGACCAAGGGCTCTTCGAGCGGCCCCGCAGGGACAAGGCCTCCTTCGGGCCCCGCTTCCAAGCGATGATGGGTGATGACGGCGCATTCTTTGGCGAAGCCCTCGACGTGCTCGGCCTCCTTGGCCAAGTAAGAGACGGGGATGAACAGGGGAAAGTAGGCGTTCTTGTGACCGGTTGCCTTGAAGCGTGCGTCCAGTTCGCGTCTGATATTTTCCCAGATCGATAGCCCCCAAGGCTTGATCACCATGCAGCCGCGTACCCCCGAGTTTTCGGCAAGGTCTGCGGCGCCGACGACCTGCTGATACCATTCGGGGTAGTTCTCGGACCGTGTGGGACTGATCGCGTTCTTCGCTTTGGCCATTTGAGCGCGTCTCATAACATGAAGTCGGCCCCGGTGTGCACAAAGCGCAAGCAGGGATTCAGTCCGAGCTTGGGGCCACGAAGCGCTGTAGATCGAAGCGCTGCAGCGCCACTTCCTCCGTGGCTTCCGAGTCAACGATGGCTCGGGCTTCGCGTTGCAGCCGTCGCCGCGACCAGCGGAGGGCTTCCGCCTTGCGCATGAGCGCCAGTCGCAGGCGTCCGCGGAATCTCAACAGGACGCTGACGTGTGCCACACCCAAGTGCTTGTAGTGGGCCAACTCCGGATGCTCCAGGGAGAGTTCGAAGATGACGACGGCCCGCCACATACTCGAGGCGCCGATCACTGAGTCCAAGCGCTCTGCCAGCTTGCGAAACGAGGTATCTTTCGGACCCCGTAGATTACGATCCACCTCGCCCGACTCCCGCAACAATTGCAACAGGTGCTCGCCGAGCGCGAGCGTGGGGGCCAAACGGCTGCGCCCCGGCGGGGGGGCGATTCTGAGCTTGCTGGTTTCGACGATTCGCGGCCCCTGGGAAGGGGCGGAGGCGAGCAGGTCCGCAGAAGTAGGGGCGCAAAAGTGCGCCATGGCTTGAGCCATTGGTTCCTCCTTGGCCGAAAGGGCCGGTGCTGGCCCCGCCGGCAGCGGCCGCGGCGGGGGGATGTGGTTGTCGCCAGCGCCAACGCTGACCCCGATAGCTCGGCCCCAGGCGCGGCCAGTTTCCGGAAAAAGCGCGCGACGGGTTCAAAATCTCCCGACGGACGGCTATGAAATGGTCCCCATTCGAGCCAAACGGAGCGAGAGAAGAATGAAGCGAAGCCTGACCCTCAAGCTAGTCGTACTGATGAGCGTGCTGCTGACCGCGCTGTTGTCGGTGACCACAGCTTCCGCCTCGGGGCGCGTCGTCTGGAAAAAGACGAAGATCAAAGAGAGCAATGAAGCTTGGCGCGTGGAGCTCGAGTTCCACATGAACAAGGCGCCGGACTTCGCTCACGTTCCGATGCAGTTCAAGTTCGAGCCGAAGACCTACTTCGAACGTTCACTGGTTGACGGCAACGATGAACCGCAGTTTCGCCGCGTTCCGCTGGAAGGCAAGGCGCCCTTGCTGGAGACCGTCGATGTGGGCTTCATGGACCCCGGTACCGGTAAGATTCAAAAGCGGACGCGCTTCACGTTCAAGATCACTCGGGCACGTGGTTTTGAGGCAGGGGAGTACACCGTCAAGGTGACCAACAAGCGCACCGGTGCGAGCGTTGGCTCCATGCAGCGCCTCACGTTGGACGGAGAAAACGAAGTGATCGACCGGCGCAGCATCAGCTTCGAGCCCAAGAAGAAGAAGAAGAAGAAGGAATAGACCACCAACTCCGAGCCGGAGTAC
>JBNLEN010000021.1:0-60355 GCA_050304975.1 Polyangiaceae bacterium
GAGGCCGAAAAAGAGCGCAAGCGGCTCGAGAAAGAGGCCGAAAAAGAGCGCAAGCGGCTCGAGAAAGAGGCCGAAAAGGAACGGCAGAAGAAGGAGCGCGAGGCCGAAAAGGAGCGCCTTCGCAAAGAACGCGAAGCCGAAAAGGAGCGCCTCCGACAAGAACGCGAAGCCGAAAAGGAGCGCCTCCGACAAGAGCGTGACGCTGAACGCGAACGCCTCCGGCAGGAAAAGGAAGCGGCGCAGGAAGCGTATCGCAAGGCCAAAGAAGCCGAGCAGCAGCGGATTCGCGCCGAGCGCGAAGCCGTTCGCAAGGCCCTGGAAGGTCGAGTTTCCAAGGCGAGTACGCGTTCGCGAGCCGCCAGTCGCATGTCGACCAGCTCTCGCGTGTACAGCCCGAATTCGATCCCAGATCAGTCGCGAACGCGCGTCGGTGGAGAATCCACCACGAAGTTTGCGAATCTGCGCACCATCCCGCCACCGGCGCCGAACGATCCACCGCGCCCGCCGACGATCCCGCCTCCCCCACCGGAGCGAAAGCCCGAGACCCTCGAGGAGCGGTACGCACTGATCCAGAAGCGGCTCAAGACTGTCGAGACCGAGTTTCGTCGGGACTATGAAGAAAACTTGCTGATGTCGTGGATCTATCACGACAGCGCCCTAGAAGGCCTGGTCTACACTTACGAAGAGCTGCGCACGGGGATCAATCCGGACGTCAGCGTTGTGCCCGACTCTAGCCTGCAATCAGTGTGCGAGAGCATTCGTCGGCACAAGGAAGCGATCGCCCTGGTTACGGATTTGGGTGAGAAGAAGCGACAGCCGATCAACCTAGACGTGCTGAAGCGGATTTACCTCACGCTACACCCTGAGGAAGGCGATCTGAAGACGGTGAAGTATCGCCGAGACGTGCCTCAGCACCGCCTGTATTTTCACGAGTACGCCGCGCCCGACAAGATCGCCTACAAGGTTCGTCAGGTGTTTGACTGGCTCAACGGTCCCGAGCCCAAAAAGCTGCGAAACCCGCTCAGGATCGCCGGACGTGTGCACTACGACTTGCTGCGGATCTTCCCCTTCGAGCATGACAGCGGCAAAGTCGTGCGGCTGTTCATGAACTTGCTGTTGTTGCGCGCTGATCACCCGCCAGCGATCGTGCACCTCACCGAGCGGCAGCGCTACTATGAGGCGCTCAAGGGCAATCTGAACGTCGTGATCGAGATCCTACGTGAGTCGGTCGACAACGCGCTGATGAGCGTCGAGAAGAAGCTCGACGAGCGCGAAACGCGCCACCGAGCGATCATCTCCTAGTTCGTCCGATCGCGGCACGCCCGGGCAAAGCCGCCCGTCAATCGACGGGCGCTACGGCGTCCCAACCTGTGGCCAGGGCTAGTCTGGCTAGCGCCATCTGATAGTCGTAGGTGGCCCCTACCTCACTGAAGCGCTTGAGCGCGTACTCCTTGGCTGGGGTCACTACGTCCTCGTCTTCGTACACTCCGATATCTATGCCCTGCTGGACGGTGATCAACCAACGACGAGCGTATTGAGCGGCCCGCGTGTAGGCATCCAGACGCCGCTTCGCGTCCTGCGCTTCAATGAACGCCTTTTCGACCTCAACCCCGATGCCACCCAGCGCGTACTGTTCGGTAGCCCGCATCTCGTCGAGCTTGGCTTGGGCTTCGGCGACACGGGCGCTCTGCGGCAAGAAATCGAGCTTCCAACGCAATCCTATCGCTGCGCCATACCTGAGGTAGTTGGCCCGATCGCTGACGAACGGATTGAGCTGATCCGTCACTTCCGGCGCCTGCGACCAACCGCCGCTGAGCGACAGCCCCAGATCTGGGAAGTAGCGAGCTTTTTCGCGTCGTAGTTGCGCTTGTCGAGCGATCACGCCGACCCGCGCCATGTTCACTTCCGGGCGATGCAGGCGGGCCGCGGATAGATAATGACTCAGCGGAGCCAGGTGGTGGCGGGGCTGCGGCAGTGAGTCCGCTTGGATCTCGAATGACTTGGCGCCCACGAGCAGCCGCAAGCCTGCCATGGCGATCGCTTCTTGCCGGGCGGCTTCACTTTCCCGAGCCTGGAGCTCCGCTTGGTACATCTTCATCTTGAACAGCGGGACCTCGTCGGCATCTTCTTCTTCGACCGCGCGCTCCAGACTATTGACGTGCTTGTCGATACGGCGAATCGCTTCCCGGACGAGATCCAATGCGTCACGTGCGAACAGCACGCCGTAGTACGCCTGCCGCACGTTCAACTTGAGCTCGTTGCGGACCTTTTGAACCTCATGCTGTTTCAGGTGCACTTGGGCGTTGGCGGCGTCGACCACGCTGCTGATCTTGCCAAACGTCCACAATGGGATCGTGCCCTCCACGCCAACTTGCCAAGCCAGGGCCATGTCTTTGGTCAGGGCGACGTCCGTGTTCGGACTGTAAATGTTGGTGCCGCGTACTGTCGGCGCCAAGGCGACGCCAGCCGTGCTGCTGAAGTCGCTGAATGGGGCCGTTCTGGCCTGGCTCAGTTGGGCCCGCGCCTGTGCGAGCCGTGCGTTGGCTTCCGCCACGCTGGAGTAGTTGCGTTCGGCGAGCTCCAAGCATTGCCGGAGGCTGTACGCTCGTCGCGTAGGCGCCGGCCGCTCCGCTGCTTTAGCCTCGGCAGCGGGCACGGGTGGCAGTTGAGCCCGTGCGGCGGCGGGCAGCAGGAGCGCCAGGCTCACCCAGGTCGCGACGACTGGCCTGAACTTCATCCTAGACTCGTGAAGATGGGTCGTCGGCGTCGTCATCGTCTCGCCACTTGATGCCTGCGCGACGCACCGCGCGCCGGAAGTTCGAGCGATCGAGACCCGCTTGACGAGCTGCCTCAGAAACGTTGGCGCTGGTGCGGTTACGCAGGGCGCTGAAGTAGAAACGCTCGAAGATGGCGAGGGCTTGAGCCTTGGCTTCTCGGTATGGCAGATCGGGGAGTCCTTCGGGCAATCCAATGACGGGGGTGTCTTCTGACAGAGGGGCGGTTTCGACTGGTTTGGGGCGAGCCTTGCCCAATCCGAGGTGCTCAGGCAATACCGTATCTTTGGCAAATACGACGGCGCGTTCGATAGCGTTCTCGAGCTCGCGCACGTTACCCGGCCAGGCTTGCGCCGAAAGCAGATCCACAGCGGCGGTCGATATCTTGTTGACCTTGGTGCCCACCTTCGCCGAGTGCTTCTTCAGAAAATGGTACGCCAGGGACGGGATGTCCTCCCGTCGTTCCCGCAAGGGCGGCAGGTTGATGGCCACCACGTTGAGACGGTAGAACAGGTCTTCTCGGAATGTACCGCTGTCGATCTTGCGTCGTAGATCCAGGTTGGTGGCCGCTATGACGCGTACATCGACGTGACGTGTATCGTTGGAGCCGACCCGCTTGATTTCGCCTTCCTGCAGCACGCGCAGAAGCTTGACCTGGGCTTGGGGGGGCAAGTCCCCCACCTCATCCAAAAAGATCGTCCCGTGGTTGGCCGCTTCGAACAACCCGGGGCGCGGTGCAGTCGCGTTCGTGAAGGCGCCCTTGACGTGCCCAAACAGCTCGCTTTCGACCACGCCTTCGGGGATGGCCGAGCAATTGACCGCCACAAATGGCTTGTTCTTCCTCGGCGAGTGGTCGTGGATTGCGCGAGCCGTCAGCTCTTTTCCGGTTCCAGACTCACCTAAGATCAGCACCGTGACCTTGGTCACGGCGACGTCCATCGCCTTGCGATACACGTCTTTCATGATCGTCGAGCTGCCGATCATGCCGCCAAAACCATCCTGGCTGATAGCCAGGCGGCGCTCGAGGCGTTCCGCGTGCGCCTTCAGATTTCTGCGTTCCGCCGCCTGCGTGATGATCAGCCCGACTTCGTCGTTGGAGCGAAACGGCTTCGTCAGGAAGTTGTAAGCGCCAGCCTGCACAGCCTTCACCGCAGTCTCGACGTTGCCGTATGCGGTCATCAACACGACTTCGACATCCGCGTGTTGGTCTCGAATGTGGTCCAACAGTTCTAGGCCGTCGACGTTGGGCATCATCAAGTCGACCAAGGCCACGTCGAAAGGCTCCTCTGCCAGGAGCTCCATAGCTTTGGCGCCGTCTTCGGCGGTGGTGACGTGCATGCCGCGACTGATCAGCATGCGAGCGCAGCTGCGCCGGAGCGCCGGTTCATCATCGGCAACCAATACGCGAATCGGTTCATCGGTGCGCTCGAGCTTGCTCGCTGCTTCGCTCACTTTCCGTCTCTCCCCCAGACGTGCGCCTCTGTCTCACGCAACGAGTGCGTGAGCCGTTCGGCCCGGGTGGGCCAGGCGGGACTCTTGGCTGCCGCCGTCGAGCGCGTGCTTGTCTCGATTTCCAATCCGCCCAGTTTTGACCAAACTTAGACAAAAATATACCCAGGTGTTTTTTGTTCAGGGGTTCGGTTCGCACCAATTCGAGTGCGACTGAGCTTCTGAGCAGTGCTGCGAGTTGCTCAGCGGTGGCCGGTTTCGGAGCGGCAGTGCTAAGTGCAAATTGCCAAAGCGGGTTTTAAACAGTATTGATTCGGTTGCGATGAGTTCCCGGGTTCCTGCCAACGAGATCACGGCACTGTTGGGCCGCGGCACGCGTTTCGAAGGTAAGCTGCACTTCGAAGGACGGGTGCGCATCGATGGTTTTTTTCGAGGCGAGATCCTGAGTGACGATACGCTGATCGTCGGAGAAGGGGCGGTCGTCGATGGGGATGTACTGGCGGGCACCGTCATCATCCGTGGGGGCCAAGTGAACGCCAACGTGCGAGCGATCCGAGCGATTGAGCTGTACGTCCCAGCGGAAGTGAACGGCAACCTTCAGGCGCCGGAGATCTTCATGGACAAAGGCGTTCGCTTCACTGGCAACTGCACCATGGCGAAGGTCAACGCTGACGAAATGTCCGCGCAGCTGGGGGCTGAGCCGAGCGAGCACGGAACGCGCGACAACTGAGCCCGCTCAGCGCGGGCGAGCGGCCCAGAGCAGTAGCCTACCGCGGGAAACGCTGGGCGCCGCGGCGGCTGCGTCCGACGGCAGGCGTTCGAGCACCAGATCGGCTTGGCTGGCCTTGCTCGCCACCTTCCATTTCGCACGCCCGACTGCGACCATTTCTTGCAGCCACGACTTGGACAGCTGCTGGCTGTACACCAGGCGGTCATTGCCAATCTGATCTGCGATGCTTTGCAGGGCTCTGCCATCGATGGGATCGTGCTGCTGGCTGGCAGTTGCCGCAGCCGGTCCGCCTCGGAGCCAGGAGTAGGCGACGTGCCCCGTGCGCATGCCGAACACGCTCAACAGCAGTAGCGGCACCGCGGTGGCTTGAAGCCAACCCACACCTGGAACGTTGGGCAACCCCGCCAGGACCCGAGCTCCAAAAACCGCGAACGCGGCCAGCGGCATGAGCAGCAGCTCTGGGCGGGCCTCGAACGCGGAACTCTTGACGGGTCCCACCGCTGGCCACAGCCCGACGACGAGCAGCAGCAGAGCCGCTTGGATAAACGGTTGAGAGCTGCCAACGCTGGCGCTCAAGCTGCGGCGAACGTCGGGCAATGAAAGATGTTTCGCGGGTATCGACCAGGCCACAAGCAACAAGAACCCGACGCTCGACAGCGCCAGCAGCGCGACTGGGGTCGTCGTCCACAGCCAGTCGGCCTGATACAACCAGGGCCAAGCAGCGTTTTGCAGCGGCCCACCGTAAAACATCAACGTTGTTGCCGGAGCGTCTAGGTCGTGCAGCCAGCTATCAGCGAGCCTCAGAGGACCGCCAGAGAGCAGCTCCGGGGATA
The DNA here is from genome assembly GCA_050304975.1 of Polyangiaceae bacterium. Taxonomy (GTDB): domain Bacteria; phylum Myxococcota_A; class Polyangia; order Polyangiales; family Polyangiaceae; genus SZUA-265. Next base: position 5,787 of record JBNLEN010000021.1, read on the forward strand.
GCAGCATCAGCCATGCTGGCCCCAGCAGTACACAAGCCAGCGCTGTACTCGGCAGTGACAGCGTCGCCCGAGAGCTCGAGTACGAGCGAGCGGACGTGGCCACCAGCACGGGCAGGACCAGCGCTGCAAACCAGGAGAACGTCAGGCCAAAGCCAAAGCACGTCCCGGCAAGAACGGTCCACCCTACCCGCGAGCGCACTCGGCGTGCCTGACCAAACTGCGCTTGCGCGCCCAAGAGCAACGTCCAGGCGCTGGCGACCAAACAAGCGGAATCCAACTGGACGGCGCCGCACAGCCAGCGGGGTAGCAACAGAGGCACCAGGCTTCCCGCCAGGGCCCAGCGGTTTCCCAGGGCTGGCGCTAGCCACCAGAACAGACCGAGCGGCATCAGCGCATTGAACAACAGCTGACCCAAACGAGCTCCGGTCAGGCTGCCGAGGTGCGAGTACGCCCAGGCATTGAAAAACACCAACCACTCGGGCAATCCGCTGAAGCTGCGATAGATATGCCCGGCGCGCTTGTCGGTTAAGGAGGTCGCGCCGTCGGAAGCCGCGCGTTGCATTAGCTCGAGCGCGGAGCGCATAGCGCCGAGTTGACTCACCTCGGACAGCGACAAGCTCAGCTCCTCTGACTGGAGCAACAACATGGCGAGCCCGAGAGCATAGATCCCGAGCCCGAGCCAACCTGGGTGGCGGCGAACGGTGGCTGTGACGGCGCTGGCAAGCTCCGTCATAGCCAAACGCTCAGCAGCAGATCAGCCAGGGCCAGGGTCGGAAATATCCATACCCACCAGGCTCTCGTCGTGTGTTTCAAAGTACTCGGCAGCCTAGCTGAGGGGCCCGGGGCGCCACCAGTCCCCGGTGATTTTGGCCGCATTGGGTCGGCCGTGATACCAACGCCGGGGTGAGCGCTTGCCGTCCCACTCGCTGGCTGGTCGCCGGGCTAGCGGGAGCGAGCCTGAGCAACGGCCTGACCAGTTGTGGCCGCGCCGAAGATCCGCTTGGCGCCGAGCCCGTCGCGCGGCCCGGGGTCACCCAGGCAATTGTCAGCCAGCAGCACCACGCAACCCATGACGGCGGCGTGCGGCAGGCTGCTGCGATCGCGGGCTGCCCGGCGGACATGGCTCTAGTGGATGGAGAATTCTGCCCGGATGCCGAACAGGTCTGCCGCGAACATCACCCACAGTACCGCTCCGACCAGACTCAGAGCGAACGCTGCACGCTGTTTGAACAGCCCAGTCGCTGTCGCTCAGACGAGCGCGAGCTGATGCGGTACTGTATCGACCGCTACGAATGGCCGAACCAGCCGGGCGTGAAGCCTCGCGTGTTGACTCAATGGACCGAGGCCAAGGCCTTGTGCGAGGGCCAAGGCAAACGCCTGTGCTCGGACAGCGAGTGGCTATTTGCTTGCGAGGGCCCCGAGATGCTGCCCTACACCTACGGCTTTCGCAGAGACCCAACCAGCTGCGTGCTCGACCGGATGTACATTCCGCCAAAGGGGCGCTTCCTGCGCTGGGAAGCGTGCCAGGGGGATGCCACTTGCCGGCAGGCCTTCGAGCGTGTGGACCAACGTGAACCCGCAGGCTCCTTCTCAGCTTGTGTGTCGCCGTTTGGGGTGTACGACATGAACGGCAACGTCAACGAGTGGGTGGAGATACCGGGGGCGAGCTATCCGCGTCGCTCCGGACTCAAAGGCGGTTGGTGGGGGCCGGTCCGTGATCGTTGTCGTCCCACAGTCCGCTTTCACAAGGAAGATGACTGGGGTTACGAGGTTGGCTTTCGCTGCTGCCAAGATGCGGCGCCGTGACGCACCCCGGACCCGGCCCATCTAGCTGAAACATTAACGAAACAAAAATGCGCGCCCAGCCCGGCTACCCCCCGGATCGCGCTGGAATTTGCATGTTTCGGAACCCACAGCTGGGGGCTTTTCGCTTGAACAGTCTCCCCGACACATACACAATGCCCCAGCCTCAGGGCGGAGTCGCTGCAGGGATCCTGACCCACCGCGGGGGATTCGCTAGCAGTGAAATTCACGCCAAACCCGACCGCGGCAGCTGTCGGCCAGATGCGCGACGCGTTTCCTCGGCTGTACCTCCCGAAACTTTTGGCTCGACTCCCCCCGGCAGTCCCCGCTAAGCAACCCAGCCCCTACTCACGAGGAACCAAAGGAAGAACATGACTTTGCCGCCCCGATCCGGTCTCTACGATCCCCGATTCGAGCATGATGCCTGCGGTTTCGGGTTCGTGGCCAACATCCACGGCAAAGCCTCCCATCAGATCGTGCGCCAAGGGATCCAGATCCTGCAGAATCTCGTTCACCGCGGGGCCTGCGGCTGCGATCCGTTGACCGGAGACGGGGCCGGGCTGCTTCTGCAAATCCCTCACGACTTCTTCGCCGCGGAAGCGAAAAGGCTGGGTTTTGAGCTACCCAAGCCGACCGAGTACGGCGTGGGTTTCGTGTTCCTGCCTCAGGACGAGAAGCTGCGTGGTCAATGTGAGCGCGCGATCGAGGACAAGATCCTGGGCATGGGGCAAAAAGTGCTGGGCTGGCGCGACGTGCCGATCGACGAGCAGCAATGCGGTCCGCTAGCGCGTCAGACCCTGCCAGTGATGAAGCAGGTGTTCATTGGTTGTGGAGGTGAGGACCCCGTTACCTTCGAGCGCAAGCTATACACGATTCGCAAGTGGGCCGAGAACACCGTGCGCCAGCAACACGGTGAGCGCACAGGCTTCTACATCGCCAGCCTGTCGTGCAGGACGATCGTCTACAAGGGGCTGTTGCTCGCTGAACAGCTCGAAGCTTTCTACAAGGACTTCAACGAAGACTCGATGGCTAGCGCGTTGGCCATGGTGCACCAGCGTTTCAGCACCAACACGTTCCCCGCATGGGAACTGGCGCAGCCGTTCCACATGCTTTGTCACAATGGTGAGATCAACACCATGCGTGGCAACCGCGCCTGGATGAAAGCGCGCGAACAGATGTTCGGCGAAGAGGTCTTCGGTGACGACATCCAGCACATTCGCCCCGTCATCACGCCGAACGCGAGCGATTCGGCGTCGTTGGACAACGCCGTGGAGTTGCTGTTTCACGGCGGCCGCGGCCTGCCCCACGTGATGATGATGCTAGTGCCTGAGGCTTGGCAAAATGACCAACAGATGCCGCAGGCCAAGAAGGACTTCTACGAGTATCACTCTTGCCTGATCGAGCCATGGGACGGCCCGGCCGCATTGGCCTTCACCGATGGTCGCTGCATCGGCGCGATCCTGGACCGTAACGGCCTGCGTCCCGCACGCTGGGTGATCACCAAAGACGGCACGGTGGTCATGGGCTCTGAGACGGGCGTGCTGGAGTTCCCTGGCGAACAAGTCGAGCGTCGCGGCCGGCTGGAGCCGGGGCGCATGTTCCTGGTGGATCTCGAAGAAGGCCGCGTGGTCGAAGACGAAGAGCTCAAGCAGGGCCTGGCCAGCGCCCAGCCATACGGCAAGTGGCTGAAGGACAACAAGCTCAGCCTGGCCGACCTGAATGACCCGGGTGAAGCCCCGCCCAAAGCGACGCTGCCACTGGTTCAGCGTCAGCGCATGTTCGGTTACACACTCGAAGATCTGCGCATCTTGATGGCGCCGATGGCGCAAAATGGCGCTGAAGCTACTGGTTCCATGGGGACCGACACTCCGCTGGCAGTGCTCAGCGACGAGCCTCAGCTGCTTTACAACTACTTCAAACAGCACTTCGCTCAGGTGACGAACCCAGCGATTGACCCGATCCGTGAAGAGCTGGTGATGAGTCTGAAGACCTATATTGGGTCGGAGGGCAACTTGCTCAAAGCGCTGCCAGATCAAGCGCAGATGCTGGAGCTGCCCCACCCCATCCTCACGGATGAAGACTTGGCCAAGCTGCGTCACGCCAAAGTGATGCACCAGCGTAAGCCGCCGACGCTCGACATGCTGTACAACGTCAGCGAAGGTGAAGCTGGCCTCAAGGCGGCGCTGGATGAATTGTGCCGCTCGGCCACCGTGGCGATCGAAAACGAGCACAGCTTCGTGATCCTGAGTGATCGCAACGCCGACGAAAAGCGCGCGCCCGTGCCGGCGCTGCTCGCGACGGCTGCCGTCCACCACCACCTAGTACGCGCAGGCACGCGCATGAAACTCGGCATCATCGTGGAGACCGGTGAAGCGCGCGAGGTGCACCACTTCTGTCTGCTTACAGGTTACGGCGCCGGGGCGGTGGCGCCATACCTGGCGTTCGAGAGCATCGAGCAGATGGTCGCTGATGGTCTGGTGCATCAGGTGAGCGATCCCGACGAAGCCAAGCAACACTTCATTCGCGCGATCAACAAGGGCATGAAGAAGGTGATGTCGAAGATGGGCATCAGCACACTGCAGAGCTACCGCGGCGCGCAGATCTTCGAATGCATCGGGCTGTCACCCAACCTGGTTGAACGTTACTTCTCGGGCACGGCCTCTCGCATCTCAGGCATCGACCTGGATGTGCTGGCCAAAGAGAGCGCGATGCGGCACGCGCACGCATTCCCGCGTCAGGAAGCTCAGAAGCGCCTGGCGATCGGGGGGAACTACCACTACCGCGCCCAAGGCGAGCGTCACTTGTGGAGCCCCCGAGCGATCGGCGCGTTGCAGCGTGCGGTGCGGCTGAAGGACGCCAAGAGCTTCCAGGAGTACGCAGATCTGATTAACGACCAGACGCGCGGCTTCATCACCTTGCGTGGGCTCTGGGACTTCGACACCACGGGCGAGGCGATTCCCCTGGAAGAGGTGGAGCCCGCAAGTGAGATCATCAAGCGCTTCGCCACGGGTGCCATGAGCTTCGGTTCAATCAGCGCAGAGGCTCACGAAAATCTCGCGATCGCGATGAACCGCATCGGTGGCCGCAGCAATACGGGCGAAGGTGGCGAAAAACCCGAGCGTTTCCTGGACGAGCGCCGGAGCTCGATCAAACAGGTGGCTTCGGGGCGCTTTGGCGTCACGACTCACTACCTGGTCAACGCCGACGAGATCCAAATCAAGATCGCCCAGGGCGCAAAGCCAGGGGAAGGTGGCCAGCTGCCGGGACACAAGGTCGACGAAATCATCGCCAAGACGCGGAACTCGACCCCGGGCGTCTCGCTGATCTCTCCCCCGCCCCATCATGACATCTATTCAATCGAGGACTTGGCGCAGCTGATCTTCGATCTGAAGATGGCCAACCCCAAGGCCCGCATCAGCGTGAAGCTGGTCGCGGAAGCGGGCGTGGGTACCGTTGCTGCGGGTGTGGCAAAGGCCCACGCCGATGTGATCCTGATTTCTGGTTACGACGGCGGCACCGGCGCTTCGCCCCAAACCTCGATCAAGCATGCCGGGGTGCCTTGGGAGCTCGGTTTGGCAGAGACGCACCAGGTTCTGGTCAAGAATGACCTGCGTAGCCGCGTCTTCTTGCAGACGGATGGTCAGATGCGCACCGGACGTGACGTGGTCACCGCAGCCTTGCTTGGCGCCGAAGAGTTTGGTTTCGCGACCGCGCCACTAGTCGCTTCGGGCTGCATCATGATGCGCAAGTGTCACCTCAACACCTGTCCGGTGGGCATTGCCACCCAGCACCCTGAACTGCGCAAGAAGTTCGAAGGCAAGCCGGAGCATGTCATCAACTTCATGTTTTACGTGGCCGAAGAAGCACGCCAGTGGATGGCAAAGCTCGGCTTCCGCAGCATCAACGAGATGATCGGCCGCACCGACAAGCTCAAGGTGCGTGACGTCAGTGAGCATTGGAAAGCTTCTCGTCTGGACTTTTCAGACGTGCTCAAGGCGGCAGATGCCGCCGAGGGTGTCGGCGTACGCAAGCAGCAAGAGCAAGATCACGGCGTGGAGCGTTCACTGGACGTAGAATTGATCGACAAGTGCAAAGCAGCGATCGATCAGCGTCAGCCGGTCGAGTTCGAGCAGCGCGTGCTCAACACCCAGCGTACGGTGGGTGCCCAGCTGGCGGGCGCCGTGGCCAAGGCCCACGGTGCAGCTGGCTTGCCTGAAGACACGATCAAGATCCACTTCCATGGCACCGCTGGGCAGAGCTTTGGTGCGTTCATGACTCCCGGCATGGCGTTTGACCTAGCGGGTGACGCGAATGACTACGTCGGCAAAGGCATGGCCGGCGGAGTGATCAGCGTGCGTCCGCCAAAGGGCACGACCTACGAAGCCGATCAAAACGTGTTGGTTGGCAACGTCGTGCTGTACGGCGCGACCGGCGGCAAGGCGTTCTTCAACGGCGTGGCTGGAGAGCGCTTCTGCGTGCGAAACAGCGGCGCCTGGGCTGTCGTCGAGGGCGTCGGTGAACATGGCTGCGAGTACATGACCGGCGGCCGTGCGGTGATCATCGGCAAGACGGGGCGCAACTTCGCCGCAGGGATGAGCGGCGGGTTGGCGTTCGTCCTCGACGAAGACGGCGGCTTCTCTGAGCGCTGCAACCTGGGCATGGTTGATCTAGTGGAGCCTGAGGCAGAAGATCTGGCCACGCTCAAGAGCTTGCTCGAGGAGCACGTGGCCCGCACCGGCAGCGCCAAGGCCAAGCGCTTGTTGGCCGACTGGAGCGCTACCACCAAGAAGTTCGTCAAAGTCTTCCCCAGGGAATTCCGCCGCGTGCTCGAAGAACGAGCGATGCGTGAGCGCGGGGAGCTGCGCTCGAGCCCAATGGCCGCGTCGAGCAACTAGACCGGTCGAGCAACTACACTGGGCGAGCAACCATAGTTCGAAGAAAATTCACAGAAAGCGTCGAGAAGGATACCGTGGGTAAAGTTACCGGCTTCATGGAGTACAAGCGCCAGAACCCGAAGAAGCGCGAGGTTCAGGAGCGAGTCAAAGACTATCGCGAGTTCGAACTACCTGTGCTGCAGGAAGATCTGCAGCTACAGGGCGCGCGTTGCATGGACTGTGGCGTGCCCTTCTGCAACACGGGCTGCCCCCTGGGGAACCTGATCCCCGACTGGAATGACCACGTCTATCGCGACGATTGGGACGCTGCTGTTGAAGCCTTGCACTCGACGAACAACTTCCCAGAAGTCACGGGACGCGTGTGTCCGGCGCCGTGTGAAGCCTCCTGCGTGCTCAACATCAACAACGACCCCGTGAGCATCAAGCTGATCGAGAAGTCGATCGCCGACCGAGGATTTTCCGACAAACTCATCCAGCCCTGTCCACCCAGCCAGAAGTCGGGAAAGAAGGTCGTGGTGGTGGGTTCGGGGCCCGCGGGGCTAGCCGCGGCGCAGCAACTGGCTCGCGCGGGTCACGACGTCACGGTGCTCGAAAGAGATGATCGCCTGGGCGGTCTACTGACCTACGGCATCCCGGACTTCAAGCTCGAAAAGAGCATCATTGAGCGGCGCGTCGAACAGATGAAGGCCGAGGGCGTGACGTTCAAGACCAGCGTGCACGTTGGCAAAGACATCACGGCGGACGAACTCCGGGCGCAATACGACGCCGTGTGTTTGGCCGGTGGCTCTCGCAAGCCCCGCGATCTACCGGTTCCCGGCCGCGAGCTGGACGGGGTGCACTTTGCCATGGATTTCCTGGAGCAGCAGAACCGGCGCGTCGCCGGCGAGACGGTTCCAGATGACGTCGCGATTGTTGCCAAGGGCAAGAAGGTGATCGTGATCGGTGGCGGCGACACGGGGTCTGACTGTATTGGCACCTCGAATCGTCAGGGCGCGACCAGCGTGACCAACTTCGAGATCATGCCTCGCCCACCAGATTCACCAGCAGCCCATACGCCGTGGCCGCTGTGGCCGCTGATGTATCGCAGCTCCACCTCCCATGAGGAAGGGGTCGCGCGGGACTTCAGCGTTTCGACCAAGCAAGTTATCGGCAAAGACGGAAAGGTCACCGCGCTGGAATGCGTGCGCGTTGAAGTCAAAGACGGCCGCTTTCAGGAAGTGCCGGGCAGTGAATTCGAGGTCGAAGCCGATCTGGTATTGCTGGCCATGGGCTTCGTGCACCCCGAGAAAGAAGGCTTGTTGGAGCAGCTCGGCGTGGAGCTGACGGACCGCGGCAACGTGAAGGTGGACGACAACTTCATGACCTCTGTGCCGGGGGTGTTCGCCGCGGGTGACATGCAGCGTGGACAGAGCCTGGTGGTTTGGGCGATCAGCGACGGGCGTAAGGCCGCACGTGGCATCGATGAGTTCCTGATGGGGAGCTCGGATCTGCAGACGGCCAAGGTAGCTGGCGTCATTCGCTAGCCGAGCGGCGACAGCTAGTCCGCTTGCCCGCTCGAGCGATCGGCTTCGTCGAGATACTCGGGAGGCAGTTTGGAGGCGATCGCTGTGCGAACGCGGCCCATTAACTGGCGCAGCTGCTGTTTGTTGTAGTCGCTGACGTCTATCGGCGGATGCACGTGCACCTGTACAGGCTGCCCCTTGTGCACTTTGTTGTCGCCGGAACGCAGTACATTGATGGTTCCACACACGGAAACCGGCAGTATCGGCACCCCGGTGTCGACCGCCAGATGGAAACCCCCGGTCTTGAACGGCGCCATCACCCCGGACTTCGAGCGGGTGCCCTCGGGGGCGATCCAGACGCTGAGCTTGTCCTGGGTCAGGCGCTGCTTGGCGACCTTCATGCTCTGCAAGGCTCGCCTGCGGTTCTTGCGGTCCAATTCGATGAAGCCGGAGTCCAGCATGGCTTGGCCGAAGATCGGGATACGAAACAGCTCTGTCTTGGCCACCATCCGCAGCGGAATTCGGAGTGCTTGAAACAGCACAGGGATGTCGTAGTCGCCCTGATGATTGCTCATCACCACGTAGCTTTGGTCGGGCTGGATGTGCTCGAGACCATGCGGGTCGAGCTGAATTCGGGCATGTTCGACCAGCCTGCGGGACCAGGAATCCAGCCGCCGCGTGCAGCGCTCGTAGTCGGTTCGCCCGAGCAACGCGTCAACCACAGTGGGGACACTGATTTTCGCCGTCTCAACGGCCGCGTGCAGCAGTACGCCGTATGAAGCCACGACGCCGTGAAAAGACCACGGGTCGCCGAAATTGCCAAGCGCAACCCGTCTCCGACGGAGCCCCCTGGGAACAGTCAGCTCGCTGCTGGGCGACCCTTTGGCCAGATTGCGGGATAGCTGGAGGGGGTCTAGATTCTGCTGAAAATTCGATGATGCCGCAGGGGCACAGCGCGTGTTACTAAGGCGGGAATGCGGGTCTCTTGCAAGAAGTGCCCAGCCAAATACACGATCAGCGACGACAAAGTCCGAGGGCGGCGCGTCAAGATCAAGTGCAAGCGCTGTGGCAACCCGATCATCGTCGAGGGTAAGAGCCTGCCTCCCAAGGCACCTGACGAGGCAGATGTGGACAGCATCGCGCCCGACGCCGACGTGCAGACGTCAGTCAAACCGCCAGCTCCGCAAGCCGAAAAGCCCCTCTCGTCCAGGGCACCCAAGAAGCCCAGTAGCGGGCCTGCCCAGGCGAAGGTGTCCTCCCCTCCGCCGCGGCCACAGCCGCGACCCGCCATATCCAGCCCGCCGCCGCCGAAGCGCAGCGCCAAGTCCAAAGCTCCGGGCGCGGAGGACGTGCCCCGTCCCTCGGCGACTGAGCTGGATTCCCTCGGCAAGCTCGCGAGTTCGGTCGCCACGGCGCCGTCCCCCAATGTCGCACCACCCCCGCCCCGCCCGGCCGCGGCCAAGCCCGCTGCCCCGCGTCAGCAGCAGCCCGCAGAGCAGGTGGTGACCAGCGTCAAACCAGCCGTCGCCAAGCCAGGGGTCGCCAAAACGCCCCCTCCCGAGGAGATGGATTACGACGACGAAACCGTCGCCATGTCCCGTCGCGAGCTGTTTGCCGCCGCCGACGCTGCCAAGCTCGAACAACAAGATTCCAAACCCAGACCGAGCGTGACCGACCGCCGAGCGCCGACCCCCAGACTGGGCACCCCGGCGGCGAGAATCGGCAGGAGGGGCCCATCCTCGTCGCCTCGTCCCATCGCTCCAATGAGCTCTGGCGCGCCGGCTGCGCCGATCTCGCAACGGCCTACCCCCGCGCCCCCGCATTCACCCCCCGCGCCCCCCCAAGCGCCGCCTCCGCCGCCTCCGCCCCCTCAGGCTCTCGCTACGACGCCGCGCTCATCGCGACCCGTCCCGCCGGCGGCTCCTCCTGCCCCTCCGCCTCCGCCTGCGGCGGCCCCCGCGCCGCGTTCGGTTCCTCCGGCCAGTTGGCGACCACCCCCGGCGGAGTCGCTGGGAATGGCCTCGTCACCGGAAACGTCACCAACCGCGTCGTCCGGTGGGCTTTTGGCCATGCCGATGTTTTGGCTCACCCTGGGCGTGGCCTGCGTCGCTGGACTCGCGGTGGGTGCCCTGCTGACCGACTCGGGGCGCGCCATGTTGTTCAGCGAAGAGCCGGCACCGGCCGAGCCCGGAGCGCCCCCGTTCAACCAAACCGCAGCCGCCACCGGGTTGGAAGGCGCCGCTCAGCAAGCGCGTCAATGCTTCAGCGGCAGCTCGACTCCCGTCCAAGGTAAGCTGAGCGTCACGTTCTCTTTTAACGGACAAGTGCAGGATGTGTCCGCTAGCGGTGACTTGGCCTCGGCAGAGCAGTTCGAGTGTGTGAAACAGGCCTACGAGGCCACCCGCGTCCCCAGCTATTCCGGCGCGGTCGCCGTTGTCAAAAAGACGTTCGAATTTGCGCCCTAGCGCGCGGCCGCTTGACGTGTTCGCCTAGCAGCCCCGGTCACGTGTCGACTCAAGTCGACCGCTAGGGGCCGATATCGATCAGGGTGCCTTTGCCGAAAGTCTCGCCCGCGTTGGCTCCGTGCCAGTGTTCAGGCACGTCGGGAGCGGACCAGAGGAACGTGTAGCGGGCGTCGATTGGAGCGAGGTTGATGCAACCGTGGGAGCGCGGACGTCCGAAGTCGTCGTGCCAGTAGGCGGCGTGCAGAGCGTAGCCGCCCTTGAAATACATCACCCAGGGCACGTCGCGCAGCTCGAACTCGCTGTCGGCTACGTCCGAGTCCATGGTCGTGGTGACGTGTTTTTGATAGATGCGAAAGGTGCCCTGAGGCGTGCTCAGCGTCTTCTTGGGATCGCCCAGGCCGTCGCGTCCGGTCGAAACCAGCGTGGCGTAGACTGGACTGCTGCCCTCCCACAGCACCATGGTCTGTCCCATCAGCTGCACTTGGATCCAGCGTCGGGATTTGGTCGCATACCAGGGCAATTTTGTGGGCTTTTTGGCTGTCTTCAGATCTTCACTGCGCAGCCACTTGCCGTTGCGCGCCTCGACCATCTTGACCCCGCTGATGCGTTTGGACTTGCCAGTCAGGGGCACGAACTCGCGCCACTCGAGCCGCTCTCCCCGCTTTAGCTCACCGTTTTCGTAGCTCCACCAAGTGGCACCGGCTTTGCGCGCAAACGCGACCGGTAGCCCATGCTCACGAATGTCGTGGCCATGAAAGGGTGAGCCTGAATCCGCCTTGAGCTTGTCTGTTGGGATTAGGCGCCCATCGACGCTCACGGCGAACCGCCGGTTCTGTGCTTCTTCTCCGGCGACGAAACTGTCGATCAAGGCCACCCCGGCGTGGCGCTTGATACGTCCAGCCATGACCGCGTGATGAGGTGCCCGAAAAGAAGAAATGTTCGGGATCAGACGTTTGCCGTCTTCCAACCACCAAGGCACATCGTCGCTCCCATCGCCGCCGAAGCGATGACTCATGTCCAGCGGTTTGGCTTCGGCGGGGATCTCCCCCGTGCCCATGCCGCGCTCGTCCAAGACGACGTCATTGGCACCGACCTCGAGCTTGTCCCACTTGTGCGTCAGCTTTTTCCAATTGCGCAAGTGACGTTCCAAGCGCATCTCCCGCTTGAACTGCTCAGATTTCGGCGGCACGCGCAGGTAGTTCGGAGCCACCGAGCGGACGAAGGCGTACGGATATGGCATCGGCTTGGAACGGTCTGGTTCGGCCTCGATGGCTCGAACCAACGGGGCCTCCAAGTCGGTGGTGGCGTTATCCTCCGCGCATACGAAGCCAACCGGCCTGAGCGCGTACCAGCCGCTGGGGCAATCTTCTATCGAGACCGGCTCCTCGGAGCGTGCGGGACGAGCCCCGATGCGCAAGTACCCGACTTTCTCAGCGGAGCGCTCGGGGCGGGCATAGACCGGCACCTCGAGCTTCAGCGGGGCCAGCTTGGGCCCGTCCTCCGACGGAATTGGCATGGCGGCCACTGGATCCAGCTCGGGCTCTTGGAGGAGCTGTGCTGTTGCAGGATCTGGCGGGAGCGCTTCCGCTCCGCTCGTGCAGCCAACGGTGCAGCCCACGGCCAGGGCGAACGCCGAAAGAGCAGCCGAGCTGAGCGAGTTGCGCCGGGTTGGGCGATCCGGATTTTCAATCGGGCGCATGGGGGATCCCCTGCCATAGCTCACCGGCGGCGGCCCAATTATCGGTGCGCGCTTTGACGCCGCTCAGCTGACCGCTTGCCCAGCGGATTTCAGGGCCTCAAAGCGCTGAACATCGGAAACTGGTCGGAAACTCTAATTCGGGCACGGTTCCTCAAAATTTACCTGTCATTGGCCCACAAAAACCCGCTATTGGAGTGTTGCGACACGCGCAAGGAATCGACATTCTCTAGCGCACTGTCCGCGCATCAAATCGCTAAGGAACATGGGGTCAGCGCGCTGCGGCTGGCTCGACTACGAAGCCCGAGTCGGCCCTGCTGCTAGCGCCTCCCGTGACCCAAGCGACCCGAGTCCGACGCCCCTCACCCTCGAACGAATCCACGGAGACCATGTCCAAGAGCGACTCCCTCACCATCACCGACAATCGTACCGGCAAGTCCTACGAGCTACCGATTGAAAGCGGCACCATCCGCGCTCTCGATCTCAGGCAGATCAAGACGAGCGAGGACGACTTTGGTCTGATGACCTACGACCCGGCGTTTGGAAACACCGCGTCATGTCGCTCCGCCGTCACCTACATTGACGGCGCCAAAGGCATTCTTCGTCATCGCGGTTATCCCATCGAGCAGCTGGCAGAAAAGTGCAGCTACTTGGAGGTCGCCTACCTGCTGATGAACGGTGAGCTGCCCAACAAGGCGGAGCTCGAAGCGCTCACCAGCAAGGTCACCATGCACACCTTCGTGCATGAGAACGTCAAGACCTTCATCAACGGCTTTCGCTACGACGCCCACCCCATGGGCATGCTGGTTGGCACCGTGGGGGCCTTGAGCACCTTCTACCCAGATGCGAAAAACATCCACGACAAAGAGAACCGCCGACTGCAGATGATTCGCTTGATCGCGAAGATGCCGACCATCGCAGCCTGGAGCTTCCGCCACTCGCAGGGCAAGCCCTTCGTCTATCCCGACAATGAGCTCAGCTACACCGAGAATTTCTTGGCGATGATGATGCGCGTCGGGGACAACAAGTACCTGGCTGATCCAGACATCGTCAAAGCCTTGGATGTGCTGTTCATCTTGCACGCAGATCATGAGCAGAATTGCTCAGCGAACACGATGCGCAACGTGGGCAGCTCACATGCTGACCCCTACTCGGCAGTGGCGGCGGCGGCAGCGGCCCTGTACGGCCCCCTGCACGGCGGGGCCAACGAAGCCGTGCTGCGCATGCTGCGTGAGATCGGGGACGTCAAGAACGTGCCCGACTTCATGAAGGGCGTGAAGGATGGCAGCGGCAAGCGCTTGATGGGCTTTGGTCACCGCGTCTACAAGAACTACGACCCGCGTGCCCGCGTGATCAAGTCGCTCGCTGATCGCGTGTTCGAGATCGTCGGTCAGACCAATCCGCTGCTTAAGGTTGCGTTGGAACTCGAAAAGATCGCCCTGGATGACGATTACTTCGTCAAGCGCAAGCTGTACCCCAACGTCGACTTCTACTCAGGCCTCATCTACGAGGCGCTGGATATCCCCGCCGATATGTTCCCGGTGCTGTTCGCCATCCCGCGTACGGCGGGCTGGCTTGCCCAGTGGGAAGAGATGCTGCTCGACGATGACCAGCGTATCGCGCGTCCCCGTCAGGTCTACACCGGGTACGATGAGCGTCCGGTCAAAGCACTGAGTGAACGCTGAGATGTCGAGCGTTCAAGAGATCATCGAGTCACTTCGTCAGAAGCTGGCAGACAAGCCTGAGCAGGCCCGAGCGATAGGTGCCGTCTACAAGTTCGCGCTCGAGGGCGAGGGCGGCGGCACCTACATCCTGAACGTCAAGGACGAGATCAGCATCACCCCCGGCGACGGAGACGCGGGCTGCACCATCAGCATGGCCGCTTCGGACTTCGTGGACCTGATGGAAGGTCGCGCCAACGGTCAGCAGCTGTTCTTCTCAGGCAAACTGCGGATCGAAGGCGACATGTCCTTGGCGCTCAAGCTCCAGCAGTTGCCTGAGTTGATGCACTGAGAGTCCATGGCGAGGACCCTCTTCTATCTGGGACCAGAGGGCACTTTTGCACACTCAGCCGCGCTGTCAGTTCACCAGAGGTTGCTGGAAGCGGGTGATGACTTCAAGCTGAGCGCTTCCACGAGCATCGTCAGCGTGTTTGACGACGTGTCGCAGGACACTCAGGCATTGGGCGTGGTGCCAATCGAAAACTCGACGGAGGGCAGCGTGAGCTTCACCATGGACGCCCTCGTCGAACACGACGAGTTGTGCATCGTTGGCGAAGAGACCCTGCGCGTCGAGCAATGTCTGCTGGGCTGCGGGAGCCTGGACCAGGTTCAGTCGGTGCTGTCGCACCCCCACGGGCTAGCTCAATGCAAGCGCTGGTTGCACCAACACCTGCCCCAGGCCAAGCTAGTCACCACCAATTCCACGGCCGCCGCCGCTCATGCCGTACAAGAGCAGCCGGAAGCTGCAGCGATCGCCAGCGAGTTGGCGGGGCAACTGGCGGGGCTTTCCGTGTTGGCGCGCGGCGTGCAAGACCGGAAGCGCAACGCGACACGCTTCTTGGTGCTAGGCCACGCTCCGGTAGCGGGCAGCGGCAACGACAAGACGAGCATCGTGTTCAGCACCCCGCACGAGCGCGGAGCACTGTACCGAGCATTAGGGGTCTTTGACCGGCACCAGATCAACCTCTCCCGCATCGAATCCCGCCCGATGGCAGATGCGATGTGGGAGTACGTTTTTTTCGCGGATCTGGAAGGCCATCAGGGCGATCCGAACGTGACCGCTGCACTGGCAGAGTTGGCCGCTGATGAGCAAATGTTGCGAGTGCTTGGAAGCTACCCCGCAGCGAATCCAGTCTGGTAGCTGACGTCTTCTCGACGCGCTTTCTCGACGCGGGCTGCCGTGGCTCAGACGTCTTCCAGAGCCCGAGAGCTCCACACCAGGGTGCCGTCGCCCGCTTCGCGGATCAGCTCGGCAGCCTCCGCGGCATCAAAGCCGAGCAGTTTGACCAGCTCATCCAGCACCGACTTTTCACTCGCGCTCTGGTCACCGTCGCTGAGCGTCAACAGCGCGGCATTCGTCAACAACAGTTCTCGGTCGTCGCGGGTCAGCTCGTCCAGGGGCAGATCTTCTTTCAGGGAGCGCGGCGTCTTGGCGTATTCCAAGATTTCCTGCTCTTCCTGCTCGCTGGCGTCAAAGCCACACAGCAACCCCTCGATCACCGTGAACTCGCCATCTACGATCTTGCCGTCGGCCCAGGCCACGGCGACCAATGATTTGACCACATTCTTTTCGCTCGGAGTCATCTTGCCCCCAATGGCTTGCTGCATATGACAGCGGCGGCCGAAGCCGCCGCATGGGAAATAGTGCTACAGAGTGCCGACTCGGCCTCAGTCTCGAGACATGAACAGTCGCAGGACGTACCAGAACATCAGCGCGACTGAGGAGAACAACTCGAGCGCGGCACCCACGTAGCGGTCCTCCGGGAAATGGTGCAGCACGTTGGAGGTGTCGTACAGGATCGACGCGCCAGCGAGACCGATCATCGCGACTGTGAAGAAGACGCCCAACTGAAAGCCGAAGATCAGCGAAGCCACGATCGCGACCAGCGCCATGATTCCGCCCCACTTGAGCAGGCTGCCCAAGAATGAGAAATCCTTGCGCGAGGTAAACGCTACCGCGGTGAGCCCGCCAAAACCGACCAACGTGACCGTCGCTGCGCTCTGGATCACGCCCTCATAGTTGGCGGCGGCGATGTAGAGGATGGGCACGAACATAATCGCCCAGGAGGCCACGTACATCGTCAGCGCGAAGTACTGCACCGCGATGCCGCCGTTGCCGTAGGCCATGCGGCGGCCCAGCCAACCTGCGACCATGAACCCGCCCAAGACAATTAACCAGTTGCCGGAGAGCGCGAGCGCGATGGGCTCAGCTAGCCCAGAAGCAAACAAGGCGAACTCCATGCCCACCAGGGCCAAGATCGCCAAAAACAAATGGGTGTAGACGCGGGTGATAAATCGGGCCCGAGCCTCGACCGACTTCTTGTAGACTCCTTGGAGTCCAGCTGTACCGGGTTGTGCGTAACTCATCGTGTTCCTCCAGCGCCTCCTGATTGGCGCAAGTAGTATATTTGAACATGCGTTCGCCTGCGAACCTGACAAGCCGTCAGGAGCGCGAGCTCAAGCCCGATCGGACCCTGGGCCGATCGACGGCGGGGCTCGAAAGTTTGGGAATATTGGGGCGTTTGCCGCGCTAAACGCGGATCACGCTGGCGCCCCAGTGCATGCCAGCGCCGAGCGCGAAGAAGCAGATTAATTGCCCCGGCTTGAGCCGCTGATCGCGATACATCTCGTCCATCAGGATTGGGATCGTGGCCGATGACGTATTGCCGTAGTTGGCGATGTTGCTCGGGACCTTTTCTTTGGGCAGCTCCAAGCGGTCCCGAACCAGGTTGTTGATGCGGTCATTGGCTTGGTGCCCGATGAACCAATCGATCTGATCGAGCGTCACGCCCGCCTGCTCACACGCTTTTCGGATCGATGCGGGCAGCTTGGAGACAGCGTGCTTGAACACCTCACGACCCTGCATCCGCGGGATCATCAGCTCTTCGTCGATCACGTTCGAAGTGACGTACGGACGAGTCCGGAAGCCCATGGGGATCAGCAGCTCATCACACAGGCTACCATCGCTGTGGATGTCGCAGCTCAGCATGCCCGTGGTTTCTCCGCGTTCCAGCACCAAGGCGCCCGCGCCGTCACCGAAAATGATGGCCAAGCCGCGGTGGCGAGTAGCCCGGTCCCAGGCTTCTTCGCTGGGTTTGGCGTTGGACTTGCCGTCGAGCACGTCCCAGTCCAGCCAGGGCATGAAGCCCGCATGGGCTTCGGCGCCGACCAATAGGATGCGCTTGGCGGCTCCACTGGCGAGCAGGCTTTCCGCTACTTGGAAGCTGAACAGCATCGCTGCGCACTGGGCTCGGATATCCAGCGCAGGCACTCCTTTGATGCCCAGATCCGCACCCAAGAGCGGTCCCGACCCCGGAAATAGATGGTCCGGCGTCATGGTGTTGAACAGGATGTAGTCGATGTCTTTGGCTTCGACGCTGACTGACTGGAGCGCCAGCTTGGACGCTTCCAACGAGAGCTCACGCACCCCCATGCCCTCAGGGCAGTAATGGCGCTGGCTGATGCCCGTGCGTTGCCGGATCCATTCGTCGCTGGTGTCCATCACCCGCGCGAGGTCGTGGTTGGTGTAGGGCTTTCCGGGCAGATACCTGCCGCTGCCCGCGAATTTGAGACCCGGCATGCCGTTTTCTCCCTAAAGCAGCCGCGCAGGCGTAGCCAAGGTTTCTTGCTTCGTCACGCTTTCTGTGAGCCGCCGACCGCCCAGCTGACCGCGTTTGCCACCAAAACGAGCCAAATAGCGCGGCTCAGATCGTATCCCAGCTGAACTTCTCCGCTTCGAAGGCGTGGTCCGCCAGCGATTTGATCAGCTCATCCTCGTTGTTGTCGATCGCGTTGAAGTTCTCTTTGATCCTCAGCTTCGCCTGATGGCTGAATACCCGCAGGATCTCGATCTCTCGGGCGGCTTTTTCCGGACCGATCTCGAGAATGCTGGTGTGCACGCGGCTGATCACGCTGGCCATCACGAACAGGTCGATCATGATGTCCGCCAGGCGCTTGGAGGCGATCTGCTTGCCGATGATGTTCTTGCCGTGTTTGCGCAGGATGCGGTCCACCGCGAGCGCCAGCTCTTTGCTGGCTTGTTCGAAGATCACTGCGGGTTCTTTGATGGCCGAATCAATCTGAGTGAACGCCCCCTTCTCCCGGTTCAAGCCGGTCGCCAGCTGAGCCCGTTTGATGGCGTAGTCACTGAGCACACCGAAACCTTTGATCGGATCGTTGAACACACCCGTTAGTGACTTGGACAGTTCCTTGAGCTCAGCGCCGACATCATCCATGGCGGTCAGAGCAATGAACAGCCGCAGGATGTCGTTGGTGCCCTCGAAGATGCGATTGATGCGGGCGTCGCGCATCACCCGCTCGTAGGGAAACTCGCACATGTAGCCATTTCCACCGGCGATCTGCAGGGCTTCGTCGGCCGTGCGCCAGAGCGCTTCGGTAGCGAACACTTTGCTGATCGCGGCTTCCACGGCGAAGTCTTCGTAGCCTCCGTCTGTCAAGGACGCGACCATCGTGACCACCGCTTCGGCAGCGTAACAGTCGACCACCATCTGACCGACCTTGAGCTTGACCAGGCCGAATTCGCTGATCGATTTTCCAAATTGTTTGCGCTCAGTGGCCTGCTTGGTCGACATCTCAATCAAGCGCTTCATCGCGCCGATGCAGCCGCCGCCTAAACCCGTGCGGCCGCTGTTGAGGATCTTCATCGCGATCTTGAAACCCTTGTGCTCTTCGCCGAGCAGGTTTTCTTTGGGTACGCGCACGTTGTCGAACATCACCGTGGTGGTGTTGCTGGCGCGGATCCCCATCTTGTCCTCATGCGGGCCAACACTCACGCCCTCCATATCTCGGGTGACGATGAACGCGCTGATCTTGCCCCGCCCCTGGCTGCTGGTCTTGGCGAATACGGTGTAGAAGTCGGCGATGCCGCCGTTGGTGATCCAAAGCTTGTTGCCGTTGAGCACCCAACCGTCGCCGTCTTTTTCGGCGGTCGTCGTGATAGAGGCGGCATCCGAGCCCGCGCCAGGCTCCGTCAGGCAGAACGCGGCAATCATCTCCCCGCTGGCCAGCTTCGGGTAAAAGCGTTGCTTCTGCTCGTCATTACCGAACAGGAGCAGGCCCCGCATGCCGATGGACGAGTGGGCGCCGACGGTGATGGCGGTCGAAGCGTCGTACTTGGCGAGCTCCTGGAGTGCACGCGAGTAGGCTGAGCTGCCGAAGCCCATGCCGCCGTAGTCCTCCGGAATGACCAATCCGAACAACCCAAACTGGCGCAACTCTTCCAGGTACTCGTCGGGCAGCTCACCCGCGCGGTCCCATTTGCGGAACTCCTCAGCTTTCGGCTCGAGCAATGCCTCGAAGGAGTTGGTGACTTCCTTGAGCGTCTCCCTCACGTCCGCGTTCAGACGGGGGAACGGCAGGATGACGTCCTCTTCGATTTGGCCCATGCACAGGCTCCGCATGAAGCTGATGGTTCTCTTGTCGCGCACTTCTACCTCCGCGCTCAGTTAGCCTGAGCGTTGTTGGGTTTGTTCGTCGTCTTCGTCAGACTTGACGATTTATGGTTCCGGGGCAAACGAGGTGAAAGGCTCAGACCGCGCGCAGGGCCGGATCGAATGGCTAGGTGGCCCGAACGCGCGAGATTTGCGCCTCGGATGCCGAGCCGCCGCCGAAAGAAAGGGGATGGATGTGTTCGGTGCCTGTGCTAATGAATATGAAATTCAACTTCGACAACGACCGGATCCCCAGGAATGAGACGCCTTTCCAAACCCCAGATCTTCGGGCTCGCAGCGGTCTTCGCGTGCGCCGGTTTCGGGGTCGCTTTCGCCGCCGCAGAGACATCAAAAAAAGGACCGCTGGCACGAGAGTTAGCGACAGTTGTCAAAGAACTGAACGAACTCCGCAAGCAGCGCCAAGAGCTGACCCCGGCGGCGCCGCCGGAGGCGGATGAACTGGTAACCCTTCGCCAGCGCATTACTGAAACCGAGCGTCAAATTGCCGCGCTCCGCGCCGGTCAGCCCGGTTCGAATGGGCCGGCGTCAAAGGCTTCCCCTGAGGCTTCAAAAGCTGCGGATCCAGCGTTGGCGCCAGCGGCAGACGTACACCTGGGGCGCGCCGTCAAACGGGCTCAGTCAGCGTTGACGCACATCGTCGAACAACAACGAGGCCTGGGGCGCGACGTCTCGCAGTGGATCCGGCTGCAAAAGGAGCTTTCGGATCCGGAGTTGCAACCACAAGCGCTGAAGCGATTTCTGCAGCAGGCGCCGAGCGTCGTCGGCGAGGCGCGTCAGGTCTCGATGGCCAATCGACCCGTGATGCTTGATGGGGGAAAGCGCCGGACCCATGCGTTCGTGCTCGAAATCGGCTCGTTGGGACGAGTCTTTCTCTCGGAAGACGAGCAGGAGGCCGGGGTTTGGGATGGTCAAGCCTGGCGGACGGACATCGACGTGACGACGCGCGACAACATCCGGGCTGCGGTGCGCAGCGCTCGCCGCTTGGAGTATCCCCGCTTCTTGTCGTTGCCTGTGCCCCGCGCGAGCCAACCAACGCCGGCGGCGCCATCGCAAGCTGCTGGTCCGAATGCGCGCTAAGCCCAAGTTCCTAACCGCCGCCTCTCTGGCGTTGCTGCTCGGCGCCACAGCGGCGAGTGCGGAGCCGGCCGCCAGCGATGCTGAGCTGCAAAGCCGCGTCGAGAAGCTGCGCCAAGAACTGGCTCAAGAGCGACAGGCCCTCGAGACCCAGCGCGCTGAGCAAGCGCGCGCCGGTCAGGCGCAGTCGGAGCGAGCTCAGCTCGAGCAGCGCCTGCAGGCCCTGCAGCGACAGCTTCAGGCATTGGAATCTCAGCGGGCAACGGCTGCAGCAGCGGCTGGCTCCCCCGACAGTGATGTCGCCCCGACGGGTGCAGCCGACGGGCTGGACGCGCAATCCGAGCAACTGGAGCGATTGCGCGAGCAAGCCGCCGCAGCCGCGGAGCAGCTGCGGGTGGTGGTTCAGGAACTCCCCGCCGACGAGCGGGCTGAGCGTCTTTCGGAGCTGGAGCGGCAGCTGGCCAAACCCGAGGCGGCCCCCGAGGCGGTCGTTGGCCTGGTGGAGCTGCTGGACGAAAGCTTCGCGGTCGCCTCCAGCGTGCGCCTGGAGGCGAAGGAAATCTGGACGGCGCTGGGGCAGCGTGAAGCGGTCGACCTGCTGCGCGTGGGTGACGTTGGGTTCGCCTATTCGACTCAGGCTGGCGGACGCCTGGGATTGGCGGTCAAGAGTGCACGCGACGCGAGCGGCTTTCGTTGGACGGAAGAACTCGATCCGAAAACCCGCGCGGCGCTACAGCAGGCGTTTGATGACGTCAGGAGCGGACGCAATCCGGTGCGCGTACCGCTGGACGTGACTGGCCAATTGCGCGCCTCGGACCTGCAGACCGAGCAGAGCCTGGTCGAGTCGATCCAAAGTGGCGGCCTGGTGATGTATCCCTTGATCGGGGTGGCGGCGTTGGCGCTGCTATTGATCCTCGAACGCGCGTTGGTGTTGTTCGGCATGAACCGTTCATCCACCCAGCTCGGGCAGCAGGTGCTCGCGGCCAGCACCAAGCGCCGCTTCGAACAGGCACAAAAGCAGTGTGAACAAGCGCGGGGCACGGTGGCGCGCACCCTGGCCGCGGTGCTGGCGCGGCGTGACCGGGGACGCGGCGCGATGGAGGATGGGGTGCAAACTCAGCTCCTGGCGGAGCTGCCCAAATTGCAGCGTTTCATTGGGGGCATCGCGGTGCTGGCGGCGGTGGCGCCGCTACTCGGCTTGCTCGGCACGGTGACGGGCATCATCCGCACGTTCACGGTGATCAAGAGCTTCGGCAACGCTAACCCCGGCTTGATGGCGGGCGGTATTTCCGAAGCACTCACGACCACCGCTGCCGGCCTGATCGTGGCCATCCCCCTACTGCTCGCCCACAGTTTACTCAAGGGCCGCGCCGACGGCATCGTCAGCGAAGCCGAACGTCTGGCGGCGGAGCTCCTGGGTTGCTTTGACTACGCCACCGAGGAACGCGCCTCTGAGGCGGAAAGTTCAGGGGCGATCGCGGGTGAAGGAGCCTGAGGCGTGGGGTCGCGCTTTTCCGAGCTGTATGCTGAAGGCGGCCCCGTGCTGGCGGCGCTATTCGTCGTCTCGAGCGTGTCCTGGGCTCTGCTGCTGTTCAAGTTCCTGCAAACGCGCCAAAGCGCGGACAACCTGTTCACACAAACGCTGGCGTGGGTGGCTCGCTTGGAGCGGGCGCGCGCGCATCATCAGGTCGCCCCTGGTGCCGCCAGACGGCGCTTTCGTTCGCTGGTGTATCCCCTGCTTCAAGCCGAGGCCCAAGAGTTGAAGCGGCGCATGCCGCTGATAGCCACGCTGGCGGCCAGCGCTCCCCTGCTGGGCCTGCTGGGCACCGTGCTGGGCATGATGACCACCTTGAGCGCGCTATCGTGGGAGAGCCAGCAGTACACGGAAACGCTGGCTCGGGGGGTCTCTCAGGCGCTGATCACGACCCAGACAGGACTGGTGGTGGCGCTGCCGATCGTGCTGGCACACCGCTTTCTGAGTTCACGCATTGAACGCCAGATCAGCCGCGTCAGGTTGAGCGTGCAGCGCTCCGAAGAGCGGCTGGCGAGCGTTGCGGCATCCGCAGCCCGCCTGCAGCCAGGTTCGGAGGTTTGAGTTGTTTCAATCCGTGCAAAAGCCGGTGACCGAACAAGCGCGCGTCAGCGTCGACATGACTCCGCTGATCGATATCGTGTTCATCTTGCTTTTGTTTTTTCTGGTGACGGCCACGTTCGTCCGCGAAACGGGGATCCGAGTCAATCGTCCGGCTGCGACCAGCGCTCAGCCATTGAGCTCTGACGCGCTGCGAGTGACCCTGACCAAGAGCGGCGCGCTTTACATGGACGGCCGCAAGCTCACTGCGGGCCAGCTCGAACAAAAGGTGCGCGCGGCGAGTTTGAGCGACCCACGCACGCTGGTGGTGATCGTACCCGATGAGGATGCGGCATCGGGACGGCTAGTGAAGGTGATGGACATCGCCCGTTTGGCGGGCGCTCACGACGTCGCGATCGCCACCCGGGAGAGCCAACCATGACCGGCGACAGCGCGCTCAACCCAACCGTTGGCGCAGCCGTGGACCCAGTTGTGGACCCGACCGTGGACCCAGTTGTGGACGCCGCGACCGAACGAGCTTGGCAGCGCCAAGTGTTGCGCTGGTTGGTTTGCCTCGGCCTAGGCCTCGCGATGAGCGGGGGACTCTTCTACGCGGTCGTGGCGCTCAATCGGACCGCCGCCGCGAAACCTCTCGAGGAGGTCAGCGACACCACGCTGCTGCGGGTTTCACTGCCCCCACCGGCAGAGCCCGAGCCCAAGCCGGACAAGCCACCCCCAGAGCAGCGCTCGGCTGTGCGCAGCGCGAGCCAGCCTTCGCCAGCAGCCGAGCCGCTCGATCTGCAGCTCGATATCGATCTGCCTGGGCTGGATAGTCTCGCTCTGCCTCAGCCAGCCGCCGCACCTGCCGTCGCTGCCACCGCGGCTGAGCCGCTGCCGAAGCCACGAGTCTTCCAAGCGAGCGAAGTGGATCAGCAGGCGACGCCCTTGTCGCCAATGCTACCGCCCTACCCCGAAGCCGCCAAACGCCGCGGCCTCGAAGGCGTGGTGAGGTTGAAGTTGCTGGTCGACGAAGGCGGCGCCGTGCGTCGCGTCCAGGTGCTCGGCGGGCCGCCACTGCTCGCCCAGAGCTCCAGCGAATACGCTCTCCGGATCGCGTTCGCTCCTGCGCACAAATCCGGCAAACCGGTGAAACAGTGGGTGATCTTGCCCCTCAAATTCCGCCTGCGGTGAGTCGATGAGCGCTGCGTTGTCGAAACTTCCAGCGTTGCATTGGCTTGTTGGGGCGCTTTGCTTGGCGACGTTGGGTTCAGTCGCTGCATGTTCGACAACCACGACGCTGCCGGCTGACGAGCCCCAGCAGCGCGCGCGGGCAGCCCCAAGCGAGCCGTCGACTCCTCCCGCTGGATCTGCGGAGCCCCCGACGACAACTCCGCCCGAGCCGATCGATCCCCAGAGGCAGCAGCGCTATCAGCTGCTGTCGCAAGCGCAGCGTCTGCAGCAGCAGCAAGACTACGCCGGCGCGCTGGAGCTGCTCGACGACTATCTCGCCGAGCACCCGGAGGACACTCAAGCTCTGCTACGTCAAGGCAACGCCCTGTCATTGGCCGGCAGGCCCTGGGAAGCGGTTAGCGCCTTCGAGACGGCTTTTCAATTGGGCGATCCGACGCCGCAACTACCGGCTGCACTGAGTGAACTTTGGCGGCGCCTGGGCAAACCGGAGCTGGCCCTCCGCTACGCAGCCCACGCGGCGGAGGTCGAGCCGACGCCTCAAGCGCGGCTGCGCTACGCCCAATTGCTCGCGGAGCAGGGACAGTTGGACCAAGCCCGGGGGCAGTTGACGCTGCTGGGAGATCAGCTGTCTGAGGCGCAGCAGGAGCAAGCGCTGGGACAGCTGTTGACCGCTGCCGGAGAGACCGATCAGGGCCTTTTGCACTTGAGCCGCGCCTTGGAGCTCGGCCTGGACGCGCCCGAGCTCACCGAATACGTGGCCGCCGCGTTGTTCGCACGAGGCCAGTACGAGCAGTCCGCACAACTGCTGAGGCGTAGTTTGCGGAGGAGCCCCAAAAAGGCTCTGCAACGGGCCCTGATCCTGGCACTGGTGCGATCTGGCAGGTCGCACCAGGCTGAGCAGGAGCTGCAGCTGTATCGGCAACGCTACCCAGGCGACCCAGCCGCTGACACTATGGCTCAACAAATCGGTGAGGCCCGCCGTTGAGGTGTTAATCCCACATCAGCCTCTGCGACGATCGGATCACACCCACATAGTGCCCCCCTAGTGGTGCGGTGCGTCGATGCGCGGCGTGTGGTAAACACCTGATGTGCGTTCCGTCGTGGTGACCCGGGGGGCCCTGACCCTGGCCAGCATCATCGTTGTCAGCTTATTTGGCGTGTCCACCGCCTGCTCTGTCTACACAGAGGAGCTGTTGGCTCAGATCGAGGATGACGTCGTCGAACCTAACGAGGACGACGAACCGCCGATCAATTTCGATGATGATGCAGATGATGCGGATGACGCCGACGACGACGTGGAGCCCGATGGTCCCAACGCGGGCGGCTCGACCGGTGGCGGAGGAGCCAGCGCAGATGACGACGCCATGGATGACATGCCAGCCGACGATGATTCGGGAGGAGCTGGAACTGGCGGCAGTGACACTCCCCCACCCCAGGGCGGCACCGATGGAAACGCTGGCGACGGTGGCAGCGGCGGCGACCCCACGGGTACTCCCGTGTCGCTCGACGATTGGGTGATCGATAACTTCGAGGACAAGAACTCCAGCCTGCCACGCCTAGAGGGGCGGAGTGGGTTTTGGTTCGCCGAGGGAAATTCCGCGGACGAGGGCGGCAGCATCACTCCCTTCGCGGTCACCGAGCTGATGATGCCACGGGGCGACAGTAAGCAAGCCGTGCACATCGTGGCCCAGGGCTACGCCACGGAAGACACGTGGGCGGTGTTTGGCGTGAACTTCAACGACAAGCAAGCCTACCCCGGCGCGGCCGAATACATCGGGATCCGCTTTTGGGCCAAACATGGAAGCTCGACGGAGAGCGAAGTGGTGCGGATGGAATTGCCGACCACGGACACTTCCAGCGAGCATGGCGGTGACGACGACAACTTCGGCGTTCTACTGGCGCTCGATCCAGATTGGATGCTCTACACCATTCTTTGGGATGCGTCAGAGCTGCAGCAGCAGGGCTGGGGCGTAACGCAGACGTTTGAGCCCGCCAATCTGATGGCGATCCAGTTCAAGCTGAACTCCCCAGAAACGGGCTTTGATGTCTGGTTGGACGATGTCGAGTTCGTGTCGATGTCGATGTTGCCAGACGCCGGCTAAGCCGCTCTCACAGTAGCTTCAAGAATGCCAGCAACTGGCGGCGTTGCGTCGCCGAGAGCTGGCCAGCGTCCTGGCGACTCCCGGCATGCGTGAACTTCTGTTCGGACCAGCGGGCGTCGCTCAGAACTTGCATCAGACTCTTGGCCGAGCCGTTGGTGAAGTAGGGCCGCTTCTTGTACAAGCGGCGCAGAGATGGGATCCTCGCGCCCTCTGGATGCACGTAGGGCGTGACGCCGGTCTGGCGGTACTCGGCCAGCCCCCAAACGAGCGGTGCATTGGAGGCGAGCGTCAGCTGCTGCCACTGTTCGAACGGCACGCGGCTGGCAGGATCATCTGCGCTGCTGACGGCGCGGTGGCAACCCTCGCAACGCTGCTCGAACAAGCGTGCGCCGGCCGCTTCGTCTTCGCTCCACTGGATGCGAAGATGCGTCCGCGGGTTTTCGCGGTGACTGAAGCGCATCAAGAAGTCCATCAGCGCTTGTCGCAACTCCAGAGGCGAGAGCCGCCGCGCTTGGACGCCCAGCGGCTTCAGCCAGGGATAATCCAGCGCGTGAACAGAAAACCACGGATCATGACCGCTGTTCTTGCCAGCAACGCGAAACTCCGCGTGGGCAACCTGGCTCAAGTCCTTGTCGAGCGCGCGGGAGAAGTGGGGGCGGTTGTTGAACAAGCCCAAGAGCGGCTTGGTCGTGGCGTGCACGTCTTTTCGGCCTGTGTGATGGGTGCGGCCGTCGACGTAGCCTTCGAAGTGGCAGGTCTCGCAAGTGAAGCGGCTGAGCGCCCCCTCGGCGGAGTTGTGCGGCGCCATCAGTGTCGTGAAAAACAAGATCTCACCTAAGCGCCAGCTTTCCGAGCGCTCGGCTGGGCCCGGCCAGCGCGAAGCGCCAATCGCGGCCGAGACCCGCTCGCGTTCACCCGCCAGCACCCAGCGCGGCTGACTGGCGCGCGTCCAGCCAGGTTGCAGTTGCAGCCAGGCGTCGCCCAGTGGGTTGGCGACCAGCAGCGCGCCGTCAGCTCCAAGTGTTGCGGCGGCGGAGCCTGGCGCTAGCGTCACGCGTGAGCGCTCTCGCCAGCGGGCTTCCGGCGGCTCGCCGGCTTGGCCCAGGTTGAGCTTTGGACTGCTCGCCAGCGGCAGCTCGAGGGTCAGCAAGTCGGGGGTGGCGTAGCCAGCCACATGCACCAGCAGGCGTTGGTCTTCGAGCTTCGCCAGCACCACCTTTGGTGTGACGACGCCCAACTGCGACAGGTTGATGCTCAGGCTGCGCTGCCAGCGCAGCGGGCCGGAGGCTTCGGGTTGAGTCGTTTTCGCCGCGGGACGTTCTGCCCGATACACAAACAAGAACGAATCGATGTTGCCGAAGGACCCAATGCTGCGATCGAGTGGATGGTCTTCCACGCCCCCCGCGACCGCCCACAGCTGGCCGTCGATTTCCAGGGCATCAAATCCCCACAGCGGCCCATCGTGCCGGAAAGCGATCGCTTTGGAGGCATCGACGCTGCCATCAGCGGCGAGTGGATACGCCTTCACCTGGTGACCGAGCAAGGCGTTGACCAAGAGCCAATGAGGCGTGCGCCGTAGGCTCAGGGGCCCCGCGAGTCGGTCGATGACTTCGACTTGTGCGGTGATGCTGTCTTCATCTGGGGGTGGTGTGTCCGACCAGCGCACGTCGAGCAAGCGCCCATCCACCTCCTCCACGATGTACGCGTGCTGGGGGCCAACCGCCAACACGTCGCGAATGCCGACCACATCCGGCAGCACGACGCTGTAGGCGAACTCGAGCTGGTCGTCGGTGCCAGAATAAACCGCCAGCTGCGAGGCGAGCTCTCCCGCAACGTACAGTTGGTCGCCGGGGGCTAGGCTCAGCGCCGTCGGGCTGGGAGGAGTCAGCAACGCCCCCTGCTCTACCCCCGTGGCGTCCAGCTGGACCAAACGCGAACGGCCGCGCAAGAGGCCGGCGTAACCGCTGGGCAGGGCGACCAGCTTGTACGGATCCGAGCCGAGCTGCTCATTGGACGGCGGCTGCGTTAGGAAGTCCGTACGCTCACGCCGCTCCTGCTCGAAGCGCCTCAAAGCGCCGATGTCATGTCCCCCGCTTGTCTCGCTGGCTGCGTTGGACTTCGGCGCGCCGGAACGCGCGCTGCCGGGCGTGGAGCGTTCGCACGCCAGCACGCCGACGGCGAGCCACGCGCTGAAGAGGATAGTGAGTCTGATTCGCGACCGCTGAAGCATTCCGCTTGGACGCCTCAAGCTGCCGGCGAATGGCTCACCAACCGCCTTCGTCTTCTTCTTTGTCGCCGTCTTTCTTTTCCTCAGGGGCGCCAGACTTGTCCTCGGCGCCTGAGGTGTCAGCAGCCGAAGGCTCTTTGGTTGGTGTGTTCTTGTCATCAGGGCAGCCAGTGAGCGCCGATGATACGCACACGAACAACCCAAACAAACCCAGCGACTTCGAGGTGGCCATGGCCCGAGGCAAGCACAGCTAGGTAGCTGCGTCAATCCAGCGCTGATCCGGGGGCGCTGCTTTCGAAAAACTGCGACGAGCTACAATTGTTTGCGCGAGCGCACCTGCACCCGATGCAGGTGCGCTTTGAGCTCGTCGAGCTTTTGCTCGAGTAGCAGCAGCTCATCCTCCATGCTCGGGGCGAGCTCCCCTTGGGAGCGAATGCGCTCTTCGTGTTCGGCTTCGCGCTGCGCCTCTTCCATGCCGCTGAGGATCACGCCAATGAACAGATTCAGGATGATCATGGTGCCCATCAGCACGAACGAGATGAAAAATAGCGCTCCAAACACGGGGTACGCCGCCGGGGCGGTACACAGCGCCGCCAGATGCCCTTCGTAGCCGTATTGGTCACAGCCATACATCTGGATGTACATGATGTCCGTCCAGTCCTCGAGCGTGACGACCCGAAACAAGGACACCATCGACAGCTGCAGGCTGTCGAAATGGATGGGGTCATTGTCACCGAACAGAAAGGTGGCGCTAACGGCGTACACGTAAAACAGCAGCGTCAGCAACAGCCCCACGTAGGCCATCGAGGGGATGCTCTTGATCAGAGCTCCCGCCAGCACCTGCAGCTTGGGCAGGGCCCTGACCAACTTGAGCACCCGCAGAATGCGCGCCAAGCGCAGCACGCTGACGAACGAGGCGTCGAAGGGCAGTAGACACAGCACCACGATGGAGAAGTCGAAGATGTTCCAGCCGTCTTTGAAGTAGCGCCACGGCCTGCGCCCTTCGCTCAGGATCTTGAGCGCCGCTTCCAGCACGAAGATCACGACGATGGTCAGCTCCAGTGCGCGCAGCAGGCCACCGAACTGCTGAGTCATCCAGGGGTAGGTTTGGGCGCCAACGACCACACCTGCCGTGAGGATCGCGCACGTGATGAACAGATTGAAGCGCCGCCCGTAGACGAACGCATGCAGTCGTTCCAGCGTGCTCATTCGACCGATTCGAACTATCAGACGCCGTCACCATTGTCCATTGGTGCTGAAACCCCAGCGGCGGAGCGGGCGTTGAACGCGATGCCCCGGGTCGCGGTGGCAACACTGAGGCATCCCGAGAGCTCCTGGCGGCCGGCTGAGCTTGCGCCCGAGCGCCGCAGCCCGCTACATCCGGAGGCGATGACAGTGACCAGAGACGGAAGACTTGGTGGATGGCTAGCACTGGTGACGCTGCTGCTGCTCCTGGCGACGGCATGCAGCAAGAACAAGCAACCGGGGGGCAACAGTGGGGACAACTCCGAAAAGCCGGACGAGCATCCGTACCTGGTTGTCGCCCAAGAGCAGCAAGCGTCCTGGATCCGTAACTTCAATCCGCTTCTGGCGCCGAGCAGTGTGCGCTGGCCGACGCCGGCGGGGATCTACGAGCCGCTGATGATCTACAACACGGTCAAGGCGGAGTACGTGCCTTGGCTCGCGACCGACTACTCCTGGTCCGACGACAACAAACAGCTGACCTTCACCGTGCGTGACGGCGTGAAGTGGACAGACGGCAAACCGCTGACCGTGGCCGACGTGGCCTTCACCTTCAATCTGCTCAAGCAGCATCCGGCGCTCGACTTGCATGCGGTCTGGAAGACGCTCAGCAGCGTCAGCACCGACGGCAAACAGGTCCGCTTCAAGTTCGACCAAGTGTACGTGCCAGGCTTGTTTCGCATCGCGCAGCAGCCGATCGTGCCAGAGCATATTTGGAAGGACATCCAAGACCCCGTGACCTTCACCAATCCAGAGCCGGTCGGCTCCGGGCCGTTCGCGGTGATCGGCAAGTTCCAAAATCAGGTGTATGAGCTGAAGAAGAATCCCGACTATTGGCAACCCGGAAAGCCGGCGATCGAAGGCTTGCGTTTCCCGGCCTACCCGTCCAACGAGCAGGCCAACCTGGCGCTCACCAACGGTGAGATCGATTGGTCCGGCAAGTTCATCCCCAACATCGAGCGCGTGTATGTGCAGCGCGATCCAAAGCACCACAAGTACTGGTTCCCGAATCTGGGGGGAGGCCACAACTTGTACCTGAACACGACCGCCAAACCTTTTGACGACGTGCGCGTGCGCAAAGCCATCAGCATGGCGGTCAATCGTGAACGCATCGTCAAGATCGCTGTGCACGGCTACACCCGGCCAGCCTACGCCAACGGCCTGAGTGAAGCCTACAAGCGTTGGAATGACGCGGACGTCATGGCGAACAACGACTGGGTCAGGTTCGATTTGGCCAAAGCCGGAGCGCTGCTGGACGAGGTGGGTTACAAGCTGGGGCCTGCGGGCGTGCGCCAAACCCCTGAGGGCGAGCCGCTGCAGTTCGAACTCGCTGTAGTGGCTGGCTGGAGCGACTGGATTAGCGCGGTGCAGTTGATGGTCAAAGACTTCAAAAAGCTCGGCATCGACGTGAAGATGAAGACCTCCGCCTTCAGCGCTTGGTATGACGCGCTGCAGAAGGGCGAATTCCAGATGTCCATGGGCTGGGCAGAAGAAGGCCCCTCCCCGTATATGTACTATCGCTTCGTGATGGGCGGGGACGCCAAGCGCCCTGTGGGCGAGAAGGCGAGCATGAACTTCCAGCGCTTCCAGGACGATGAGGTGGACGCCACGCTCGAAGCTTTCGAGCTGACGCGTGACCCGGCGGAGCAGCAGCAGCTGGTCAAGAAACTGCAGCGGTTGTTCGTACAGCACGCGCCCATGGTGCCGCTCTACCCTTCCCCATCCTGGGGGATCAGCAACACCAAACGCTTCACCAACTTCCCCAGCGCGGACAATCCCTACGCTCGGCTGTCGCCGTTCAGCCCGCCGGAATACCTACTCGTGCTGACCAACGTGAAACCGCGCACCGCCGCCGATTGACCGCATCTCAGGGGGGCGCGCGTCAGTCGCTGCAGCGGCCGCTGCCGTCCACCGCCACCCAGCCCATGCCCGCCGCACGGGCGGCGTCGATCCCGGGCTCAGCATCTTCGAATACCAAGCAGCGCTCAGGCGCCACTCCGAGCAACTCCGCACAGCGCAGGAAGCTCTCTGGATGAGGTTTGCCCTGCTCTACGTCATCACGGCAGATCACGTGCTGAAACCAATCGCGGAGCTGGGTCAGCTCCAGGGTGAGCAAGACGCTGCGGCGCTGGCCTCCCGAAGCGACGGCCATCGGCTGGCCTCGGCGCTGTCGCGCGAACTCGACGACGGGCTCAATCAACTGCACCTCGGGCAGCAGCGCGTCGTATTCGCGGCCTTGGGTTTGCACCACGCTGATCGGATCCAGACTCTGTCCGAATTGTTCGTTGAGCTCACGGACCGTATCGTGCAGCCCCATGCCGGCGCGCAGCATGAACAAATCCCAATCGAAGTCGAAGCTGGCGCCATGGGCTTGGAACGCGGCGCGCCACGCGCGATGGTGCAGCGGCATGGAATCGACGAGCGTGCCGTCACAGTCGAAAATGAAGGCCTCAAACGGACGACCTGGGAGCGAGAGTCTCATTGCCCGCTTGGTTAACCAGCTCCCTGGCTCCAGGCAATTGCTTTTGCCGGCCAATTAGCCAACCACCAGATTGCGCGATTGTGACGCGTGACATTTCCGTCTGGGCGCAGCTTGCCATTAGACTACCGCCGCATGGCACCGCCAGAACGCGTCTTTGACGAGGCTTACTACAAGCGCTTCTATGGCGACCCGGAGACCCGTGTCTATTCGGCCAGCGAGATGCGGGCGTTGGTGGACTACGTGTTTTCCTTCGCTCAGTGGAATCAGATCGAGATCTCGACCGTGCTGGACGTGGGTGCGGGCATCGGATTGTGGATGAATGCCATCAAGCAGCGCTACCCAGAGGTGAAATACACCGGCACCGAAGTCAGCAGCGCGATGTGCAAAGAGCACGGCTTCAAAAAGGCCGACATTGCTCGCTGGCGCGATCGCAAAAAGTACGATCTGATCATCTGCCAGGGCGTGCTGCAGTACCTGCCGGATCCGGACGTGGCCCCGGCCGTGGCCAACATCGCGGCGATGGCCAAAGGCTTGGTGTTCTTCGAAGCCTTGACCCGCGCCGACTTGCGTGAGCGGGCCGATCTGGAGCGCACGGATACGGACGTTTTCGTGCGCAACGGCTCGTACTACCGAGGTCTGTTTGCCAAACACTTCGTCGCGATTGGAGCCGGACTTCACTGGCCTAGGAACTTGGAGCTGCCCTTCTGGGAGCTGGATGTGGCGGGGCTCAAATGAACAAGTTGAATCTGGTGAAGATGGGCATCACCGTGTTTTGTTTCGTGGGCTCATTTGCGGCGCTGTACAACGTCTATTCCGACAACACGGAGCTGCGGCAACGGGCCGAAGCCATCGGCTGTGGTGAAGCTCAGAGTTGCGCCAAGATGCTCGGGGAGCAGCGCACGCCGTTCGCACAAACGTTCACCTTTCAGGTTGAGACGAACAAGTCTGAAACCGCGATCGTCAAGTGTGAACGCGCCCTGATCTTGTTCGGCGACTACGGCTGCAACAAGCTCAACTAGCGCCAACTAGTTCAGCAGTTCGGCGGGCCCGGCGCGGTGCACTTTGGCCAGCAGATCATCGATCAGTCCTTGCACCTCCTGGGCGTCCGCGGCGCGCGGCAAGAGATCCAGATAGGCCTCCAGATCCGCGAGCGCTGCATGGGGAGCGCCCATCTTGGACTGGAGCACGCCCCGGTCGCGCAATACCGAAGCGGAGTTGGGCGCCAGCTCGAGCAGGCGATGCAACACCACCAGCAGGCGGGCGTGTTGTCCGCTGTGTTGATAGCAGCGGCGCAGGTTGGACAGCATGCGGTGCACGGCTTCTTTGCCGCTGACGGGCAGTAGCCAGTCCGAGTCGACCTCATCATCGCCGGTGACGCGTTCGGCCAGCGTGCTCAGATCTTCGCCTTCCAAAATGGCGCCGCCGCCTGCCGGATCGATCCACAGGCTGCGATCCACGCCGGCCACCAGCGCTTGATCGACGATCTTGACCAAGAAGTGGCCTGGAAAGCCGACGCCCACCGCTTTGACCCCCTGCAGGCGAGCGACCTCGGTGTAGACCAGCGCCAAACTGATCGGCAGCCCGCGTTTGCGCAGCAGCACTTCGTTGATGTAGCTGTTTCTGGGATCGTCGAAGTCTTCGTCCGCCCCCCGAAAACCATGCCGGGCGTACAGCAGCTCGGCCATGCCTTCCGCCTGAGCTAGGGGCGGCCGCCCCGAGAGATCCAGTCTCGGATCCGAAAGGCTCTCCAGCCTGGCCCTGAGCGCGGGCACGTGGAGCGACGGGTACATGTCGCGCGCGATGAGCAACGCGCCCGTCAGCCAGTCCAAGTCTCCTTGGGCCACGTAGTCGGCGAAACTGAAGTTGACGAAGCGTCCCTTCACCCCTTGTCGATAGCTCAAAAGCGCTGGGCTTTCCACGCTCGCTGCGGAATTGGCTGTCTTGGTGTGGAGGTTCGGCGCACAGCGCGCCCTCCAGGGCCAGTGGAACGGCGCAATTTGTGAGCAGCCACTCGAAAAACCCCTCGGGCTGATCTAGCTTCCCGCCGTTATGCGCATCGACGAGCTGAAGGGCGAAAAGATTGGGATCTGTGTGTCGGGCGGGCTCGACAGCAAGACCGTGACCACCCGCATGAAGGAAGCCGGGTTGGATGTCCTGTGTTTCAGTGCCGATCTGGCTCAGCCGGACGAAAAGGACATCAACGACATCGTCGAAAAGATGCGTCCCACGGGGGTTGAGACCACGATCGTGGACCTAAAAGACGACATGGCCGAGGGCTGCTTCGATGTGATCAAGACCCAGGCGATGTACGACGGCGGCTACTGGAACACGACGGGCTTGGCGCGCGCCATCACCGTACGCGGCTTGATCGACGAGATGAAGCGTCAGGGCTGCACGGTGCTCGCCCACGGCGCGACGGGACGCGGCAATGACCAGTTGCGCTTCGAGCGCTACACCAACGTGCTCGCCCCGGAGATGAAGGTCTACGCTCCCTGGCGGGATCCGATCTTGCTGGAGCAGTTCCCGGGGCGCAAGGAGATGGCCGAATACCTGCGCAAGCAAGGCATCGAAGCCGACGTCGGGCCGCGCAAGCGCTACAGCACCGACGCCAACCTGGCAGGACTCTCCCACGAGGCGGAAGATCTCGAGAGCTTGGAGACCGCTTGCCTGATCGTCGATCCGATCATGGGGGTTTGGCCCAAGGATGCCCCGGACGAGATCTCAACGGTGAGCGTGCGCTTCGAGCAAGGCCGCTGCGTCTCCATCAATGGGGAAAAGCTGGGCCCGTTGGCGCTGATGCTGAAGGCCAATGAGCTAGCCGGCAAAGCCGGAATTTGGATGAAAAACGCCCTCGAAAACCGCGTGATCGGCACCAAGAGCCGCGGCGTGTATGAGGCGCCCGGTATGGAGCTCCTGGGCACTGCTCTGAACTACATCTATATGGCCACCCTAGACCGCCGGGCGACGGCTTTGTTCCGCGACATGTCCCGCCTGATCGCTGACCAGATCTACGATGGGCGTTACTTCGATCCGGTCACCCAGGCCGCGCGCGCCGCGATCGACACCTTGGCGGACAAGGCTACGGGCAACGTTGAGCTTGGCTTGTACCGCGGCAACATCTTCTTCCAGAAGATGACCGACGTGCCTCACTCGCTCTACAACGAAGCCGACTCCTCGATGGAGGCCAGCGATGGCCTGAATCCGGCGAGCTCACAGGGCTACGTTGAGGTGCAGGCAGTGGAGGCTATTGCCATGGCCAAAGCCAAACAGATCCGCGCTCGCTGAGGGCTCGGGGGCTCAAACTGCGCCGCGAGCGTGGGCTCAAACCACGTCGGATAGCGTCGGCATGCTCGCTCCCACCGGCGCTGGCGGCAGTGTGATGCAGCGTGTGTCCGCGTTGGCTTTGAGCGTCTTGTCGGCGCGGAGTTTGACGAGCGCGGGCGCCCGGTGCACTTGCCCGGCGTGCTCCGCTTCACCGGTGACGATGAAGGCGTAGGCGCAGTCTGACGCGCACTCGTGCTGCGTGCCCGCTTGCAGGCGATGATGGTCGGCAGAGCTCAGCCAAGCTTTGAGTTGATCCCGCCCCAACTCACGGAAATCGCGGCGTGCACTGACGTGATTGTCCAAGTTGCGCTGACCGAGTGCGGCCCACACCTGTTGCTCCAGCTGGGGCTCAGTCGCCAGTAGCTGTTCGAAATCCGGACGCGAAATCTTGCCCAAGGTCCCGGCGGTTTTGGCGACCACGGTGGCGGTGCGAGGTTCGCCCGTCAGCAGCGAGATCTCGCCTAAGATGTCGCCGCCGACCAGCACGCCCACCAGGCGCTCTTGCCCGTCTTGCTCGACCAAGATGTTCATCACGCCGCGCGCGATCACGAACAGGCTGTCTCCCTTGTCGCCCTGGCGGAACAGGACTTCGCCCGGGTGCACAATCATTTCATTGGTGATGTCCGCCAGCTTTTTGAGCGCCTCGTGACTCAGGTTTTGAAACAACGGCGTGGAGGCGACCAAATCGGCGGTCTCAGGAATGGGGACTCGCGTCTTGGCGTGCTGCAAGGCGCCCATCTCGACCTCGACGTGTTCCAGCTCGGTGTGGGCTTCGCTCTCTTCCAAGGCGCCGCGTTTGACCAACTTCTTATAGCCTTCGCGCTCGAAGTTGAGCTCAATCCGGCGCGCCAAGCGGCGTTCAATCGCCGTGGCCATTTCGGGCAGGTTGGTGCGGATATCTTCGATGCGCTCTTTGGCTGCGAGTTGAAACTGCTGATACGTCCGCTCGATTTCGTCGCGCACCGTTGGATCGATGTCTTCAAAGCTCTTCATCGAGCCGAGGATTCGGGCTGCCGCCGACGACTCCGCCCGTGAGAGTTCGTACAACAGCGACAGCCGTCGAAATTGTGCCCCTTCGGCATCCAGCAATGAATCGAGGGCGAACTTGGGCAGCTCCGGGGTGCGCGCCCGCGGTGGCGTGAGGTCCCCGCGGATCATGTTGTCAACTTGGCGCTCCAGCTCCCGCCCGAGCAGCCGAAGAGCCACGTCACTCAGGGTGCCTTGGGCAAACGCTTCCCAATAGGCCTGCCGCTCCAGGCGTAACGCTCGCGCCCAATACGCGGAGACTTGCTCTTCTTGGCTGGCTTTGGACAGCTGGTGTTTGATCTCGTCGAGCTCTTTCTTCAGCAGCGCGCGCCGCTCACTCAATCCGCCGAGGGCGTCATCCCAGCGCACGGTACGCAAGTCAGGTTCGTTGCGCACCGCCTCGATCGCGTCGCGCGTGCCGTCGACGACCAGGATGCGAGCGGCCGCCTGGGCGAGTTGCTGACCGAGCGGCGGCTTGTCGTAGCCCACGGCAGCCAAGACTTTGCCGACAGTGGTCCCGTTGACCAGGATCGTCAGCAGCACCACGCCCGCGGTGACCAATAATATCTGGTGACGAAGCTCCTCTGGGATGAGCTGGTTCTGGGCCACGATCAAGGCCAGCGCCAAACTGACAGCGCCACGCAAGCCGCCCCAGACGATTACGGTAGAGTCCTTGCTGTTGACCCCTGCCAGCTTGCCCACGATCGGCTGCGCTGCGAACGTGAGCACGCCGCGGATCAACATCACGCCCACGTACGCCGCCAGGATCAACACCAAGTCCATCGGGCTGGCGCGCTCGGCCTGCATCACGACCACCAGACCCACCAAAAAGAAGATCAGGGTGTTGGCGATGTAGCCCAGCATCTCCCAAAAGCGATGCAGGAAGTGCTCGACTTCTGGGCTGACCTTGGTTTTGCCGACGCCGCCCATGTACAGCCCCGCGACGACCACGGCCATCACGCCCGAGACGTGCAGCAGCCCCTCGGCGATGATCATAGCGGAGTAGGCCAGCACGATGGTGAGCGTGATCTCACTCATCGGATCGTTGAACAGCCGTCCCAGCCAGCGCGATGTGATCAGCGCCAGACCCCAACCCACCAGCAAACCACCGGCGACCACCCGAACAAAATCAAGCAGCGCGCCACTGACGGAAAAACTCTCGACCTGCCCGGTGACGAGACCCAGCAGCAGCGTGAACACGACGATCGAGGTGCCGTCATTCAGCAGGCTCTCGCCCTCGATCAAGACTCCCAAACGCTTGGAGACCCCCAGATCCCGAAAGATGGCCACCACTGCCACCGGATCGGTCGCACTGATCAGTGCTCCGAACGCCAGCGCCGCGGGCCAGGTCCAACCCCAGGCTGCGGGCACCAGCAGCATCATGAACGCACCCACAGCCAGCGTGCTCAAGACCAACGCCGGGCCGGCGAGAATGACCACCGCGCCCACGTTCTTCTTGAATTCGTGGACGTCAATCGCGTAAGCGCTCTCAAACACCAGCGCGGGCAGGAACACGAAAATGATCAAGTCTGGCGAGATATGGGCGCCGGCCGTCATCATGTGGGCCAGCGCCACGTCGTGCCCCAGCGCCTCTAGCGCGAGCCCCAACACCATGCCCACGAGTAGCATCGCGATCGTGTAGGGAAAGCGCACTACCCCCGAGATCCAGCGCATCGCAGCCCCGATCAACAGCGCCGCGATCGCGATGAAGACCACCGTGAACTCCACCCCGTGATGCATCGCAGCAAAGTGTTATCACGGCACAACAGATGAGCCAATCTCGGCCTGCTCGGCGTCGATAGGAAACATAATGAAGCTTCCCGTGTCCCACCCCATCAGCCTGCTGCTGCTCGGCGCTGGTCTGCTTGGTTGTCAGAACCAATTCCCAATCAAAGAGACCAACGCTGGGGCTCCTAAAGCCCAGTGCCTGCCCGCCGAGCAACCCATGGCGGCACTGGCGGCAACCTCCAGCTGGCCCACCCAGGCCTGCATCGCTCGCG
Organism: Polyangiaceae bacterium; assembly: GCA_050304975.1. GTDB lineage: Bacteria > Myxococcota_A > Polyangia > Polyangiales > Polyangiaceae > SZUA-265. The sequence goes on from JBNLEN010000021.1 coordinate 44,079, forward strand.
CCCAAGAGCTGACGGCATCCCTATCGCCCCGCGAAAAGTACGGCCAAATGATGCTGCCCGACCGCGGCGCCGTGCGACCAGGTGACGCAGCTGGTTTGGGACTGGGCACGATCTTGTCGGGAGGTGGCTCGGCTCCGCCCAACAACACGCCGCTCGACTGGGCCAAGATGGTGAACGACTTCCGCGAGCAGTCGCTGCAGAGCCGCAGCCGCATCCCCGTGATGTACGGAATCGACGCCGTGCATGGGCACAACAACGTTCGCGGCGCGGTGATCTTCCCGCACAACATCGGGCTTGGGGCCACGCGCGATCCAGAGCTGGTGCAGCGCATCGGTCACATCACCGCCAAAGAGGTCGCCGCCACCAACATCGATTGGACCTTTGCTCCCGTCGTCACTGCCGCGCGTGATGAACGCTGGGGCCGCACCTACGAAGCCTTCGGCGAAACGCCTGAGCTGGCGGAGCTGCTGGGTCCGGCGTTGATCCGTGGTCTGCAAGGACAGCAGCTTGGAAAGGAGCCGGCCAGCGTGCTCGCCTGCGCCAAACACTTCGCCGGCGATGGCTATACCTTGGGGGGCAAAGACCGCGGCGACTCCCCGCTCGACTTGGAGCAGGTGCGCTCACAGCTGCTGCCCGCCTATCAGAAAGCGATCGACGCGGGCGTCGGCTCGATCATGGTCTCGTTCAGCAGCGTGCGCGACGTACCCATGCACTGCCACGGGCCGTTGCTCAACGACGTGCTGAAGGGCGAAATGAAGTTTGGGGGCTTTCTGGTATCCGATTGGGAAGCGATCGAGCTACTGCCGGGCAACTACGAGGAGCAGCTGACCGCCAGCATCAACGCCGGGGTGGACATGGTGATGGCGCCGAAGAAGTACGCCGGTTTCGTCGACACGATGGAGCAGCTGGTGCCGGCGCGCATCCCCCAAGCTCGGGTGGATGATGCCGTGCAGCGCATTCTCGCGGTCAAGTGTGAGCTGGGCATGCTGGAGCCCGGTCGCTTCGGTCGTGATCGCTCGGGCTCTTTGCGAGTGCCGGCCGAGCTTTTGGGTGACGTGGGCTCGGAGGCGCACCGCAGCGTCGCCCGGGAAGCCGTGCAGAAATCACTCGTGCTGCTGAAGAACGAGCAGGCTACCTTGCCGCTGAAGGCCGAGCAGAAGATCCTACTCGCGGGCGCTGCCGCCGACGACTTGGGCAAGCAGTGCGGCGGCTGGACCATCAGCTGGCAGGGCCAAAGTGGTGACATCACCGAAGGCACGACTTTGTTAGAAGCGTTGAAGCCGGTCGCTCCCAACCTGACGTATGAAGCCGAAGGGCGCTTCGCTGCCGGGACCCAGGCCGACGTGGCTGTAGTTGTGGTGAGTGAACCCCCGTACGCGGAATACTCGGGCGACAGCCAGACGCTGCAGTTTCCCGAAGAAGATCTCGCAACGTACCAGCGGGTGAAGGCGCTGGGCATTCCCACCGTGTTGGTGATGTTTTCAGGCCGCCCGATGATCTTGGGTGAGCTCGCGGGCGCTGACGCCATCGTGGCGGCTTTCTTGCCGGGCAGCGAAGGCGCCGGCATGACGGACGTGCTGTTCGGCAACGCCAACTTCAGCGGCAAGCTGAGCCACAGCTGGCCCAAGAATATTGAGCAGGTGCCGATCAACGTGGGGGATGCGTCGTACGATCCGCTGTGGGCCTATGACTACGGGCTCAGCTACCCGGAGGGCACTGTTCCGGAGAGCACCGTTCCGGAAAGCACCGTTCCGGAGAGTAGTATCCCTGAAGGCGCTGCTCCTGCAGGCGCTGTCCCAGAAGGCGCCGTCAATCCCCCCACGACAACGGGCGCTGCAGGGTCCAGCGACGCCAATTCGGGGAACGCTGGCCCTGAAAGCACAGGAGCCGCACCAGCCCCCTAGCGCTTTTCGAAGGTTGACCGTCGAGGGGGCGGAACCCCCTCTCAGCGCATCACTCGCTTTCGTTTGGGGCGAGCAGAAACTCGAGTAACGGCACCTCCGTAGAGCCGGGGCAGCCGCTGCAGCCGTCGGAATCGCACACGGGTTCGCACTCGTTGATGTCCCCGATCAGGTGCACCGAGCCTGAGGCGGCTTCACCAGATAGGCTGATCTCCGGGAGGAGGGAGACGTGATCGTACTTGTCCAACGACAGGCCGAAGTCCCCAAACCGCTCGACAAAGCGCTCTGGACTATCACCCCACCTGGAGTCCTGATTTCCGGCGAATCTCAGTCCATCCTTGTGCTGGATGAACACCCCAGCCAGCGCAACGTTGAAATCCGGACCCGAGAGACGCAACACAGCTGGCGCGACGGCGGGCTCTTCCGCGGCTTCGCAGCCGCTACTGTCGACGTCGAAGCTCACCGCGATCGGCGTTTCCTGGTCGTCAGCAAGCGTAGCGGTCCATGGTTGCTCGAGCCATGTCAGTGAAGTCCAAGGCGGCTCATCCCCGTCAAGAGGGAAAGGCACTTGCTCCTTGTCACACGGCGAACCTGCAGGCCATTCGAGTAGCGGTCCCGCTCCGATGTCGGACACGACGTCATCGGAGCGCACCTCCACGATGGCCGCGAAACCGCCCGACGCTCCGTTCGGCGTGAGAAACAAGGAGATCTCCGGTTGGACGAGGTGCGCCCCCGGCATGTCACCTTCGGATGTGAAGTCTCCCCCCAGCTCCGTAAACCTGAACGGCGCCCGCACCACGGCGAACTCAGCGCGTGGTGCAGACAGGCTTGTCGTGAAGCGTTCATTTAGAAGGCCGTCAGCTGTCGACAACTCGAGTTGAACCGGCACGACCAGACGGGGTGATTGGCCACACCACTCATCCTCCTCAACGCGTGCATCGCCTTTGGCCCTCCGGAGCGAATACTCGACCTCAACATCACCGATGTCTGCATTGGTCGTCACGCCGCGCACGTCATTCCAATTGCCGGTCAAGGCTTCGCTCCTGAGCGCCCAGTCGAGATCCGCGACGCTGAAGCCCAGCGTGCTCTCCAGATCATCGTCACTCAGAGTCTGCAAAACGTTGACGCGGCACTCGCCGCCGGTCTCATCGGTGCTCTGTCCCCCCAGGGCGCCGCAGGCCGACGCGCCCCCGAGAGCTGCTACGAGCAGCGACGCGGCACCAAGGGTCTGCAAAGCAAGCCAGCTCATGACGTCAGCCTGAGCCGTAGCGAGCCTCCTGTCCATCACTGATATTCGACATGCCGCACAATTGTTTCGACAAACCACACCGCCCTGTGCATTTTGTCGAACATGGCCAAAACAGAGCGGCGCGATTACGAGGCGTTGGCGAGGGCGCTCGTCCGGCAGCTACGCGGGCGTCGTTCACGCGTTGCAGTGAGTCGTCGCCTCGGCTACAGCACAAACGCGCTCTTCACCTGGGAGATGGGAAGTGCGTGGCCCAGCGCGTCGCGGTTCTTGGAGTACGTGCGCGTCGTGGGGGTGCCGCCGCAGCAGCTGCTCGCGCGGTTCTTCCGGGAGACTCCGCCGCGCTTGAAGGGCAAGTCTTTGGCTTCAAACGCGGGCGTTCAAGCGTTCTTGCTGGAGCTCATGGGCAAGACGCGGATCACGGCTCTCGCCCAGAGCTCCGGTCTCTCCCGATTTAGCCTTTCCCGCTGGTTGAGCGGCAAAGCGCAGCCGAGATTGCCCGAACTGCTTTGCTTCATAGAACACGCGAGCATGCGCTTGCTTGACTTTCTGGACGCCCTGACGGATGTGACAGCGCTGCCGGACCTGGCCGCGGAATGGTCGACTCTGCAGGCAGCGCGCAACGTAGGCTACGAGTTCCCCATGAGTCACGCGGTCCTACGAGCACTCGAAACCGCTGGCTACGCCGCAACGGATGGTTCACCGCGGCAGATTGCCCGGTTGCTCGGTGTTGAGGCGCCAGTCGTTGAACAATGCCTGGACCGTCTCGCTGCCGCGAAACAGGTGCGGCGCCACCGCGGCCGCTGGTCGCCTGTGGCTTCCGGTCTGGTCGACTTCCGCCGTGATCCGGACGCCGCCCAGCGCGTCAAAGCACACTGGGCGAAGTTTGCGGCGGAACGTACGCTGCAGCGTCGCCCTGGCCTGTTCGCTTACAATGTGTTCGCGGTTTCACGCGAAGATCTGGCTCGCTTGGAGGCGCTCCAGCGAGAGTACTTGCGGCAGATGCGAACCATCATCGCAGAAAGCGAGCCCAGTGACGTCGTTGCCTTGCTGAATACTCAACTGTTCGCGTTTCAAGACTGAGCCCGCCGCTGCGCAACATCTGTCACGCGGCACTGGGGCGACGCCCCTTGCCCTATTTGCCCTGGAGCTCAGGGATAACTCACGCCCTCACAGCTGTGCGTCATCGTACCGGAAGCCACCAGCAGGTACAGGGCGCGCAGCGACTCTTGGAAGTAACCCCTGTCCGGGTTTTGCTGAAAGTAGCCGAGGAAGTCATCGGAGGTGGCTTGGTCCACGGCGATGCCCGTCAGTGCCAGGCCGCCCGTCGCCGGGTTCGAGTCATAGTTGACCACAGCGCTACCATCGAGCGCATGCACGGCTTTGACGCTCGAGATCCCCCCGTTGCTCTTCACCCAGCTGGCTAGCTTGTTCAAGTAGGACTCAGCCGCGGGTGAGCCGAACCAGAGGTAATCGGTGGCGATGCGCCAAGGAGTGCGCACGGCGTCCCAGCCGTAGTACTCCGGCTCCGTGTACCAGGTGCATTCCGTGGGCGGCGTGGTGCCATCGCCGTTGCCCCAGTTGGGCACGAGCCCCGTCTGCGGATTGGCCGCCACGGCGATCAAATCGTAGGCGGTGTCGGCGACTTCGTTCCAGAAGTCCGCTCGCGAGGGCACGTATTGAGCGAAGACGCGATAGTAACCGGGCGCGAAGTACGAGTAGTTCACGCACTGCGGGCCGCCGAAGGAGTCGCCGGGACGAACGAACAAGCGGCCGTCAGGCATGCGCGCGGTTTCGAGCTTTTCGATCTTCAAGATCAGGTTGGTGGCTTCTTTGGCGTAATCAAAGCGGCCGGCGTTGGACCACTGACAGCTGGCTTTGATCAGCGCCATGGCAGCATCCAGCTCGGCGTCGGAAGCGGCGTTGTCACCCGAGGGGGCTCCCTCACAGCCCACGCGCTCCCAGTGCATCAACCCGTTACCGTTGGCGTTGTTCTTGTAGTACTGCCAGAGGCCGTCGAAGATATCTTGTTCGTTGTGATAAGCGCTGAGCAACATACCGTAGGCGATGCCTTCGGAGACGGTTTTTTCGCCGTGGGTTTTGACGCGATATACGTCGGCTGAACACTGCTCGAGGTAGCCTTCTTTCCACTGCTGATAGGCTTGCACTGCGTCTTGCCCGGTGATGCCCGCTGGCAAGAAACCGTTGGCCGCCGTCACCCCGCCGGCGGGCTTGGGTTCAATCACTTGAGCCGCCGGGGGCGGGGCGCCTGGACTATTGGGATCGTTCATCGCGTCTTCGCGATCGACCGAACCGCTCCCACAAGCACACACCCAGGCTGCGGTTGTGGCCGCGGCTACCCAACTAGTTTTTCTCAGCAGCATCAGGTTGACTCTGTACGTAGCAGTCGCACGGGGCGGGACAAGGGCACTGCGAGATCGCACCCACACGCTCAGTTTTGCTAAGCTGGAAGAACTCCATGCTCAGATATTCGACGCTTTGCTTACTGACCCTGTTCGCGGCCTCTTGCGGTGATGATGAACTGCAGGATCGCAGCTCGCTCAAGGATGATCGCTGTGAACCCGCGGACGACGACCGTTCTGGCGACTGTGCCGACGATGACGACGATTCGGCAGCCGATGACGCTGGCGCCGACGCTGCGGACGACGACTCCAACAACGCGGATGATGACGCTGTCGATGACGACGTGGTCGATGACGATGCGGGCGCTGGGGCGGACGACAGCGTTGATGACACGACGGTTGATGACACGACCGACGACACACTCGACGAACCGCTCTACACCAGCATCTGCTCGGAGCCCGCTACTGGCCGCCCCACGGCCTATTTCAATGTGCCCAAGGCTGAGGGCTGGAAACTGGGTGACTACTTCCAGCTGCCGTTTCCGAATGTGATCCACAGCCAAGACGGGAAGATCGACCTGACTGGTTTCCCTGCACCGACGGCTACGTTTGGAAAGATCCTGGGCGAGCTCGATGGCAGCGTCGGCTTTGGCAACTACCCCACGGTGATTTTCCGCTTCTCTGGACCGATCGATTTCGACAGCACCACCGACCGGGTGCACTTCTTCGACATCACCAATCCCATGGATCCGAAGCGGCAGTCGCGCACGTATCGCTACTCCAGCAGCGCCGGCAAATACGTGTGCCAGAACTCGCTCAGCGTGCGCCCCACCCTGGGACGAGTGCTCGAGCCGAATCGCACCTTTGCCGTGTGGATCGAGGCGGGCGTGCTCGGCAACAACGGCTTATCTGCCGCTCGCAGCCCACAGTTCGAACAGGTGATCGGCGACGCCGCGCCGGCTGATCCGCTCTTGGCTGACGCACACGCGAAGTACGCCCCCTTGCGAGAGTATTTGGCGGCGCAAGGCATCGCGCCCGAGGACGTGCTTTCGGCAACGGTGTTCGACTCCAGCGACCCGCGAGCGCCGATGACCGACTTGGTCGATAGCGTTCGCAGTCAACCGGTGCCGACGGCCAGCGGTTGGACGAAGTGTGCCGCCGGGGTGGCCTCCCCCTGCCCGGATGCAACGGGTGGGCGTGCTTGCGGGGATGGCGCGGATAGCTTCGACGAGTACCACGCCCTGGTAGAGCTACCGATCTTCCAACAAGGTGAAGCTCCGTATTTCTCAGCCGGCGGCGAGATCAGCAGTGAGCTAACGCGCAGCGAGCAGGTGTGCGTTTCTCTGACGGTGCCGAAAACCACTGCGCCGCCCAATGGCTTTCCGTTGGTCGTGTACGGTCACGGCGCGGGGGGCAGCTTTCGTAGCTCGGTGAGTCAGAGCAAGGCGGGAAATCTGACGGCCGCTCCCCTGCCCGATGGGAACACGGTTGCCTTTGCCGTGCTCGGTTATGATTTGGTGCAACATGGTCCGCGTCGTGGTGAGGGCACCAATAGTGGGTTCGATCCTGAGCTGCTGCTGTTCAACTTTCTGAATGCGCCGGGCACGGTGGGCAGCGGCCTGCAAGGCGCCGCCGACGTGCTCAGCTTGGCGCGCTTCGCTCAAACACTGGAGCTACCCGCAGCGGTCACGGGAGCTGAAGCCGTGCAGTTCGACGCCAGCCAGCTGCTTTTTTGGGGGCAATCCCAAGGCTCGATGCAGGGGGCGTTGGTGCTGCCCTATGCGGACGAGTACGCCGGGGCCGTGCTGGGCGGCTTGGGTGGGGGCTTCTTGCATTCGCTGCTGCTACGCAAAGAGCCAGTGTCGATCGGCGCGTTCGTGACGGCGGGCGTGGCCGATCCTGGCAGCGGCGATGATCTGGTGTTCAACGGGGACTTTCACCCTGCACTGAGCATCCTGCAGCACATGGTTGATCCGGTGGATCCGCTGCATCATGCGCTCAAGCTGGTGAGTGATCCAGCTGGCGCGCCGTTGCACGTCTTTCAGCCGTACGGCATCAACGATTCGGCTTCGCCTGGTTTGACGATGCAGGCCTTCGCGCTGGCCGCTGGTCTGGCCGTGGTCGAACCTCACGCGAGTGCCGATCCGCCGGATGACATCGGTACGCCGAACCCGCAGTTTCCGTTGGCTGGAAACTACCAACGGGACGGCTCCGCTTGGACTGCTGGCGTGCGTGAGTACGGGCCGAATCCTCCCACCAACTCCGAAGGACATTTCGTGTCGTCCCATACCGCCAACCCGGACATCCTGACCTTCTTGGCGATGGTTGCGGCCGGGCAGGTTCCCCAGATCGGTCAATAAGCGTTCGCCGGGAGCCCTCGGTCCCAGATCCGAACGCCCTGCGCGCTTCCGAAAGCGCTTAGGCGCACGCGACGACTGTGATACGAGCGTCGCGATGGCCGCGGATGGGAGTCGCAAAGCAGTCATCGCCGCGTGTGCGGCGAATGCTGGCATTGGGGTAGCGAAGCTGGTTGGGTTTTTCCTGACGGGCGCCGCGTCGATGTTGGCAGAAGCGGTGCATTCCGCTGCGGACTCGGGCAACCAGGCGTTGCTTTTGTTCGGATCCAGTCGCGCGACCCGCGAGCCCAGCCAGGCGCATCCTTTTGGCTACGGGCGCGAGCGCTACTTCTGGGCGTTCATCGTGGCGGTGGTGATCTTCATGCTGGGCAGCGTGTTCGCCATCTACGAAGGGGTCAACAAACTGATCCATCCGCATCCAATCGAGTCACCTTGGATCGCCGTGGGGATCTTGCTGTTCGGCGTCGTGCTGGAAACCGTGTCGTTCTACACGGCCATCAAAGAAGCGCGCCGCATCAAGGGCAGCCTCAGCTGGCGTGAGTTCTTGACCAAGACGAAGCAAGCGGAATTGCCCGTGGTCCTGCTCGAAGACTTGGGGGCGCTGGTGGGCCTGGTGTTCGCGCTAGCCGGCGTCGGGCTGGCGCAGCTCACCGGAAACTCCCGCTTCGACGCCATGGGCAGCATCGCCATCGGGCTGCTATTGGGAGTGATCGCCATCTTCTTGGCGCTGGAGATGCACAGCCTGCTGATCGGTGAATCGGCTGAGCCCATCCACGAGAGAAAGATCGCGGAAGCCATCAACCAAGCCATGGGAGTGAAGGCCTTGCTGCACATCCGCACCATGCACCTGGGGCCGGATCAAGTACTGGTTGGCGCCAAAGTGGAATTTGAGCCGACGCTGAGCTTCCAAGCCGTAGCCGAAGAGATCGATCGAGTCGAAAAGGCGATTCGAGCCGTGGTGCCCCTACGAGCGATGATTTACCTGGAGCCGGCGCTCGAAGGCGCCGAGTCCGGTGAAGCTGCTGACCCGCCGACGCCCGAACAGCTCGGCGAAAGCGCACTCTAGCCAATCCCCCCGACTTGGGGGCCAGGGGCGGCCCCGCCAGGGATACCTTCCAAGGCCGATTATGGCGGAAAATGGGCGCTGCTCTTGGTATTGCCCCAAGTCGCGATGGAAGACGAAATGATGTCGGCAGCGATGGAGCTGATGCTGCTCGGGATGGGCACGGTGTTCGTGTTTTTGACCGTGCTGGTGGTCGCGACCGGGTTCATGAGCAACGCGCTCAAGGACTTCGGCTTTTCGGACGACAAGCCAGCGAGCAAGCCAACCCCCGCCGGTAATGACATCGATCCCAAGCTGCGCCAGGCGATCAGCCTAGCCGTGCAAAAGTACCGCCGCGAACACGACGGCTGACCACTGCGAAGACTGCCAACGCTCGGCGCTTTGGCGCCGGCCACAAACACCGACGAACCACGATGACTGTGAAGAAGAAACTGGGGCTCACCGAACTCGTTTTACGCGACGCGCACCAGTCGCTGTTGGCGACCCGCATGCGCATCGATGACATGCTGCCGATCGCCGACAAGCTGGACAAGGTCGGCTACTGGTCGATGGAGAGTTGGGGCGGCGCGACCTTTGATGCGTGCATTCGCTACCTGGGTGAAGATCCCTGGGAGCGCATCCGCAAAATCAAAGAGGTGATGCCGAATACCCCGCAGCAGATGCTGTTTCGCGGCCAGAACATCCTCGGCTACCGCCACTACGCGGATGATGTCGTGCGCAAGTTCGTGGAGCGCGCGGCCAAGAACGGCGTGGACGTATTCCGCATCTTCGACGCGATGAACGACCCCCGCAATCTAGAGACGGCGATCAAAGCCACACTCGAGGTGGGTAAGCACGCGCAGGGCACCATCAGCTACACCGTCAGCCCGGTGCACAGCGTGGACTTGTGGGTCAGCCTGGGCAAGCGCATCGAGAGCATGGGCGCGATGAGTTTGTGCATCAAAGACATGGCCGGTCTGCTCAAGCCCTACGTAGCGTTTGAGCTCGTCAGTAGGCTCAAGCAGCAGCTGAAGATCCCAATTCACATGCAGTGCCATGCGACCACTGGCCTGTCGACGGCGACCTACCTGAAGTCGATCGAAGCCGGCATCGACAACGTCGATACAGCGATTTCGTCGATGAGCATGACCTATGGGCACTCCTCGACGGAGACTATCGTGGCGATGCTCGAAAAGACCGAGCGCGACACGGAGCTAGAGCTCAACCCTCTCAAGGAGATCGCCGCCTACTTCCGTGACGTGCGAAAGAAGTACGCCAAGTTCGAAGGCGCGCTGCGCGGCACTGATTCACGCATCTTGGTGGCCCAGGTGCCCGGCGGCATGCTGACCAACATGGAAAATCAGCTACGCCAGCAGAACGCCACCCACCGCTTGGACGAGGTGTTGGAAGAGATCCCGCGGGTGCGCAAAGATCTCGGCTACATCCCGTTGGTGACCCCGACGTCACAGATCGTCGGCAGCCAGGCAGTGATCAACGTGATGACCGGAGAGCGCTACAAGAGCATCTCCAAGGAAACCCAAGGTGTGCTCAAGGGCGAGTACGGCGCGTGTCCGGCGCCCGTCAACAAAGAGCTGCAGGCCAGAGTGCTCGACGGCGCAGAGCCCATCACCTGCCGCCCCGCTGACAAGATCGAGCCGGAGATGGACAAGCTCACCGCCGAGGTCAAAGAGCTAGCCGAAAAGGAAGGCTTCAAGTTGGCTGAGCAGGTGGTGGATGACGTGCTCACCTATGCGTTGTTTCCGCAGGTCGGGCTCAAGTTCCTCAAAAACCGCGGCAACCCCGACGCGTTTGAGCCGGTACCGTCCGCCGACGACGTCGCGCCCGCCAAGAAGAAGTCCTCCGGTCCCGCGACGTACACGGTTGAAGTCGAAGGCAAGAAGTACGTCGTGGCGGTCGACGCTGGCGGCGAGATCAACCAGATCCAGACTCAGGGCGCCGCTGCGGCCGCCCCTGCTGCCACCAACGGCGCGTCCAACGGCGCCGGTGGCGCCGCACTCAATGGGGGAGCCCCCCTGGCCGCACCCCTAGCGGGTAACATCGTGGACGTGCGCGTGGCTTCGGGTCAGGCCGTCAGCGAAGGTGACGTGGTCGTCATTCTCGAAGCGATGAAGATGGAGACCGAGATCCGCGCGCCCCAGGGCGGTGCGATCGGTGCCATCAGCGTCAAGAAGGGCGACAGTGTGTCCGTCGGAGACACACTGCTCACCATCGCCTGAACTGTCCCCCAACCCCCAAGCAGCGCCCCCCAACCCAAGCAGCGCCAAAGCGCCACAACCTGCGAGCAAGCTGAAGATGGAGCACCTCCTCGAGTCCTGGCGAAGCACTGGGATCTACATTCTCCTCGAGACGATCGACAAGACGGGCCTCGCTGGCCTCGGCCAAGTGCTGATGATCATCGTTGGCTTGTTGTTGCTGTTTCTGGCGATACGGAAACAGTTTGAGCCGCTGTTGCTCATTCCCATCGGCTTCGGCTGCGTGCTGAGCAACATCCCGGGCGCCGGTTTCGTGGCGCCACCGGTCGGGCATGAAGCTGGCGGCCTCTTGTACTATGTGTATGAGATTGGCGTCGCCACGGGCGGCATCTTTCCCCTACTGATCTTCATGGGTGTGGGCGCCCTGACGGACTTCGGACCGCTGCTCGCCAATCCCAAGACGTTGTTTTTGGGCGCCGCGGCTCAGTTCGGGATCTTTGCCACGCTACTGGGTGCGGTCGCGCTCAGCCAAGCCGGGATCTTCGACTTTTCGCTCCAAGACGCCGGCGCGATTGGCATCATTGGTGGTGCGGACGGGCCCACGGCCATCTTCGTGGCGAGCCGCTTGGCCCCGGATTTACTCGGAGCGGTCGCCGTGGCCGCCTATTCGTACATGGCGCTGGTGCCGATCATTCAGCCGCCGATCATGCGCGCGCTGACGACGGAAGAAGAGCGCAAGATCGAGATGAAGCAGCTGCGCCCCGTGAGCAAAGCGGAGCTGATCGTGTTTCCGATCTTGCTGCTGCTGCTCGTCGCTTCGTTCCTACCATCGGCGGCGCCGTTGCTCGGCATGTTTTGCTTCGGTAACTTGATGCGCAGCAGCGGTGTGGTGCAGCGCCTGAGCGACACCGCGCAGACCTCCTTGATCAACATCGTGACGATCTTCTTGGGGCTCGCCGTTGGCACCAAGCTGAGCGCTGACAAGTTCCTGGTACCCGAGACGCTGGGTATTCTGCTGCTTGGCATGGTGGCTTTCTGTATCGGCACCGCTTCGGGCGTGCTCATGGGCAAGCTGATGAACAAGCTGACCAAGAACCCGTTGAACCCGCTGATCGGTGCTGCCGGGGTGTCTGCCGTGCCCATGGCGGCGCGTGTGGCCAACCGCGTCGGACAAGAGTCCAATCCCCACAACTTCCTGCTGATGCACGCCATGGGACCCCATGTGGCGGGAGTGATAGGCTCGGCCGTGGCGGGTGTGATGCTGAACTACTTTGCCAACTGAACTACTTTGCTAACTGAACTACTTTGTTAGCTAGGCAGCCGCTGTTTCAGGCAGTGCGCGCCTCGCCTACGTTCGTAGCTCTGGGTTCGATTCGCAGCGCCAGGAGCTGAGATCCTCTGGGCGCATCGGAGTCGCGATATTGACCAAAGCCGCGGCTTCGGTAGAAGTGCCACGAGGCTTCACGTGCCTTGCGGTGCGCCGGATCGAGGCGGAGTGTAGACGCTGGACCGGGCGCCATCGGCTCGTCCGCGAGCGTGACCTTCAGCGTGAAGATCTCGCCGGTGCGCTCCGCTTCCCTTCGGAAGTATTTGACGATCGCGTCGAGGAGCCGCGAACTGAACCCAGCGCCGTCGAGCTCTGGCGGAACAAATAGTTCCGGAGTGCTCCAGCTGACGACGTTGCCGAGCTCCGCTTTCTCGCCGTTGTCGTCCTTGGCCTTGGTGAAGTCGTAGCGCAGGAGCCCCACCGTGAGCCGACGCGCTTCGGCTTCTCCGGGCCATGGCGTCAAGCTTGCGACGTACTCGAGAGTCTGCTTTCGCACGGAGCCGCCAAAGCGATCTTCCCACCGTGCCAGCGCGAAGCTCCTCGGGGTGTCTTGGCGCGGCTGCAGTGCCAACGTGAACACGGCTGGTCTCGAATCTTCCTCGGGCCTCGCCACGGGATCGGCAACGCGAAGGCCAAAGCGGAGTTTGACAAAGTCGCGCATGGCGTCGTCGCACATGGGTCTGAGCAGCGGCCACCAGCGGCGAAAAGAGGTGGCGCTGGCGCAGCGATTCAGAAACGCCATCCAGGCCTGATTGCTCGGATGCGCCCAGTGCGTTTCTAGTCTGGCCGCGTGGTAGATCTGGTTCATCAAGCTCGCCAGCGCAAAGCAGTACTGCAGGATGGTCAGCAACTCCTTCGGCTCCGGCGCGCTGTGGGGGCGCGCCAGTGCGCTCGCTCCGTCGGCGAACAGTTCCCGCTGGAATTGTTCCGGGGCGTGTTCGCGGATCTCCCCGAGCAGAGCGTCTCGCCGCTGTAGAAGCTCCGCAAGTCGCTCGCTGTCGACGTTGCGGATCGGTTGCCAGCGTTGCACGGCGTTCAGGAAGAGTCTTTCGACCTGGTTTTCCTTGCGTGTCAAAGCCCTGTCTTCCACAAAGCGGAATACCGTTCCTGCACAGTGCTCGCCGAGCCGTCGGTAGGACTCCCACTGGGCCTCGTCATAAAACTGATCGCCCGTGCTCTCGTGGGGAAAATTGGGGTTTCGGGTCCGGTACTGCATGACATCAGTCGGTTCGTCTCCGACCAGCGTGGGCTTGATGTACAACAGGATCCCCTTCTCAGAGCCGCCGATGCCGCCGTAGTGAATCGTTCCGATCACGGCGTGCTGTCGTGAAAGACCTTCGGCATTCGGACGCAGTGGTTCCACGTCGAGTTCGATCTCCGCGCCGAAGTCTTCACGGATCCGCCGTGTCGCGTTCGCGAGGTCGTCGAAAGCCACTTGCGGATCGGCGCCCGCGTCGCAAACGATGATGAAACGGCAGTGCCGGCGTACCAATTCGTACAGCGCGAGGTTCTCGAAATGCCCACCGTCGGAAAGATGCAGCGCCGCACCCCCCGTCTCGGCACCCACGACCTGAGTCTGCGATAACCCGAACATCTCCGCGAACAGAAACCTGCCAGGTGGCAAGCGGCGTCTCCCGCTGTTGGGATGCTGCACCCAGAGTCCCAAGCGCAGTCCCAAGCTGCTCATGATGAACGACACCACGGGACCGAGACGCACGGAAATGCCGCCCATCTGTGAATTGAACGCGGCGGCGGACGCGGTGAGAGCAGAAGAAAGCGGAAGCTCGTCGATACAAGCCTTGCCCGCGTAGCGCCCCAAAGAAAGCCCGAGCGGTGAGAGCGCAGCGCTGCGGCCGCCGCGATACAGGCCCGGCAACGGATCCCCCGATAGATCGTTTGCCGTCGCACACACCAGGTGAATGGGGCGGCGACGCTTCGGGCTCTCGCGCAGGGCTTGGAACGTCACGTCTTCTTCTACTCGGCGCGCCGCCTGCGTCCAGCCGCCGAGAAAGGTACCGGCGATGCGCGAGCGGTAGAACTCGTGAAGCCCGATGCGACGCGGATCGAGAACCAGCGCCCCCAATGAGAGCACCAAGCTGACGCCGAGTAGCCACGCGCTACGAGAGAGAGCCAGGTCGTTGGCTCGCTCGAGGTTTGGGTGCTGGGCGACCCAGGCGATCCCCAGTCCCACCATGAGCAGCATGCCGAAGGCCGCCGCATAGGCCAGCAGCTGGGGAAGCACTGGACGCAGCACGACCGACGCCCGTTCAATCAGACGGCTGCCGCGGGTTTCCTGCACCGGCTTGGTAAACCAGTTCCTGAGGGCCACGAGCAGGCCCGCCGCCCCCGCAGTGGTGGCCGCAGTGGCTGGCATCATCACGTCGAGGCCTGCCTTCTTCAAATGCAGCGTCGCGACCCAGGTCGCAGCGAAGAAGCCCCAGATCAGGGCCGGAACCAGGCAGCGAGCCGAGAGACGCTCGAGCACGCGAAGTGAAGTCGGCGACAGGAAAGAAGAAAGCAGAGGACGGACGACCAGCAGCAGCCCCGTCGCGAGCGCCACCCAAGGGATCACGGGCCAGAAGAAGAATGCGGCGGGTGAGCAGCCATCGAGGTCGAACAGTGCTGCAGCGGTGGCTTCGCTGGTCGGGAGGCACGGCGCTGGAGCGCTGGCTCGCATGAGCGGACTCAGCTCGTAGGCGAAGTATGCCAACGCGAGCGTGATCAGCATCGCTCCCGTGACGTACCGGATCAGCCCGTCGTGGCGGTTTTCGGCCAACTGGCGCCAACGTCGTTCGCTAAAAAAGAAGATGAGCGCAGCCGCCGCCGCGAGCGTACCGCCCGCGATCCATGGCTCGCTCAGGAAGGCGAACGCGAGAGCCAGCCACAGATGCCAGACAATGGTGAGCACCGCGGCCGCTAGCACCAGCGAAGGCAGCATCGCGCCCAGCAGCGCTACCAAGCCTCCCCAGGTCTGGTACTCGAACAGGCCAACCCTCGGCATCAAGAAGCGACTGTGCTCGCGCAGGTGGCGGATCGCTGGCGCCTCGGGGTGCGGCTGATCTCCAGAAGCTGGAGGCGGCTGAGGGAAGATGGGATGTTCGGGGGAGTCGAGCGCCGACCTCTGGGGAGCTTTCGAAGGCGCGGCAGACCAGGCCTGCTTGAGTCGCTGCCACCTCGAGCTCGTCGCTGCCTCCGGGCTCTGCTTCGGATGGTAACCATCCCAGACGCGCTCCAGCAGGCCGGGGACCGGCTGACTTCCAGCCATCGCAGCATCATGTAGCCAGCGCGACCAGAAGCCACCCACGTAGCCACCACCCGATACGGTCGAAACATAGTCGACGAAATCCAGCACGCTGCACTCATCCGACGCGGCCCCGTCGGCTGCCACACGCCGTCGCGACAAGGCCTGCAGGACCCCGAGATTGAACGTGGCGCTGCGAATGCCACCTCCGGAAAGCGCCAAGCCGAAGTGATCTCGCGGCGTCCAAGCCACCCAGGGTTCGGGGCCGTCGCTGCGCACGATTGGGTTATCGGTTAGCGGCGCTGCATCGACCCGCTCCGCGAGCCACTTTTGTTCTTCGCGGATCAACGCTTCGAACCCCTTGGGCTTGGCGCTCGACCCACCAGCACTCTGCCGAGACCGACTGAGCTGTCGCATGTCGCTGTGTGTCGGAGTCGGTCTATCCCCGCTGCCAGAGTCCCTCTTGTCCATGGCGAGCAGGGTCTTGTTGATCCGGCGCGGCGTCAAGCTTCGGGGCTTTGCGGCTGCTCGCTTCGTTCCTGGGGGCGGCGCGGCGCTTGGGCATGTTCTGCTTCGGCAACCTGATG
>JBNLEN010000022.1:0-57804 GCA_050304975.1 Polyangiaceae bacterium
AGCAGCCCACGGTTCCGGACGGCCACGGCCAGAGCAAGGACGCGTCGAAGGCCAAAGTCGCGGCACCCGAAGCTGTGGGCGACACTCAGAAGCGTCGTGCAAAAGGGCGGAAGGGACAGCAGTACCGGTGCAGCGCTGGCGAGCGCCACAAAGAGCGCTGTAAACCGGAAGAGCGCCAAGAAGAGCTGGCGGCGGACTCCCCGTTTAGAGCAACTTGGGCGCTAGGCCAAGCAGGCAGTTCATGAGCAGCAACTGGTCCGACCGTCTCGACCAACTACAGGAATTCCTATACGAATTCTTCGGTCGCGGACCGATTCGCCGAGCCGTACGCGCGATTTTCATCAACCTGTCCCGCCACGATGGCCTGCAGTTGGCGAGCGCGATGGCGTTCGACCTGTTTCTGGCGTTGATTCCGCTGCTGGCGCTGGGCGGATGGGTGGTCTCGTCCGTCTTGCAAGGCGACCACGAGGCGATGGACAACCTGTCATTGTGGCTGGATCTCGCGCCGACGGACGTACGCAACGTCATCAACAGCCACGCGGATCGGTTTTTCGGTGGTGCGATGGCCCCCGTGGCGTTCGGTGGTGCGCTTTGGTTGGCTTCCGGAGCTTTCTATACTGTCATGGCTGCGTTTGAACGCACCTTGCCAGCAGATCCGCGGCCTTGGTGGACCCGCCGCGGAATCGCGATCCTGTGCGTGCTGTTCATGCTGGCGTCGCTCAGTTTGGGGGCTTGGGTCAGTGTTCAGCTCGTTGGCGGGCGTGAGTTCATTCTGGGGGTTCTGCCCGAGTTGCTGGTCGACAATAGCCCCATAGCTGTCGGTGAATTCGGCGACGCCCAGCAAGTGGGGTTGCTGGTGAGCACGACCACCATGATGCTGTTGATTGCCGGGTTCTTTCGGATTGGAGTGCGGCGTGACGTAGCGAAGCGTTACGTGTGGCCAGGCACGCTACTCACGGTAGCGTTGGGGTCAGCAGCATCCTACGCGTTCAGCTTGTATGCTCGTACGCTGGCGCGCTACGCGGTCTACTACGGCAGCTTGGCGGCTGTCGCGATTGTGCTGGCCTGGCTGTGGATGTGCAGCATGTCGCTGCTGCTCGGCGCGGAGCTCAACGTCTATCTTGAAGAAAACCGGCGTAAGCGCTAACGGAACTCGGCGTCGTCGGCGTTTTCGGGCAAAGCGATACACAGGCCCCAGCCCTCTGGGAAGTTAGGTCCGGCCTGGCACGTCAGTAGCTCACCGCAGACTCCGGATTCGTTCACTTCGCACATCTTTAGGCAGGCCTTCTTGGCTTGCGAGCAGAAGTAGCCGGGGGCGCAGGGGCAATCGTCACCTTGCTTGCCGTCGCCGGGCATGACGCAGCCGGTGTTACCGTCAGCGCTCACCACCGTGCAAGTGAACGCTCCGGGGCAGTCACAACCCTGTTCCTCGTCCTCGCACGTGGCGTCGGCTCCGAGGGCGCAAGTTTGGGCCTCGGCGCAAACCGGCACCAGGAATGTCTGGTCTTCAGATTGATCTGCCAAGCGAAGGGGACGATCTGCGCAAAACCGGTTTTCTCCGTTGCAGATACCGTTGCAGCAGAATGCTAGGCATTGTCCTTCGCCTTCTTCACCCGCGCAGCCCAGGCCAGGGGCACATTCGCGAGACGACATGCAAGGCTCGCCTTCACCGCGCTGTCCGGCAACGGAGCACTCTGTTTTCAGCTGCCCGCGACTCACGGAAAAACGGCACGCGGTATCGCTTGGTTCACCGCTGTCGGTTTCGGGCAGTTTGGAAATGCCCGCGTCTCCAAGGGCAGCCGGAGGTGGAGAGTCTATGCTCGCGTCGATTTCGACGGAGCCTTCAACTGTTCCAGCATCAACAAGGGATTGTCCAAGAAGCAAGCGACGCTCTCGGCTCCCAACCAGCCGCTTCTCGAGCTCTGGTTCCGAGCATGAGTGCGGGTCGTCTGGCATGCAGGTGATAACCGAGCAGACGGGCAGGATCTCTCCCGCATCCGGCAATGCGGGAATCGGCGTGGTTGAGGCGTCGAAATCTTGAGCGGGCGCCTCATCGTCCATGGAATCATCCTTGGACGGACCGGCGTCGAGACAGTTGGGTCCCGTGCACTCTGCATTGTCGCCGACGGACGGATCACCGCTGACGCTGCACCCTGCCGAACTGGCGAACACCAAGGGAATGAGGTAGCGGCACCAACGGGCAACGGATGCCCGTCGAGGCGATATGAGAGGTGGACTGGCCACGATCGTCTGACGAAACAAGAAAGATAAGATTGGAGGAATGTAGCACCCAACCCGGGAGCACGCCCGGGCTGTGGTACGCCATACCACCCTCAATGTGTTCCATAGAACCGCCGAGGGTGCCAGGCCGCTCATTAGAACACAGCTAGACGCGGTGCATTTTCCACCACGAGCGCAATTGGGTGTGTGGCTCGCCGCAAACAGGGCTCGCAGCGCGTCAGTTTGAGCCTGCTGCTCAAGCTCGAGGCACTGCTGATATTGTCGCGCTGCACTGCGTCCGAACTGCAGTCCGATCTTGTCGCATGCGGTGCGATACGCGCTCGGATCGGCGCAGCGTGTACAGCGTTGCTGAGCCTAGCGCAGCGTAACGCTCCGCACGGTTTGGTTGTTTTCTTGGTCGTACACTCTCAGAGTGATCAGGCTGGCGCCCGACGGCGACAAGCTGGACAGATCTGCCGAAAACTCCTCGCGCGATGCGTCAAAGATGCCGTCAGCTGGCGCGAATGGTATCCAGTCGTCGGTACCGGCTACGGCAGCTTCTATCCGTGCGATTGGCCCGACCCCATCGACCGCCACTCCGCGAACTGTGCGCCCGTTGACTTGCAAGCCGGTCACGTCGGGCGGCGTGTTGTCGACGACGAGCACGTGGCTGTCCAACTGATGGCGCTTCACCTGATCCGGCGGGTTGGAGAGCTCGTCCGTGGCGATGACGCGGACGCGGTATCTCCCTTCGGGCAAATCACTCGTGTTCCAGGAGTACTTTTGCTTGGTCAGCTTTTCGTGAGGTTCGAGCATTTCGAACCAGGTTTGGGTCCCTTCCAAACGGTATTGCAGACGGTAGCGCAGCTCGTCCTTGTCGGGATTGTCCACGTTCCAGCTGATGTCCACGTCATGCTCTGGCTTGCCGGTGATGGGTCCTCCGCTCGAGCGCAGCTTGCCATCCGCAGGGTCAGACGCCTTGGCGCTGGCGTTGTCAATCTCGATTTCGGTGACTACGGCGCGCAAGTTGTCGGTCACGAAAGGAACGACGACTTCGCGCAGCTGCGCTTTAGGATCTCGACTGAAGCGCGCGCGTACTTGAATGAAGCGCGCTGCCGGACTTTGCACCTTGGCTGGGGCACGCATCGCGTTGCTCCACTGGCTCCAAGTGTCGTCGGGTTCTTGGGTGTTGCCGCTGCGCGTCGACAGTTCGAGTTCACCTTCGGCGCTCCACTCGAGGCGTCCAAAGCGGGCGCGCAAGCCCGCGTCGATCACTTTGCTAGTCCACACGGCGTCAGTTCCGCCAGTTCCGCGGATGGGGTGCACGACGCCCGGATCGGCGCTCACGACGAAGCGCTGGTTTCCTGACATTGACAGGGCCGTCAGCTGTCGCTCGTCCGTGTCGGCGACCAACACTGAGTTGTGGTTGTCATCAATGGTGTACAGCCGGCCGTCGACGCCAGTGCCCACGTAAGGTTTGCCGGCGTCATCCAAGGCCAAGCTCGTGAAATACTCGCTGTCGTCATCCAACAGCTGCTCGGGTGCGCCTGACTTGTCGAAACGGTAGAGCGTGCCTTTGCCCTTGGCGCCACCAGAAGAGGACGACTTGTTGTCGCCGGGTTTGCCTGACGGCAGACTCCGCTTGTCTTTGATTTCGTTGGCAATCGCGAAAACCTCGCCACCGCGCACCGCGATCGCTCTGACTTCTGTGCGCCCGAAGTCGTAGAGCACACTCGCGCGACCGGGGCCGTCGATGACGTACAGCTTGGCTTTATCGCTGGCTCCTGCGTAGACCTTGCCGTTGCCCACCGCGACACTCATCAGGTGTTGTTCCTCGGCGTCAAAGTAGACTTGAGCCTTCTTGTCGCGCGTGATGCGGAATAGTTTTCCGTCTGGACCGGTGGCGGCGTAGAGCACGCCAGCCTTTTCATCGAACGCCAGCTGGAAGATGTGCTCGGCGTCCTTGAGCGTCAGCCATTCCTCGAGCTTGCCGTTCTTGAACTCGTAGAGCTTCGCTCCCGGCAGGCTGCCAACGATGATACTTCCGCCCCACGCCTGGGCGAGTGAGGTGAGTGCCATGGCGTCGGCTTTGGCGAGTTCTTTGCTGGCCCCGCCAGCGTACTCCAGCAAACGGCCGTCATTGCCGGTGGCGAGCAGAACTCGATTGTTGAGCGGTAGCGCGGCCCACACGGTCACCGCTTCGTCCAACGGCACGCTTCCGAGGTTGAGACCGGCTTTCACGACGCCGGCGCTATCGACTGCCACTCCCTCCAGCTTGCCGGCCTTCAGATCGGCAGCACTGCGCAAGGCAACCCGCCGAGTGCCGACTGCATCGGCGTCGATTGTCAGGGCGGCGCCTGCGATGATGACGGAGGTGAGTAGGGTGGCTTGAAACAATCGTCTCATGAGTCTCTTTGGGTTCCTTGAAAGGGCTATTGGGCTTGCTTGACCTTCACGAGCACGGAGTCTCGGCCAACCATGAACATCGGCAGCTGCTCCACATAGTGCGTTTCAGCCTTGAACGTTGCCGGGCCGGTGGTGTCGGTCTCGGGGGATAACAAATCAACCGCGCCCGGCGGTAGGTCCTGGGCCACCTGCCCGTTGTGCGCCAGACCGGCGCCATGCGCTATTGAGGCGACGACCGCGCGGGGAGGGTAGATGGGATCCACGAAGCTGCTGATGAGATCCTGTAGATTCTCTGGCGGAGCCTTCATCTTGCTCACCGCGTAACCGGGGCGGATGTCGATCTTGAGCTTCTCGGTACCGGCGAGGTGGTGTGGGATTGGTACGCGGATCACGCGCGTCACTGTCTTGCCTGCGTAGGGTACCAGCGTCATGCGGATACGCGCTGCGGAGCCTGGTTCTACCTCTGCATTCAGCAGTTCAACGCCACGCAGCTGATAGATTTCACGCGCGTAGCTGAGTTGCAGCTCGACATCCACATTTTCGACGAACGCGGGCTCCCAGGGATTGTTGAGCACGCCGCCCACCGCCTGCACCAGGTTAGAGCGCACGAAATCCCTCGGACCCGGTGTGCCGCCGACGGCGACACCAAAGTCTTCGATCTCGATCTCGCGTTGGTCCGAAAACCGCACCTTGCTGCGCGCGTGCCAGGTCACGTCTTGACGTTCTGAAGCGGTGGCCTCCATGGCGCTGCCGACAGCGACGGCGAGGAAAGACGGCGACACGAATTTCTCGTGAGCCACCTCGAAGTTCCAATCCGTGTATGGCGCGCCAGCCGCCCCTTTGATCTTGACGTGCACCGGAATGGTTGGCGCCTTGGCAGCATGAGAAACAACGATGGACGCCTGCCGATCGTTGACCAGCGCGCCCATCGGACGAGCCGCCGTGCCGATCTTGAATGAGCGAGACTGGCTGGCGAGAAACCAGAGCACCTTGCCGATCGCTGCCGGCATCGCAGTGACGCCGGAGTTCATCATCGGATGGCCGAAGCCGGAGACCCTGTCTCCCTCGACGCGCGTCACCGTGCCAAGGCCCATGCCGCTCATATCCCCGCGGATCATCTGGATGCCCACGGCGCCGCCGTCGACGTAGCGTGTCGGCGCACTGGGATCCACCGTACCGCCGCCGCCCGCCTGGAGCGGTTCCAGGCCGAGTGGGGTCAATAGCTCTCGGGCCAACTCGACGCCGTCATTGGTGAGCCCGCCCAAAAGAATCGGGGTACTGACCGGCATCAGCGTGCCTGAACCACTGACGTCCATGCTCTTTTGCACCTGATCGCGATGCGCCATCAAGTCGTAGGAACCGGGGACGCCCGCATAGCGATTGGGTCCCTGATCAGGTGCGGCGTTGGAAGCTTGGGGCTGCTCGTGCGTGCCGAGTTTTCCGGGCTTTAGAGGCCACCCATGGATGAATTTGGGCAGCGGACGGGCCAGGTCGTCCAGCATGTTGCGGATCGGAGTGACCCCGGCGATCGGCTCCGACCCAAAGCGCCAGCCGTACGCGTAGGCGCCGATCATTTTGCCGTTGATGTAGATAGGGCTGCCGCTCATGCCGGCCACCACCTTGGCCACCTCCAGCCTGGGATGGCTCGTCTTGATGATGATCAATTCTTGTCGCGGGCGGAAATTCTCTAATACATCGATCACCTCGACATCGAACTTGGAGGGTTTGGTGCCCTCGAACACGGTCAGACCGTAGCCTTTCATGCCCGGCTTGATTTCCGAGACGCTCATCACGTCAGGCCGGTTGGCGATGCCTTCCGCTTGTGCAGATTTGAGGCCCAGCAGTCTTGCCCCTGGCAATGAAACGAGCAGACCAAGGAAAGCAGCGACAGGGATCCAAGTAGTAATACGCACGGCGCGGCAGTCTATCACTCGATCGGTGCTCGCCTACTGAAAAGCGAGCGTCTAGGCTTGGTTGGCGCCCATGCACCAACACCCCTTGACTCACACCGCCATCCTGGTGCTCTCGTTCGCTTTGTTGACCACGGCCCATTTCGCCCTGGCCTGGGGTCTGTTCACTCGCAAGACACCTCGCTGGCACGGACTCTTGGTGCTTGTGCCGGTGGTAGCTTGGTTGGCGCCCTATTGGGGCTATCGCTTGGGGATGAAACTGCGTGCGCTAGCCTGGGCGGCCAGCTTCACCGCTTACGTAATTGCGCTGAGCCTCGCGCTCTAACGAGGCTTGCGATAGGGACGCGTCTCGGTTAGGGGCCGCAACCGCGGGACGGCGTCGCGGATCCAGCGCGCTCGGACCTGTTGCGCTAGTTCGCGGTGCTGCCGCCAGGGGACCGCCAAGGCGAACACTAGGCACGCGTTGGGATAGGCCGGATAGGACGCCCAAGCTGTGGAGAACTGTCGCCGCCCAAAACCGAAGTCGACCATTGCGTCGGCCATTCGCACCGGGATTTCGTGGTTCTTCCACTCGACGCGAGTACTGGTGATGGGCCCCATTTTGACGTCGAAGGCTTTGATCTGCGGCTGGGCCCAACGCTCCACTTGCCCCATACACGCGTCGGCATCGGCGGCTTCGCCCTTTGGGACGTCCTGGACGAACACCACATTCAGACCGTGAAAGTCTTCGCCGTAGCGAAAGCCAGTGAAATGGTCGAGCACCCAATAGCGGACCCGCTTCCAGCGGCGTGCATCCGGCATCGGGACCAGTAGTTGATCGTCTCGATCCGGACGGAAGCGGACTTTTCTTTCGAGCTGGCGATGCAATGCTTCGAGGTGAGGGTCATGAGCGTCTCCGCCGGGCTGATCGCGAGTGACGGATTCCGGAGTGGGTGGGGCGCCGGGAGGTTTGCGCGGCACCGAACTACACCCTGCTGTCAGCATGATGGCCCCAGCGATCAGCGAACGGCCAAACCACAAGTTGTGAGAAGTTGGGCTCACGCCCTTCAGGATACGGTGGCGGTGGCTAGCATCAACCTTACCTTCGCTCACACTGCAATATAGTAAGGAGGTGTAGACGCGCTGACGCTCGCACAGGACGCATGCGAGCCCAGGTTTGTGGGCGCAAACTGCCGGATTTCCCCGAGTCGGGTCGGGCGCGATCAGATCTCGCTGGTATCCAATCGGATTTGATTCAAATCCGCCACGCCCAGCCCCAGCTCCGCGGCCGTCAGGATGTATGACGGCTCGCGCTTGAGCTTTTCCAGTGTCCAAAGCTGGTTGTCGCGTCTGGCGTTGGCGATCACTTCCCAGCCGATGCGGTCCAACGCGACGGGATCGGTGGAGGCGTAGACCGCACCGTGAGGTATCCGACGCTTGGGATTCTTGTCTAACGGACCTTCGTCATAGATGATCTTGAAGGCGTCCACGAGATGCAGACGCATTCGGCTCCTCACCACGGGGTGATTGACCAGCATCGGGATTTGGGGGTCACAGCGGTGGGCGTGGTGGTCTTGTGGGTTGACGATTTGTCCGTGAGACAGATTCTTCAGTGCCCCGGTGAAGCCACAAATTGAGTGGTCTTTCATCAAAGTCATGTCGATGATGGCGGTGGAGTCGGTGACCTGCTTTGCCCAGCGCGTTTTAGTCTGGTGAAAAACCCGTACATCCGGCATGCGGGTGATGCGATTCATGTGGGCACTGGCGTGGACCCCTGCCGGTAACTGATGGTGGTCGACGCCGACGCGGGTGCCTGCCAGGAAGCTGGGGAACTGTTCGAACACGGTGATGTTGTTGGCTGGCACGCCCAGCCGGATCAAGGCTTCGACGATCGGCAGAATCAACTCGAAATTGAAGGCCATGGTGTAACCGTGATCGCCCGCGATTCCGTTTACTTTGAGTGCTACGACGTCTCGTGGATGGATGAATCGACGGAGGGCATTGACCAGGTCGCTTTCACCAGTCAATTCGCTCAAGGCGCGTTCCACCATCTGGCGAGCGATATCCGGTTTGGGCCACAAGAGGTTGGACTGCATCAGAGACGCGAAGTCCCCCCGCTTCTCGATCTTGATTACGCGTCCCGGAAGGCTCAGCGGCACGAAGCCTTCCGGCGGCTTGGCGATCCAACGCTGCAAGTACGACTCTTGGCCTTGGTTTGCTGCCTGGCTCTGAACGGCTCCGGTCACCGCCAACGTGGCAGCCAAGCCACTGGAGCATAGAAACTCTCGCCGCGAACGCATTCGGGCAGCTTGCTTACAGCTCTGGGTCACGTCAATAGCTCCGAATCCGCTGCCCAAGGCCTGGCGCTATTGCCCAATGCCAACGCGTGGGCACCAGCTGAATGTTGGTGGCAGCTCTGGCTTCGCCTTGGCGAGGATTGGCGAAACCGCCGCTTCGCCACCACTTGCGTCGTGGCAGTCATGAAGGGTTTCGGCGATTTACGGCGCGCTGCTCGGAACGGCATGGAAGTCGCAATTCCTCAAGACGCTGCCGCCAACCGAGGTGGCTACCAAACAGTGACTACCAACCGTGACACCAAACAAAGAAGGAATCAAAATCATGGAATCAAGCCGAGTAAAATGCGTCTACAACATCAACCAGCGTGACGGACGCACGTTTTGGACCCGCATTGGAGTGGCGTTCGTCAACCGTGACGGCTCGTTGAACGTCCGTCTCGAGTCGTTGCCAGTGAACGGAGAAATGCACGTTCGTGACTTCGTGCCACGGGACGATTCTCAGCCCCGAGAAGATCACGAGAATCCCCCCATCGCTGATCCTGCCGCACTCGGAGTGCGTCCCGCTGACTCGCTGAGCGTGAACGCTGCCTGAGGCTCAAGGGCGCTCACGGCAAGCAATCACCATTGCAGAGAGACCGAGGTCAAATCGTGACTCACTTGCAAGAGTCGGCAAACGCTGACGTGGACGAATCAGGATCGCCTTTTGGAGATCACGCCGCTGAGCATGAGTCGGCGTCGGGGACGCAGCCGCGCCCCGACGTCGACTCAGCGCCCCTCACTTGGGTGACGCGTCTGCTTGCGGAGAACAACGCTTGGAAGCCCGTCGCCGTCCGCGGGGCGAGCATCGCGGCAGCCATGGTCGGGCTGGCTTTGATTGGGGTGCTATCGGCGCAGCCGAAGTCCCCTGGTCGCGTGGAGCCAGCCGAACCGCAACTGGCGTCGCAAATCACAACCAGTTGGTTGGCTGGAGGTCCAGCGCCGGGCGTCACTCCGAGCAGCGCCGGTTCCAAGCCACTGCAGGCTGCACCTGATACTGAGCTGCCGAAGCAATCAGGCGCAGAAGAGAAGCCCGCAACACCGCCGGCTCAAGCGGCGCAGAGTGGGGTAACATCCGACGGTAAGGTCATCCTCAATCGAGCGAATGCTTCAGAGCTCACCTTGTTACCTGGAGTCGGGAAGAAGCGAGCCGAGAAGATCGTCGCGCTGCGGACCAAGCTCAAACGCTTCAAGCGGGCGACGGACCTCTTGAGAATTCGAGGCATTGGCATCAAGAGCTTGCGCAAGATGCTGCCTCACCTCGTGCTGGATCCACCGACTGCCGAGGCGTCTGGGGGTCAAACCTCGAGCGTCGAGTGATCCGCGCTCTAGTGCGTAGGTTCAGGGTGTTAGTCCCACAAAAAGCCGGGTCATTTCATTAAGAAAAAGCCACTGTCGTCGAATAAAAGTAGATCACCTGAGGCGCGGTCGGGGGTATCGTTCCCGCATGACGAACTGCCCCCGTTGCGGTACTGCCAACGCCCCGACCAATCGCGCCTGCATTGCATGCGGCACACCTCTCGGTGCTCCTGGCGTGCCGCCGGGCATGGGTCCTCCGGGCGGTCCTCCCCCTGGCCCGCCTCCGGGGGCCTACGGACCCCCACCCGGCGGTCCGCCGCCTGGTGCACCACCGATGGGGCCGCCCCCCGGTATGCACGGTGGTCCCCCGCCGGGCGCCCCGCCAGGATATCCGCCAGGCGCTCCCCCGGGATACGGAGGCCCTCCGCCTGGTGCTCCTCCTCCCGGCGCCTATGGCGGTCCCCCCGGTGGCCCGCCGCCGGGTGCGCCGCCTGGCGGTCCACCGCCTGGCGCTCCTCCTCCCGGTGGTCCCCCCCATGGCGCTCCTCCCGGTGGTCCCCCCCACGGCGCTCCTCCCGGTGCCCACATGGGCGGTCCTCCTCCCGGTGGCCCCCCCCACGGCGCGCCTCCCGGTGCCCCCATGGGCGGTCCTCCTCCCGGGGCTCCGCCGCCAGCCGCACCTCATCCCGCAGGCCCGCCTCCAGCAGCGGCGCAGGCCAGTCCCACCGCTGTCTCACCGGCTGCGGCCGGAGCCAAGGTCGTCGGCTTCTTGGTCTCTTTTGATGGCTCGCCCCAGGGAGAGTTCTGGGTGATCCGCGGTGGACAGACCAAGCTCGGGCGAAAAGATGCTGCAGATGGCTTGGACATCGAGATCGATCATCCGACAGTGTCTTCGAACCATGCCGTGATCCATGTGGATCCCGAGACCAAGATGTCTCAGGTGGAGGACACCCAATCGGCCAATGGAACGCAGCTCAACGGCCAAAGCATTGCAGGACAAGGACGTCGTGAAATGCGCGACGGTGACGTGTTGCGTTTCGGTGGGTTCAACGCGACAGTCAAGTTGGTGTAAGATACCTCATTCGAACCCGCTCATGCACTGAAGGTGCAGGGCCGGTGGTGTTTACGTTTGTGGACAACGAGCTGAAAGACTGGGACCAGCTTTACAAGCACTTCAACAACGTCGAGTCGCGGCGCAGTGCGGAGCTTCGACGGCAGGTTGAGGAGCAAGAGGCTCTTCGCGAATTTGAGGTCTGGTGTTCAGACGCGATTGAGCGGCTGATGAATGACATCAAGACGGCCGCCTTGGCCAGATCCGAAGAATTCTTGAGGAAGACTGGGCACGAGCTGACGGTCCAGTACCCCAGTGGGGCGCCCATCCTGGCCCCAAGCGGTGGACCTGAGATCCGTTTCCTCAAGCTTGGGCTCGGTGACGCTCAGGTTCATGTCTACTCGTCCCATGCGGCCGGTGGCTTGACGCACATCCATCTGCTTCCTAGTCGCACGACGAGTCTCAAACACAACGACCGTCTGGTGAGCGAACCCGGGGCGTTCATCGTGCGCCGTACTGACAATCAATATGAATTGCGCTTCCTGCGCGGAGACCCGGAGGGCGTGGCGGGGCTACCCATGTCCCTGGACGCGCTGCTGTTCCGCGCGTTTCGCCTGCTCGTGCGCTGGGCTCAAGACACCTGAGCGAGGCGCCTGCCCGTTTTGTTCAGTTGAAAACGGGGGTGGCGCCAGCGTGTGCGACGCTCAATCCGGGCTTCGGGGACGTCTCGTAGACCAGCCGCCGAATCATCATCAATTCTGGATCGCAGTTGTCGTCGGTGCCTTCCACGTAAACCCTCAGCAATGCTGCGGATAGATTCCGCAGTATCACGCTGAAGACGGAAGCCCAGCGGTGCTCCGCGGGGGTATCAGCGGAGCGTCCTACGGCCACGGTGACCAGCCCGGCAAGTGTTTCTGCGTAGCACAGGGTATCGCCCAACTTGTGCAAACCCAGTGCATGGGATTCCGCGGATAGTGTTTGAAAACGCTCCAGCAATTCTTGGGCAGTGTCAGAGTCCACTGCGTTGTCCAGGGATTGCGAGCCTTCTTCGATAGATTCTAAGCCTTTGGCAACGAACAGTTTGAGCTGCCTGTTTGCCCGCACCAGGATAACCCGCGGTTTGTCCGCTTCCAGGGGCGCGGCTTGCGCTAGTTGTTCTATGAATGCTGCTGCGTCTGCCTTTCTCATCAATCGGCACTAGTGCCAGAAGCGTGCCGTTCCACAGCGTTAAGGATTTGGGCACTTAGGCCAGCTTGGAAAGAAACCGTCTTGCAACAATGGGTCAGACGTGCCCAGTCGAGCAAACACACCGTCCGAGTCGCCTTCAGGTGTTCCAAACCGGGTGGGGCGGCGAGGTGCTCACACGACAGTGTGGCGGCCAGTGACGCTTGGCACAGCGTGGCACGCTGCGAAGGGAGCTTTGGGCACTCCGGGAAACCGTGATTTGGGCAGTAATTCTAGCAATTTAAAGGAATTTTGATCGGTTCTCAAGTTCGGCACGGTGCTTGCTCAAGCAGGAATGTGCCGTCGCGGGCACTTTGTCTGCTCGCGTCGCCAAGATCGGCGCACTCATTATCCAAAGGGCCCCGGCCTTCTGGAACGAATCAGCAAGGAGAAAACAAAATGGAAGCGAACTACCCCAGTCACGCCGAAGCCCGGACAGAGTACGCGTCTGGTGTATTCCCCATGGAGGCGTCTAGGCCTGAGCAGCCCCAGCCAGACGACGAGACCACTGCAGTGGTAGCGGCACTTCGAGGAGTCACTGGGAGCCACTCGCTGAATGCGGCTCTGGAAGCGGGAGAGATCATCTTTCGCTACGTTTTCCGCGGCGACGAAAACCTGCTTCGCGCTCGGGGCAAGAAGTGCAGTTCGTTTCGCAAGCTCGCCGCGCATCCCCAGCTCGCCATGAGCACGTCGTCACTGTGGCGAGCCGTCGCCATCTACGAGCTGTCGCTGCGTTTTCCGGAGCTGACTCAGTATGCTCACGTCGGCGTCGGCCACATTAGCGTGGTGCTGGGGTTGCCCCCCGCAGACCAATTCCGCTTGCTGCGTCAGGCGGAGGCGGAGCGCTGGACGCGTCGCAAGCTGCAAAAAGTATCCACCGAGCTGCGTTTGCAGCATCGGGCGCCGGGCACGCTTCCGTGCTCGCGTGTCCTCGAGAGCCTTGCTGGTCTGGAGTTACTCGTCCGGGACGCATCGCTAGACCGCCAGTTGGAGCTGATGACCAACGATGAAGCGCGCCGTGCTCTGCACGCGCTTGAACGTATTCGCCAGCGCTTCGGCGAAGTCGAAGGCCGCCTGCGTTCGGTCAGCTACTGAGCGGCTTGGTCGCGTGAGCCGCGCCAGCCGATCGAGGTTAACTTAACTTGCTTTCACTCCGCTGACTCGAAGTCGGCCTCGCCAGCTCCGACTTCCAGCGAGGCTGATGCCGGAGACTCTTCTTCATCAACGTTGGGCTCTGGTGCTGCGGAACCATTGGCCTCGGTCGCCGGGATACCGAACTGCACTCCAGCAAACCCGCCAACGTACATGTCGCTGGCGCCACCCGCCACGGCCTGAGTGAACTGTGGCTGATTCGTCGTTGGGTTCACTCCGACCACGTCTGTGCCGGAGTTCATTGTCAGCGCATATTGGCGATAGTCGGCACCTACGAACAGGCTTAGTGATTCGCTGAGCGGGAACAATCCTGACAGCTGCGCTTCGATCGCTTTGGCCTCGGCGTTGGGGAACCAGCGAGCTTCGGCCCACTGCCCTTCGTCGCTGCCTAACGTGACCAGACGGTAATATATGCCCAGGGCCACATCCACGTCACCTAGAGCGAACTTGGCATCGGGACCGAGGCGAATGTAAGTATAAGAGGCGTCCGGAACGACTCCGGGGTCACCGAGTGCGCCCGGAACGCCGACCAGGCCAGGGGGGACCTCGTTGTCGCCTTCGATCGTCAGCTCAGCGGTGCCCCAGCTTCCGTTCAAACCCAGCTCCAGAGATCCCAACTCCAAGCGGACGCGCCCGCCCAAGTTCAGCTCACTGAACACTGTATCGAAAGATTGCGACCCGCCGGAGGCGTCGTTGAGTTCCGTCGCTCCCCCCAGGCTTCGGTAGTAGCCTACCGCCAAGCCAATGTGGGCGAGGAAACTGTTCGAGAAGTGCGCGACGGGGTACCAGTGAGCGCCGACACGGAGGGTGAGCGGACCCACATTCGATGGATGCAAAGCGTGGTTGAAGGCGTCGCTGACCGAGTCGGTATACGACGTCGTTCGGTACATTAGGCCCACGCCCAGATCGACGTCCAAAGGGGAAGGGCGCTCGCCGCTGTCGGGCTCCTCGTCCTGCTCCTCCTCAGCCTCTTCGTCAGCGTCCGCCTCGTCCGGTTCAGGTTCTTCGACTGCTGGCTCCGGCAACTCGGTTTGAGACAGCGGTTCCGAAAGCAGCTCCGCGAGCTCATTCTCCACTTTCTTGATCAGTCCTGGAAGCCAAGGGGCTTTCAACTTGGGCTCCGCCGAGACGCTTCCGTCCTTCGCGTTGCGGACCTGTAGATCCATCACCCAGCCACGCTTCGACATCGTGACATTGCATTCGACGTACGCCTTGATGTCATGCTTGCGCGCGACCTCTACATAGTCTTCAGGAACTCCACTGAGACTTGCCGCACCCTCGGCGTCGGCAGGCACCACCCGAAAGCCGGCCGCTTCCAGGGCTTTGACGGACTCCTCGGTGAGTTTTTGCGAACGGGCGCCGGTGAACGGCCGCACCATCACGCCGGGCTCTGCGGCTGCAACGACCATCGTCAGAGTCAGGCACGCCGCCAGTGTGAGCAGCGTCAGCAACAAGCGCTTCATCATAAGGCGCCTCCACTGCCGCCAGCACCGCCGCCAGCAGCGCCTGCCGTGGCCGCACTGCCGCCAGAGCCGGCGGTCGTGCCGCCTGTCGCTGGGGGCGCCGCGCCGTTGCTGCCCGGTACGGAGTAGGCATTTGGAGGCCGGGCAGAGCTGGCAACTGGAACAGCGCTGGCTAACGCGTCCACCTCGTCGTCCAGCGAACCGCCAGCGCAACTGGCGCCCGCGATGAGCGCGATCAATGCTGCCAAGATCAGCGTTTTGGTAAGGTTCCGCTTCATGACTCGTCTCTTGATGTGGGGGCTCCCGCGGCTACGGGTAGTCGGTCTACGCGGTCTTGCCAAGTGCGGAATGCACCCCTATTTCCACACAACTGGAGCGGTTCGAGTCAGCCGGCGGGCTCTTCATCGACCTCGAGTTCGATGACATCGATTTCGTCGGGCTCTGAACCGTCTCTGGGTCGCCCAGCCCCGAATTCGTCGCGCGTTGAGGGAGAGACGTCGACGTTTCGGGCAAGCTTGCGGTCGGTGTCGTCCGCATTTTTCACCACGTTGGATTGCGCCCAATAAGACGTCTCGCTCCCGAATTCGGCGCCTGCTTGTGGTTGCTGGTCGAAAGCTTCACGCTCCGGCTCTGCTCCAGCTCGGCGGCGTTCCTCGCGCAACAAACGCACGCTCAGCGTGTCAGCGTCCTCGTTGGCCACCTCTGGCGATGTGATGGATAGTTTCGGGTTTAGCAATTCGAGCAGGGCCAGAGCGCCGGTTGCTCGCGCTTCGTCACTGGGGAAAGAACCTCGAATGATGTTCAGTTGTTGTTCGGGTTCAGTGGCGTGAGCCAACGCCATGTACATCGATTCAATCGCTCTAAGCACTGAAAGGCTGAGCTGCGTGAAATTCGGCGGCAGTCGGTCGAGCTCATCGAGGCGTCTGCAGACTTCCGCGGTTTCGCCGTCCAGGCGCTGCAGGGACGGTGGCGGGGGCGGGACCGATGGCCGCTCTTGTTGCGAACTGCTCCGCGCGAGTGTGCGCGGCTTGGCAGGAGGCTGAGAGATGCGTTCTTCGCTAATCGGCGTCGTGCCGGAGTCCGCGTCAGTCGCTGCAGAAGTTCTAGGCGCCGGCGGCCTACTGCGGGGGCGCGCGGCGGGCGAACCGAACGATAGCTTCGGCTGCACCACCCGCGTCCACAATCGTTCGAGAGATAGACTGCCCAGCAATTCGGTGGTTTCTACGAGTGGTGCCAGCGTTTCTCTGGTGAGCGCTTCACCTCGCGTTCCCGCTTCGAGCGCGGCAGACAGAGCTTGACGCAGTTGTTCGGTGCTCAAGCGCTGCAAGAGCTCATCGTCGGTCAGAGCCCGGATGAGATCCGTGGGTCTCAGCAGTTCCAACGCGTACGCTTGTTCAATCACTTGCAGCAGCCGGGCTCGCGCTTTCGTCTCGTCTTCGTCAGCATCGGACGAAAGCCAGAACTCGTCGGCGGTCAGGAAGCCCCAAGTGGCGTCCGCACCCAATACCGACACCCACTCATCGGAACTCAGCAAGCCGAATACGAAAGCTGGGCTCGTCGTGCCCTCTTCCAAAGCCAACTCGAAGTCCTCTGCGGCTGAAGCGAAGGACTTGCGCGCGGCAATCCGCTCATGAGTGCCGCAGGACTCGACCAGTACTCGCACCCGCAACTCAGGCGATGCGGACAGTTCCTTCAACAGACCGCCCGGAGTGAAGTGCTGGATGAAGTGCTCGGCGCTAAGCAGTTGCCGCTGCATCCAGTCTGCCAATAGCTCCGACATCAGACACGCCAGCGGGGACTGTAAATTGGACTGGTAGCGCGCGCTGATCCCACTCTGGCGCAGCGCACTCTGGTCGGAAATGTTTGCTGCCTGTGGCTCGGAGTGATCCGGCTCGTCCGGTGCTTCGTGCCCGCCCATGGGGCGGATGGTATTTCACTCGTGACACGTAACCAAGCGCCAAAACTGGCGATCCGCTCAGGCCAGTACACGGGTGCCGGAGCGGCGGATCCGACTCCCGGAGCTGCATCGACAAACTTGGCTCGCGTGCTTGGATCCCCCAGCCCGACTGCTCGGACGGACCGTCCTCGGGGAACACTTGAATTAGCCCGATGAGACGGCCAAATTCGCGGGCTATCCATGGAAACAGCGAAAAAAACCGCGGGTTTGCTGCTCGCCAGCCTGGTCGCGATGCAACTCGCCGCATGCGTTTGCGGCTGCCCGAAGCCTGCCGACGCGCCCTCGGCGCTGCCTTCGGCAGAAGATCCCGCAGCGCTCAACCAGGAGCAGGCCGAAGTCGCGGCGTGTCAGCCGACGGTCGCGCCAGCCTCTGGAGGGCTACCGGAGGTGGGCGTTGGGGCGGAAGCCGAGCAGGAGCCGGAGCTGCTCGAAGACGAAGTCGCGGTGGAAGAGCCACTCGCCCGCGAAGGTCAGCAGCTGACCCATCCCCTCGACGGAGTGTCGGACTCTGAAATCCGGCAGCGTCTGAAGGACGAAAGAGATTCGCTGGGTTCGATGAGCATTGGCGCGCCAAACAAGGGCAGCCTGCTGAACGCGATTCAGATGCCTGACGATCCGCGTTGGGTTCGGGTGGACAAGAGTCATGCATGGGGAACTCAGGAGACCGTGGAGTACCTGCAGCGGGCGATAGGCAAGGTGTACGAGAAGTATCCGGATGCCGCGCCCCTGAACATCGGCCATATCAGCGGCCCCTCGGGCGGCTTCCTTCGACCGCATCGGAGTCACCAATCCGGACGCGATGTTGACCTGGGGTACTACTACAAACAGGGTGGCCATTGGTACCTGCGGGCGGATGATACCTCGCTCGATCGCGAACGAACTTGGCAATTGGTGCGCGCGCTCATCACGGAGACGGATGTGCGTTTCATTCTCATCGATCATTCGATTCAGAAACTGCTCAGGGAGTATGCGGACAGTATCGGCGAAGACCAGGCGTGGCTAGACAACGTGTTCAAGGGGCAGGGGACCACTCAGCTGCCGCTGATCCGGCACGCTCCTGGACACCGCACGCATATGCACGTCCGGTTCTACAATCCCATCGCCCAAGAAACCGCACGTCGCTGCTACGCCGGATTGGTGGCGCTGAAGATGATCAAACCGCCGCGTCACTACCTGCAACACAAGGTGAAGAAGGGCGAGACCTTGATTCACTTGGCCAAACGCTATGGCACCAGTGTGAAAGCCATCAAGCGTGCCAACGGGCTTCGCTCCAACAAGATCTTGGCGCGCAAGACCTACAAGATCCCTCGAACCGGGCCCGCCTCTGCCGGAAAACGTGTGATCATCCCGCCGCGCCGCCTGCCGCCGTCGCGACCTCAGTCCCGCTCTCGGCCACAGCAGCCGGGGGCGCCGGCGGACGTTGTCAGCTTTCGCTAGCCGACGCTTCAACAGTCGGCCCTCCTGGCGACTCGTTCGTTCGGCCCGGAATTGCTCCGCAAGCGCTTGCCCAAGTGCCTGCTTTGAGAGAACAATCGTCGTCGATGGCAGAGTCGCGTGAGCTGATGACAGAGTCGCGTGCGGAAAAGTGGGTGGGTTCGGTTGGGGCCCGCTTTCTCGACACCGCGGAGGTGACTGGCGGCATCGGTGTGTTGTTCGGGCGCATCGTGACCCGCATGCTGCGCTTCGATTTCGATCGTCCGGAGCTGGTGCGCAATTTGTACCGCATGGGCGTGCACTCCTTGCCGATCGTCGTTCTGACAGCTCTATTCGTCGGGGCCATCATGGTGATCCAAGCAGCGCCCCTGGTGGAGCGCTTCAACGCCAAGGCTCTGCTCGGCTGGGCCGCGGGGTTCAGCACACTGCGTGAGATTGGGCCGTTGCTAACCGCGCTGATGCTATCAGGCAGAATTGGCGCGAACAACACCGCTGAACTCGGCACCATGGTAGTGACTGAGCAGATCGATGCGCTACGTGCGCTCGCCATTGATCCAATCAGCTACTTGTTGGTCCCGCGTTTCATTGGCATGGTGGTGACGTTCTTTCTATCCACGCTTTTCTCCGACGTGTTGGCGCTGATTGGTGCGGCGTTCGTTGGACAAATCGTGCTGGATGTCGACCCGATTACGTTCTACCACGGCGTCACTGGCGATAAGCTCAACTTCGGGGATGTGGCGCACGGTCTGATTAAGAGCGTGACGTTCGGTCTGATTATCGCCGTGTGCAGCTGTCAGTACGGTATTGCTACCCGGGGCGGAGCACCTGGTGTCGGGCGTAGCGTCACGACCAGCGTCGTGGTGAGCGCCGTGGGCGTGTTTGCCATCGACTACTTCATGTCCTTCTTGATCAGCTGACGCTCTCTAACCGTTCAGGCGAGGCGCAGTTGAGGTGCCTCGCAATAAGAAGCCCCGCCGACTTGCGCCGGCAGGGCTGGGACGGAAGTTCCGAATGCGGGGAGGAGAGCGGGGAACTTCCTGGGATGCGCGCCATCGGGCGCAGGGCTGCTTGTGCTGCGTCTCTGTGTTTCTCGGTCTCTTATCCGGCGCTGCCAGAGGAGTCGGTCATCGCTTCTTCAGCGGGCACATCGGCATCGCCGTCGGAAGGTTCTGTCTCGTCGACGGCGACGTCTACGTCTGGGCCACTGGCAGGAGTCGGGGCGCCGACGGCAATGCCGGGTTCAGCGACGCCGCCATCATCATAGTAGCCGCCGTAGTAGTACTCAGGTGTCGGCAGCTCGAGGCTCGACGCCAGTGCGAAGTTTTCGACGTCGTGCGCCATCACGCCGCCGTCGCTGATTGAGTACAGCAGGTCGTCGATGAAGACGCCGCGCTTGACCTCACCCACGGACCAGTTGCACTCCTCCAGCAGCTCCTGCTCGACGATGGCGCGCTCTTCGGCCGGCAGCTCATCCAACTTGGGTGCGTAGTCTGCCATCAAACGGTCTTCGCAGTTGTGGCGCATCATGTCCGTGTGATCGATGGAGGCAACGTGCTCGAATCCCCCGCTGGCGTCCACGCGGAACACTTCCAGAGTAGAGCGGGTTACTTCCGAGCCCCAGCTGATGAACGGGAAGGTCAGCAAGTTGAACTTTGGATAGTAGTTGAACGCTTTGTGCTCTCCTTCGGCAGCGGAGTAGCCTTCTTGCACATGCTTGTGAGCTTGCTTGGGGTTAGCCGGGTCGCTTACATCGAAGATCTGAAGCTGCAACCCGCCGTCACGACCGATCGTCAGGAGGTGGTCGTCACCCATGGGATGCAAGTAGGTGCTGAATCCGGGGATCTCCAGTGTGCCGGCGACCTGTGGGTCATCTGGCTTGCTCAGATCCAAGACCACCAGCGGATCCGTTTGCCGGAATGTGACGACGTAGCCTTGGTCTCCGATGAAGCGAGCCGAAAAGATGGTTTCCCCTTCGTGGCCCAACGCTTCAGTTTTGCCGAGGATTTTTAGCTCATCGCCGTCGCCCTCGAGCGTGTACACGCGGTTGACCGGATTGAACTCGAACCACCAGTTGTCCGGGTAGTCCGGATCCGTGTGCTTGGTGCGCTGATTTTCGGTCGTCGCCACTCGGATGACGCCTTCATACTGGTCCATGGCGAACTGATTGATGATGTGACCAGGGACGAAGCCGGAACCCTGATACAGCGTCTCGTCTCCGTCCAACGCGAAATGGTGCAGCGCCGTCTGCTCGTTCGCGTCTTCGTCGAAGTTGAAGCGATAGTCGTGGTGGGCCAAGACCAAACTCTCGGCATTCGAGTAAATCGTGTCTGCGCCTCCCAGGATGGTCGCTCCGCCCAGCGAGTCATCGACGTCAGCCAAATTCAGGGAGACGATCGTCGTGGCGCCAGGCTCAGTCATGCCGGGCGAGGGCACATAGTGGCTGGTGCAGTCTCGTTTCAACGTGACCACGCCATCCGCGGTACGCTCGCGCTGGGTGGGCAACCAGAAGTCCAAATCGGTCTGCTTGAGCTCACCCTCTTTGCGCTCGAGCCAAGAGTCGACCTGATCATCAATCACTTCTTGCTCATAGCGTTCGCCGAATAGGTCGTAGTACTCGATGTAAGGGGTGTCGTACCCAAACGGCATGTACGGCCCGCGAATCACGCTGCGCACGGCGTCATCGACACGCCGGGATGAGACGTAGTAGCCCTGGGTGTACACCTCGCGCAGTACCTGCGGTTCGTCACCACTGAGATCGATGACGGTCATTTTCGACTGGCTGGAGTCGCTGAAGCGCCAGATGGATTCGAGCTCTGCTTCGCCGCCGACCAACTCCGGCGTCGCATCGACCTGAGAGTAGACCACGGCCTTGTCGTCTTTGACGAACATCTCCAAA
Organism: Polyangiaceae bacterium; assembly: GCA_050304975.1. Classification (GTDB taxonomy): domain Bacteria; phylum Myxococcota_A; class Polyangia; order Polyangiales; family Polyangiaceae; genus SZUA-265. Next base: position 21,325 of record JBNLEN010000022.1, read on the forward strand.
GGCTGCCCTTCAAGCTGCAGCTCAGACTGCAGAACCGTGGCGTCGGTGGCGCTGACATCCACAACGAACAGCTTAGTGCCATGCACCAGGTACAAGTGATCGCCATCGGTCTTGACGATGTCGGCTTCGTCGACGCCCTTCACTTGATTGTTCGTCTCGGAGTACTCGCGGCCGCCAGCGCTTTCCGCGCTATCGTCTGCGCCCACGGCGTTTGGCGTTGGCGCGCTGGGGGGCGGGGCCGCTACGGGATCTGCGGTTCCTTGGTCGACGCTGATCGCCACATCGCCGTCGCTTGCTACGCCGTCCAGGATCACAGGTCCGCCTCGGAAGCCGCCGTAGTAGTCCTCTCCGCTGCGCAGCCGCTCGGCGGTGCGGCGTAAGGAAGCGATCCCCTCTGCCTGAATGTGGGTCAGAAGATCATCGCAGCTGTCGGCTTGGGTCAAGCCGGCGCCGATTTGTCCGGTGATGAGTTCTGAGGGATCGTTTGGGTCGTCCTCGGTGTTGTTGTTGCTCGCATCACTTGAACACCCACTGGCCATCAGCAACGTTGAGGTTGCGGTTACGGCGTAGGCAAAGCTTCTTAGTTTCATCGCGACTTCTCCTTTTCGAAAGTGCGTCCGGAACATGTGAGTGCACGCTGCATGCCAAGCACTGCCTTGAACCACAGGGGCTCGTTGAAAACTCTGCGCGAGCGCTTGGCGCTCCCCGAGATGCGGCAAAACGCGGTGACGAATGCCGCTCGCTGGCCCGGGGTTTCAAGCTTCGGCGCCGAGCGGGGGACGATGTATGTGCCAGCGTGTGCCAAGCACGCAGGCTGCTCGAGGCCCTGTTCAGACAGCTGCGCCTCAGCCTCTAGTCACCGCGCACAGCCATGTGCAAACCAACACTACACCGCCAAATCGACCGGAAATACCCGTAGCTTCCGCTGCCACTGTAGCTTCTCCAGACGTGGGACGCTGAGGATGTGGCGGCAGCGCCGAAGGCGTTCAAAACTGTTCAAGGGGATGGGGTGACGCGCCGCTTTGTAGATCGGATGGATTGGAGTTCACGCAGGCTGTTTGCCCTGACCGCGTTGCTGGTTGGGATCCTAATTTCGTCACACGCCAGCGCCACCTATCGGGTGACGCAAGGCCAGGCGAGTCGCCAGAAGTCGCTCACGATTGCTGGCCCCCAGGGCGCCGAGTTGACCTACCCCTCGGGGGTCGTTATGCGATTGGATCCGGGCACCCGGGTGCGACAGCACAAGCCGACCAAGCTCTGGCTCGAAGGTGCGGGAGCGGCACCGGCACGCATGGTCACGCTGCTCAGCGGTCGCCTGGATGTTCATGTTCCGCCACCATCCAAAGGTCGAAAACAATGGGCCGCGCTGGTGCGCAGCGAATTGGGACTCTTGGGAGGTTGCACCCAGGGCAGCATGAGTGCCTATGCGGGGGCGGAGGCGGTCGCGGTCTCCGCCGAATCCGGCCGAGTTGCCGTGAGTGACGGGGGCAAATTCGAGCCTCTAGCCAACGGACGCATCGCCAGCATGAAACAGAAGAAGGGGGAGATCAGTCAGCGCGCTTTGGTACCGCCCCCGAACTTGAACGGCAATCGTCGCGTTTGGATTGCGCTCAGCGGTCCCGCTTCCGTGGGGGGATTCACCTGGGGCCCGGTAACTGGGGCAAAGCGCTACGTTTTGTCCGTGACGCGCCAAGGCGAAACGCTCAGCCGGCAGGAGCTGGCAAAGCCACAGGCAGCCACCCACATCGCCGCGCTGGAGCCCGGTGTGTACGCGCTGCAAGTGCGTTCGATCGATGAATTCGGCTTTGTGGGACCAGCTTCCGAGGCGCTGCAGTTCAACGTCGTCGGCGTGGTGGAAGAGGAAGGTTCCCGCGTCGAAAAGAGCGGCAAGATCCGCGTGGGCATCAAGCGCCGCGCAACTTTCAGCCACGTTGATGGTCTGCTGATGACCTACGGCTCTGCGAAGCGTTGGGCGCGTGCCACGCTCACAGTTCCCCTCTACCGACCGGAGCCGACGACGGTGCACTTCAAACATCCCTTGGCGGAGCACACCGTGAGCGCCACGCTGGTACCGCGAGGGGTGAGTGCCGACGTCTACCTGGGACCGAAGGACGCGAGCTGGCCCGGCGATCCCGTCAATGTCATCGTCAGCGTGCACGACGCATCTGGGACGCTGGATCTGGCTGAGTTGGATCTCAAGTTGACGGTGCATGTTGGCATCCGCCCCCTAGAACTGGAGTGGAACGTGGAAGGCAACGTGCTCACGGCGCAGATCCCTGCGCAAAAGGGCGACGGACCTTGGATCCTGCGCGCCGCGGCGTTCGACCGCTACGGCGTGGAGCTGGGACGGGACTTCGTCGAAGTCAGTCGTCGCCCAACGAAGAAAGTGCCTGCTGCAAAGCCAGGCAAGCGCTCCAAGTCTGTATCGATTGGGATGCAGCGCTAACGCGTTGCGCGTGTCAGCAGTAGACCGATTGGCACTAGCAGGGCTAGGTCGCAGCCGCCCAGCAGCCACAACCACCAGTTGGTGCCTGTTGAATCGTCCCGCGCGCTCGGGCCCTGGCGGGCGGCGCTGGTCCCAAGGTTTGCGACCTCTCTCGGCACCACGTCGCTAGCCTCGTTGACGGCGACTTCGATGTCAGACCCTGCCGGGGTTGATGGCTTCACTGGCCGTGCCGAACCCGGCTCGGTTGGCGGCACCAGAGGACGCTCATCAGCTGGCTTGTTGCTCAGCACGGTCACGTCACCTTCGGTCTGCACTTCGGTCGGCTCACTCGGGCCGTTGCGCACGAAATCGTATCTTCCGGCGTGCTCCACATGCTCCACCGGTGGCTCGGGCTCCTCGGGCGGCGGCTCTGGGCTCGGAGGGAGAGCTTCGACGCCATCCTGCTCCTCTGCTTCGGCCTCTGTTTCTTCCTCAGTGTCCGCCGCCCCCGTGGGGGCTTCGGCTGTTTCGGAGGCGGGCGTGCCCGCGTCATTCGCGTGGGCTAGGGGAGCGACACTCAGTCCCGACGAAACCCCGATTAACAAACTGAAAAGCAGCGAATAGCGCACGACTAGTCCCCAGCCCTCAGAGTAACCGATGTAGGGCCGGCTGACGACCGCAGTCGCGCGAGATGTCCTAATCGCCGAAACAAATTCGGTGGCGCTGGACGACCAGCTCGTCACCTGTGCCATCTTCTTTGGTTCGCACCCAGGAAACCGCGATCTTGTCCGGCGCCAAAATCGACAGCGACGGTTCGCGTGGTGCGCGCGCCAAATTGGTCTGGTCCAGCAAGGCAGCCGCTCCGAGCGGCGTCGGCTCCTGCGACGTGTCGCTGTCCAGATCGAACTCCACGCGATTGAACAGCAAACTGAGCGCCGCTTGGTCTTCGGCGTTGTCTTGCAGTCCGACCATGATGGCCTGATAGATCACGTTGTCGGGATCGCCTTGGCGCCTCATGGTACGCGTCTTGAGTGAGCTCACTCCGGCGAAGACGCGACCGTCGATCTGCTCCTGGGTGCAGGCTTGGCCGGCGCCAATCGGGGTTGGATCAACACAGCTATCGGCGCTGCAAATCAACGGAGTGAGCTCGGCGATGAAGTTGTCTCCGCTGCGCTTCGTCCAAGCTACCGTCCAGATGTCAGCAATGCTTTGGTCGACGTCGAGGCTATACCCGCTGTAGCCCGGACTCTGGTCACATTGTTGGAGAGTCGTTGGTACGGGAGTTCCACCTTGGATGATGGCCTGCAGGGTGACCCCATCTTGCTGATCGATCATCCACACCGCTCCTGGACGGTTACCAGCCGTGATGGCCTCGACCCCGCTGACGGCCGCTGCTGTCGGCACGATGGCTTGGTCGGTGGCGGCGGCCGCATCACCGCGTTGTAGGAACAGGCCGTCGCCCGAGTTGTTGCTGCCAGCCCAGACCACGAACGGCTCTGCGGCTGCGGTTTTCAGCGCACTCGGACCCCAACGATCGGACAGCGCCCGGTAATTGCCCGGCGTCGCGATGACAACAGGCTTGTCGTCGGGCATGCTTGGGTCCGGGACGGACAACACGAGGTCGCTATTGAAACGCAGCCGCAGCATCTCTCCCAACACATCGTTGGGCTGCTGCACCGCGACGTAGGCGTTGAGCTCAAATCGTAAGTCAGATTCGTCGCCCACGAATGAGACTGGGCTGCGCACCACCGCATCGACAATGACGCGACTGAAGCGCAGCTCCGCTAATGCGGAGTCCCCCTCGGCGCCAAAGCTGCTGAGTACAACATCGTCGGCGCCGTCAAAGCTCCCGTAGGCGGCGCTGTAGAAACGGTCATTGGCGCCTAGCAGCGCGTTGTTATGGTAAACGTCCGCTTCGGTGATTCGTTCGAACCCGTCGGCAACAATGCCCTCGATTGGCGTGGGCACGCAGGCGCCGTCGACGCACATCGCTGGCGCGCAAGGATCTGACGAACTGCAAGTTTTGGGTTCGTTGACGCAGCTTCCATTGCGGCACACGTCCGTAGTGCAGGCGTCACCGTCATCACACGAGCCGGGGCAGTCGCCACTGCCACCGTCCGGGGTCCCCGTATCATCGCCTGTGTCGTCGTCCGCGTCATCATCACTGACATCGTCGTCGCCCACGTCATCGTCGGGGGTTATCAGTCCACCGTCGGGCAGACGCACGGATTCGTTCGACTGCAGCTCCTCAAAATCGAGAATGAAAGAGCAACCGCTGAGCAGGGTGCCGCCGAGCAAGCAGCAGAGCGCCACCGGAAGTCCGACCAGTACGAACGGGCGGATCACTAGAAGCTCCATTTGGCTTCAGCGAAGCCGGCAGTGGGAGAGACTTGTAGGTTGACGTCAGGCAGGGCCGTCGTTGACGCAGGCTTGCGCGCGACGCTCTCATTGCCGCTGTCCGCTGTGGCCCACCAGATCAGACCCGCACCCAGCGTGACTACAGAGACACCCGTCAAGATAGTGCTGGTCAGCGCCAGACTTTCGCCCGTCGCGATTTCGTTGTCAGTGCAGCTGGGTTTGCAGTTGGTCGTCAGCTCATCGTGCTCGAGCTTGGCGAACACTCCGGTTAGCAGCGCCCCCGCGCCCGCCAACCCTCCGACGCTCAGCAAGACGTAGGCAGGAACCAGATTGGGTTCATCCTCCAGCAGCATCGTTTCTTCAGGTGGGAGTCCACCGCTTCGCCCTTCTTCGACTGGCCTCGTGCGCGTCGGCTCGGCTTCTTTCGACCGGGGTTCCTCTGGCTCGTCGGCGCGCTTCGCTTCCTTCTTGGCGTCCTCTGCCTGCTGCTGCTCAAGCCGTTTTCGGAGATTGTCGCGTCGGGCGCGCATGGTCGAGGCGGCTGGATCATCCGGCGCGTGTTCCAAGAACTCGTCGAGCGCCGCGACGGCGCCAGCGAGGTTTCCGAGCCGCTCCTGGACAATGGAGATGTTGCGCAGGATTTGATGGCGCTTCGAAAGCTCGTACGCTTTTTCGAACTCTTTGAGCGCCCCCTCGTATTCGGCTTGCTCAAAATACGCGGCGCCGGACTCGAAATGACGGCGCGCAAGCTCGTCCGGGTCCACTTGGGCTAGTCCATCTGCGCCCAACAGAGCGGCGGCTGCAAACGCCGCCAACCCCGCGCGCCTCGCTCGGCCGGCAAGAAAGCTAAACATCCCTCTAGGCAATAGCATAGCACCTCATTCTAACCCCAGAGTTCGGCTCTTATCGCGGAGTTCCCCAGCGGGACAACGCTCGGCCGCTGTCGGCGCGGCCTGTCATCCAGCCCGCGAATGACCCGGGCTTCCTTCGGGCCGCAGGGGAAAAATGTTGTGCCGTTGCGGGTTGTGGTGCCGCGCTTTTCCTGCGAGGTTGGGCTCACCGTGTGGTACAGCGCCGCCTACCGCGCTCTGCAGCAGAGTCCCGGAAAATACGCCGGGGATCTGCGGTTTTATGCCGGAACGCCCAGATATGCCCAGACGTGACGACATCAAAAAAATCCTGTTGATTGGCTCTGGCCCGATCGTGATCGGCCAGGCGTGTGAGTTCGACTACTCCGGGACGCAGGGCGCCAAAGCCCTTGTGGAGCTTGGTTATGACGTGGTGTTGGTCAATTCCAACCCGGCGACGATCATGACCGACCCCGAGTTGGTTCGGCGCACATATATCGAACCGATTGAGCCGCAGACGCTGGAGGCCATCATCAAGCGAGAGCGGCCTGACGCCCTGCTGCCGACGCTCGGCGGGCAGACGGCACTCAACGCGGCGCTGGCGCTGCACGACAAAGGCGTGCTCTCCAAACACGGGGTGAAGCTGATCGGCGCCCAAGTGGATGCTATCCGCCGCGCCGAAGATCGCGAATTGTTCAAGCAGGCCATGGATCGCGCAGGCTTGGAGTCGGCGCGCTCGGGTCACGCCAAGAACCTGGAGGAAGCGCGCGAGATCGCCAAGGTGACGGGTTTCCCCGCAATCCTGAGACCCAGCTTCACCATGGGTGGCGCGGGCGGAGCAATCGTCGAAGACCCCGCAGAATTCGATGCGAAGGTGGAGTGGGCTCTAGCGCAATCTCCAACCCACGAGGTTTTGGTCGAAGAAAGCCTACTTGGTTGGAAAGAGTTTGAGCTCGAGGTCATTCGTGATCGCGCCGATAACTTCATCGTGGTTTGCACGATTGAGAACGTCGACCCCATGGGAGTTCATACGGGGGACTCGATCACCGTCGCCCCGAGCATGACTCTGACGGATCGCGAATATCAGCGGTTGCGTGACGCAGCCCGAGCGGTGATGCACGAGATTGGTGTGGAGACCGGCGGATCCAACGTGCAGTTCGCCGTCAATCCGGCCGACGGTCGCGTGATCGTGATCGAAATGAATCCGCGCGTGTCTCGCTCCAGCGCGCTGGCTTCGAAAGCAACGGGTTACCCCATTGCCAAAGTCGCGGCAAAGCTCGCCGTCGGCTTCACCCTGGATGAGTTGAAGAACGACATCACCGGCACCAGCGCAGCTTTCGAACCCACGATCGACTATGTGGTCGTCAAATGGCCTCGGTTTGCGTTCGAGAAGTTCCCCGGATCGGATCCGCGTCTCGGTACGCAAATGAAGAGCGTCGGAGAAGCGATGAGCATCGGGCGCACCTTCGTCGAGGCTCTGCAGAAGGCCGCGCGCTCGCTCGAGACGGGCAAAGACGGCCTCATCTCGCTCCTAGACAGGGTTGAGTATCGCCAGCTGTCGCACAAGCCAGCAGAGCGCGACATGGCGTATGACGCCCCACCGGAGTACCGCCCCAAGCCTCCGCTGCCGCCGGCGAGCGAGAAGGAGCTGCTCGAGGCGATTTCTTCGCACATCGGCACGCCCACCGCAGAGCGACTGTTTTACGTCGTGGACGCGATTCGTTTGGGAATGTCGCTCGAAGAGGTGCACGAGCGCACGGGGATAGACCCTTGGTTCTTGGCTCAGTTCAAGCGCATCGTCGACTTCGAAGACGTGCTACGCGACGAAAAGGAGCTGGACCGGGACGTGCTCTTCGAAGCCAAGCGCCTCGGCTTCAGTGATTCGCAGATTGCCCGACTGCGCGATTCCGATCAGGATGTGATCCGAGAACGCCGCAAGCAAGTTGGCGTGCGGGCCACTTTCGGACGCGTAGATACGTGCTCCGCAGAATTCCCAGCACTGACCCCGTACCTCTACTCGTCCTTCGAAACGCAGAGCGAAGCCGAGCCGACGGATCGCAAGAAGGTGATCATTCTTGGCGGCGGCCCCAACCGCATCGGACAGGGCATCGAGTTTGACTATTGCTGCTGTCACGCTGCCTTCGCGCTGCGCGACATGGGGATTGAGACCATCATGGTCAACTGCAATCCCGAGACCGTGTCGACTGACTACGACACTTCTGACCGGCTCTACTTCGAACCGCTCACCCTCGAGGACGTGCTCAGCATCTGTGAAGAAGAGGCGTCCAGAGGCGAACTCCTGGGTGTTATCGTCCAGTTTGGCGGACAGACGCCACTGAAGTTGGCTGTTCCCCTGGAGCAGCGCGGAATCAAGTTGCTGGGCACACCGGCGGATGCGATTGACCGCGCTGAAGACCGCAAACGTTTCGAAGATCTGTTGAACAAGCTCGAGCTCAAGCGTCCCAGCGCGGGCATCGCGAGTAGTCTCGAAGAAGCCCGCGACATTGCTGATGCTCTCGGCTATCCGGTGCTTGTGCGCCCGTCCTACGTGCTCGGCGGCCGCGCCATGATGATTTGTTCCAGCGCTGACGAGCTGGACGCCTACGCCGGTTTGGCCATCGAAGCTGCCAAAGAAGCTGGCGCCACCTCGCTGCTTATCGACAAGTTCTTGAAGAACGCGGTTGAGGTGGACGTGGATTGTGTCGCGGACGGTAAGCGCTGCGTGATTGGCGGCGTGATGCAACACATCGAGGAAGCCGGCGTTCATTCAGGGGATTCGACCAGTGTGTTGCCCCCGTTCTCGATCAAGCCATCTGTCGTCGCCCGCCTCGAGGAACAGAGCCGCCGAATAGCTGTGGAGCTCGGCGTCGTGGGCCTGATGAACATTCAGTTCGCGATCAAGGATGACGAGATCTATCTGATTGAAGTCAATCCTCGCGCTTCGCGGACGGTTCCGTTCGTTTCCAAAGCGACGGGGCGCCCGCTGGCAAAGATCGCCGCGCAGCTCATGGTCGGCAAGACCTTGGATGACTTGGGGCTTCAGGATGGCCCCTTGCCGACGCATGTGGCCACGAAGGAGTCGGTGTTCCCTTTCGCCAAGTTCCCGGGTGTGGACACAGTACTGGGGCCCGAGATGCGCTCCACTGGCGAAGTGATGGGCATCGCCACCAACGCGGCCCTGGCATTCGGCAAGAGTCTGATCGCCTCGGGGTTCAGCATTCCTCGTGGGGGCCGCGTGTTCATCAGTGTGAATGAGGATGACAAGGCTACCGCCGTGTACCTCGCTCGCCGTCTGCGCAACCTTGGCTTTTCGGTCATTGCGACCGAAGGGACTGCGCGAGAGATCTCGGCTTCTCGGATCCCTGTGCAGCGCATCAACAAGATGAGCGAGGGATCGCCGCATTGTGTGGACTCTATCCAGAAGGGGGAGATCCAGATCGTGATCAACACTACCTCTGGCGGCAAGGCGATCCGCGACAGCTTCGCCATCCGACGCTGTGCGGTATTGGCGAACGTGCCCTACTTCACGACCATGGCAGCGGCAGTCGCCGCCGTCGAAGCGTTGGAGGCTTGGGCCATGGCTGACTATGGACCACCGCAAATTCGCAGCGTGCAAGAGTGGCATGCGCGGTCCCAGCGTTCGACGGAGCCACCGACTCCGCCATCCGTTGTCTGACTCCTGATCAATCGGACTCTTCAGAAACGCTGAACCAAGCTCGGCCTGTCGGGGTTTGCGCCGACACTACACCGGGTAGCAGGGCCTGCCCTGGAGGCGCCTGCACGCGCAGCACGTGGTTTTGCTCGTTGCGAAATGTGACGTCTTCGAACTCAGGCGAAGCAACACCAGGGTAGTACTCCAGCAATTGCCAGTCCTCAGGGGCGACGATGCGTAGCTGCCCAGCGCTTTCGAGCCGAGACGGTTCCAAGCCCGGTGGCAGCGGTTGGGGCAAACGCTTGGCGAGTTCCGGTAACGGCAGCCAGCCGGTTGCACCATGCTGTCCGACGTCCAGACGCGCCGTTGCGTGCTCCTTGATACAGATATCGCTGCACGAGAGCCAACTCGCGTGAACCTCAAAGCTCAAACCCTCGACGTCCATGCCGGCGGGAATGTGCACCAAGCTGAAAAGCGCCGTCTCGCCAGCGTATCCATAGCTGACGCTCCCGCGTTCGGACTTGAAGCGTACCGGTCCGGGGTACAGCGTGGGACCGATGCTGACTCCAGCTGGACCGCTGAACTCAGCCTTGGTTTGCAGCCCAGTCTCCCCGGGGTTGGACCAGTAGATGTGCGTTCCCGGTGGCGGACGGAATCTGGCGGCCAGCCAGAGGCGGCGCTGTGACGAGCTGCTCTGTTTGAAATCCAGGAGCTCCAGACTTGCCGGAAGTTGTTCGGGGAACGCCGCGTCTAGTGCGAGTTCAACGCTGACCTTCTCGGGCGTTTGGGGCAAAGGGGCAGGGGCCAGGGCTTCGCTTTGCGCGTCAGGAGGCTGCAGCGGAGCATTGGGGGCCGCTGGTGGCGCGACCGGTGGCTGGCTGCAGCCGACCGGAAAGCTGGAGCCGAGCAGCCAAGGCCAGAGCGCGACGAGTTTGCAACCGCAGTGGAGACGGATCAACTCTTTGAAACTTGCAACTTTGGAACCAGCCATACGTGACAAGAGCGGCACCATACCCGGGACGACGCGACTCGGCAGCTGCCTGCGTGCGATCTCAGGTACTACCAGTGCTTGCCGGGCTGATTCGGGCCAGTCGCCGCCTCGGCTCAACCAGCTAGGGCTGAATAATTTCAGCGAGTTCGGTTGGTTGAGTCATAAAATCGACCAAGCGCTTTCGATCCGCTAGGTTCTAGGGGTGAAGGCGTATCCGCTCCAAGGGCTGCACCAGGTGCGCACCGGCAAAGTCCAGGAGCGTGAGCAGGAGCTAGCCGAGCGGGCGGTTGAGGTTCATCAAGCCTTCGAGCGCGTACGCACGGCGGCGTCGCGCCTGGAGCAGGAGCAGGAGCGGCAGCGCGAGCTGGAGGCAACTGAGCGCACGCGAGCCGACGCCGGACTAGCCCGAGCGGAAGACTTTCAGCGTGCAGCGAGCTATCGCGTGGTGACGGAGCAACGGCTGGAGCAACTCAGATCTAACTTGCAGGTCGCTCAACAAGGTCTGGAGCGGGCGGAGCAGGCCCAAGGACAAGCTGAGGCAGCATTGTTGGAAGCTCGCGCGGAACAAAAGGTCATCGAGCGTCATCGGGAGAACTTCTTAGCTGGGCAGCTGAAGCAAGAAGAAGCCCAGCAGGAGGAGGCGGCTCTGGAAAACTGGAGCGCACGCGAGACGGAAAGGCGCCATTCATGAGTGCTTGGGCAGTCTGGAGTTGCGCTGCCGGATGCCTGATAGGTGCAGTGGGAGCTGCCTGGTCCTGTTCGGCTCAGCGGGACGTCAGCGCCGAGCCGGCGGCACCGCAAACGCCCTTTAGTCCCCTTGGCGCCGAGACGTCGGGTTCGCCAAGCGAGGCTCCTGGCAATACACCGTTGGCGCTTGACGAGTTAGCGCCGCTGCTTTCGGAAGGCCGTCTGAGCGCAGTTCAAGTCGCCGTGGATGAGGAACGCTTCGAGGAGGCACTTGAAACCTACCAACAAGCGCTAAAACAAGATCTGGCTGAAGTCGCCCCGCAGCCCCAGTACCAGTTTCAATTAGGACGACTGGCGGATCTGGCTGAGGACTACTCGCTGTCCGCCAAGGCATTCGAGCAGAGCGCCGGGGCGGATTGGCCACTAAAGGGATACGCCAGATACTTTTGGGCACGCGCGCTGCTGCGCAGTGGCGATGCCCCAGCTACGCTCGAAGTCTCTCGCACGCTGCCTGAGACGGCAGCCTACGGACCTGCAAACGAAGTGCTTCGCGCGGAAGCCGCGATTGCGCAGAACAAGCCCGAGCTGGCGATACCGATCCTGCAGCGCCATCTGCAGCGCGAGCCATTGCCCTATGGTTGGCCGCGTGCTGCGTTGCTCCTAGCCGAGCAGCTACTCGAGCGTGCGAAGACTCAGAAGTCCGATGACATCAATGATCGGCTGGAGGCGTTGCGTACGGTTCGGCGCGTGTCGATTCCTTGGGCGGGCAGCAAGACAGGCGATAAGGCGGCGGAGCTCGAAAAAGCGATCTTGGGCAGCCTGTCGGCGGAGGCATTCAAGCAGCACCAGATGCTGACTTCGGAACAACAGCGAGACAGGCTGGAAAGCCTGGTAGAGACGCGGAACTTCAGCGACGCCTTGGTCGTCGCCGACGAGCTCAAGGCGCAGCTCGAAGCAAAGAACGAAACCTACTCCGACGTCGGCTGCGAAGCGTTAGTGCTGAAAAATAAGGCGCTGTTCGGCACGCGCAAGTACACCAAAGCCGTCGACGGTTTCGCCGACGTGCTGCGGTTTTGCAAGGACGCAGAGCTGCGGCCCAAAGCGCTATACCTGGCGGGCAAATATGCGGCGATTGACAAGCGTCACAGCCAGGCCGTGCGCCACTTTCGCGAGCTCGAGCGCGATTTCTCGAAGCATAGGCTGGCCGATGATGCTCGCCTGCTCCGAGCGCGCAGCCATTTGGAGATGGGGGATGAAGCCAACTTCACTCGCGCCCTGTCGCAGATGGCCGACGACTACCCAGACGGCGACATGGTGCTGGATGGTGTGTTTGAGTTGGCACTGCGTCGGATTGAGCGCAACGACTGGGGCGGAGCCGCTTCCGTGTTGGAGCGCGGACTCAAGCTGGCGCGGGTAGAGGATGCCCGCCGCGACCACGAGTGGGCTGGCCGTGAACGCTATTTCCTGGCGCGCGCCTGGATTGAAGGCGGAGAGCGCGAAAGGGGATTGGCCGAGTTTGAAGCGTTGATCCGAGAACGACCGCTTTCGTACTACATGCAGCATGCCTACTCTCGGCTCCTGAAAGCCGACCAGGCTCGAGCGCGAACGGCACGCGCTGAAGCGATCGCCGCCACGTTGGCGTCTCCGTTTCATTTCCAGTCGCGTCCCGAGTTCCAGACAGACGCATTTCAACGGGCCTTGTGGTTGTTACGACAAGGGGAATTAGAGTGGGCGCAAAGAGAGCTGTCCGCTCTCGAGTCGGTCGGTGAGGCGGGAGCGGAGCAAGCGCCGGAGCTCTTGTGGAGCATGGCATTGCTCTACAACCGTGCTGGCTCACCAACGTTGTCGCATCGATTGGCGCGCGGGCAGCTCACCGACTGGCTGTCACGCTGGCCAGTGGGCGATTGGGAAAAGGCTTGGCAGCTGGCTTTTCCCCGTCCCTACCGAAACTTGGTGGGCAAGGCCGCGGAGAAGTACGAGCTGCCGGAAGCGCTGATCTACGCGGTCATGAGGGAAGAGTCAGGGTTTGACGCGCGTGTGGTGAGCCCAGCGGATGCGTACGGTCTGATGCAGCTCATTAAGCCGACCGCGAAGCACTACGGCAAGAAAGCTGGCTTGCCGTACTCTCCAGCGGCGCTGAAGATCCCGCGCATCAACATCTTGCTGGGAGCTTCGGTGCTCAAGGATTTTCAGGGCTACTTCCCGAACAATCCATTGCTGGGGATTCCCGGGTACAACGCCGGGCCAGGGCGCCCAAAGCGTTGGATGAAAGAGCGGCCAGGTAGTGACTTCGACGTGTGGGTGGAACTGATCCCATTTCGTGAAACACGCCGCTACACCAAGCGAGTGTTATCTTCACGCGGCGCGTACGCGTTCCTGTACGAATCGCAGGACTCAGAACACCTGCTCTTGCCAGAAAAGCTGGTCGAATAGGGGCGCGAGTGGCCCCAGCCCGACTGGTAGCGCTCAACTAGCCGAGCTGCTCCAAGAACTCTTTAGCCGGCTCATAGTCGGCGTCAGCCGTCAACGCGCGTTTGCCAAGTAGAGCAGCCTTCTTCTTGTCGCCGCGTTGTTGCGCGATGATCCCTTGCCGCAAGTAGGCCTCAGCGCGGCTCATTGGACATTCTTCCTTCAGCAGAGTGACCAGCTGCAATGCCTTGATGGCGGCATCAAACTCCCCGCGGTCCATGGCGAATACGGCCATCTCAGCGGCGACTACCCCATTCTTACGATCGCTTTGCAGGGCGGCATCCAACCAGGCGAAGCGCCCGTCTTCGTCTCCCGCAGCTTGAGCGATCATAGCCATGGCATGCTGCAGTTCACTCAGTTCTGGTGAACGCTTCTTGCCGTGGGACTTGATGGCACTTTCCAATATCTTGCAAGCCTGGGGGATGTCACCAGCAAGCGTATAGGCGCGCGAGAGGCCAACGGTGGCGCGGTGGTCCCGCGCCTTGAGCTTGAGCGCCTGCTCGAATGCTTTCACCGCATCCGGGTTGGCTTCGTTGGAGCGGATCAGCATGTTGCCAGCGTCCGTCAGCAGCTCATAGCGGCGCTCCTTGTCGGACTCGTTGTCTGCCTCTGCCAAGAGCAAACCCGCGAGTTCCTTGTGCGCCCCAGCTGCTTCATACATCTGACGCAAGCGCGTGCGGACGCTCTCGTCGCCGGGAGTCTCCTGGTTCACCTGCTCTAGCACTTCCCGAGCATCCATGGGATTGCCGGCTTTTTCGCAGGCTTCGGCAAAGTGCAGCGCGGCGTCGCGTTTGCGGCCGCCTGCGGCAATTCCGAATAGGTGATGATACGCCTCCGCCGCCGAGTCCCAATTCTCTGCTTTCATCGCCAGCTGGCCCCAGATGCTGACAGCCTCGCTGTCTTCAGGGGATTTCTGGGACCAAGCTTGTAGCAGCTCCAAACCACGCTGGGTTTCATCGATCGTGGGAAGGAGCTGACTTAGGCGCAAGATCGCGCTGCGCTCGGTCTGGGCTTCCTCCTCGCCCTCGGCGAGCTCACGCTGTCGATCCAAGAGCGTGATCAGATCTTCTTCCACCGCTTCGGCGCCGAGTCCCTTGGCGATGTCCAGGTCGCGAATCGCGTCAGAAATGGCCTCCAGACTATGCTCATCGGTTCTCGCCCGCACGGCAGCGCGCAGGTGCAAGATCAAGCCCCGACGCGAGTCGTCCAGCGAGTCGTTTTGCAGAGCCTCGGTGAGGCAAGCCATGGCTTCTTCTGGCTGAGCTGACTGCAGCAAATAGCGGCTCAGTGGCTCAAGCACTTGGGGAGAGAGCGGCGCCAACTTCTGCGCTTTCCGCACGACCTCCGCCGCCATGGCGGCGTCGCCGAGTTGCTCGTCATACAGCGAGGCTGCTTCCATGAAGCGCGCGATGGCGACGTCCGGTTCGGAGCGATTCTCAGCATCGACCGTGAGCATCTCCGCCAGTGGCATGTACTGCTCACGACTGCGGTACCACTGCTCCAGCTGCTGACGTAGCGTTTCGCTCGTGGGATTGGCCTTGAAGCCCAGCTCCAAGGCTCGCTCCATGCCGCCCTCGTCGTCCATCCCCTGGCGCAGGTTCATCAGCTCCAGAGCCAGGTTTTCCGCTGCTCTGGGATCTTCCGCTGGAACGAGACTCTCCATCAGGCTGGCCCGTTCATAGTGTTCTTCTTCGGGGACTAGTCGAAGCAGGGCTGACAAGATCTCCTTGTTGCCTGGCACAGCGGAGCGGGCATTGCGGTACACCGCCAACGCCGCATCCATATCATCTCGTTCGACGACTTCGCCTAGCTTCAGAGCGTAGTTGACTGTCGCGTCTTGGTCACCGCGCTCAATCGCGGCGTCCATGCGCTTGTACATCAGATCCCGAACCTCTTCGGCCCGCCCCTGGTTGGTCAGCAGTTCGATCAGCAGCTCCGAGGCTTCTTCGTGGTCAGGCTCTTCTTCCAGAGCGCGCTTGAGCGATGACTCGGCGTCTTCCAGGCGCCCGGCATCGATTAGCAGGCGCACGCGCTCGAGCTGCAAGGCACGCCGCTCGCTGGCGTGCACGACGTGCTCTTCAGCGCGGGCCAAGATGCCTTCTAGTTTGTCGAGCTGACCCGTCTGGCGATACACCTCCAGCAAGGGCTTCCACGCGCGCGCGTCGCTGGGTTCCTTCTCCGCCAAGCGTTCGTACACCTCGGCCGCTTTGGCCATGTCGCCCAGCCCGCTGCGAGCAATCTCGGCCATCTTCAGTTCGAGATCGAACTGCTCAAGTTCGTCTGCCGCGGCCGTGGCTTCGCCCAAGAGCTCAAACGCCGCTTGGTGTTTGCCGGCTGCCTGCTCCTGCTCCGCCAAGCGGACCGCCGCCCACAGTACTTGGTCCAAGCTCCCCTCTTCGCGGGCGTGCTGTACCGTTCGGCGCAACAAGGCCTCCAGTTGGGTAGCGTTGTCCAGTTCTTGCGCGAGGGAAACTGCCTCACGAAGCTGGGTCAGTGTCGTTCCCGGTTGCTGCGTGATCTTGGCGAGCGCCCGCAGCAGCACTTGCTTGTCTTCCACCCGCCGAGCGCACTGTTCTAAGAGATCGAGCGTATCGGGTGTCGGGGGCACAAGCTCCATCGCCGTTTCCAGGATAGACACGCCGAGTTCCCAGCGAGGCTCTCGCTCCAGCGCTCGGCGTAGGCGCTCTCCGCCGGTGTCACTGGTGTCTTTCGTGCACAGCTCCAGCTCTGCCAGGCGGTAGAGTGCCTCAGTCAGCTTGCTGCCATCGACCTGAGCTTCTGGTGCGCTGACGAAGCGTTCAAGCGCCAGCTGGAGCCCGTGTACGTCACCTGCTTGCTCGTGAACACGCTTGAGCGCTTCGAAGGTCTCGTCAGGACGAGCCCCAGTTGCCTGAGCCCGCTCGTACAAATTGGCTGCGGTGCGCAGATCACCGTTCTGCTCGGCATCGGCTCCGGTGCGCAGCCACAGCTCGCATGCCAGCACCGCATCCTCTTCCGCAGCTTGCTCTGCGAGCGCCAGTAGCGTCTCGAAGAAGCGGTCACGTTTGCCACATTTCTCTGCCAGCTCCGCGGTGTGGTCGAGCAGTTCTGCATCGTGCGGGTCCGCGTTGAGCAGCTCCAGGCGTAGCTCTAATGCCTCTTCCAGTCGCTCCAAGTGCACTAGCACCGAGGCGCGAGCGATCAGCACGTCGCGCTTCTCGGCTGGGGTTTCTGCACGAGCCGTCCGTCGCTCCAGGGCACTGAGCAACAACACCCACTGCTCCGCCTCGCGCAGGGCGTCTTCCAGTCGGAGTGCTTCTGCTGGGTCTTGGTCCGCCGCTTCTAGTGCGGAGTCCAGCAGGTCTTTCGCCCGCTCTTGATCGTCCCGCTCCGCGGCGATCCGATACAGCTCGAATAGGATCGCGCTTTCTCCGATGCCGCCTTGTTGGTTGCGGCCTGCAAGCAGCAGCAGAGCACGGTACGCGCGTTCCGCACGTTCGAGTTCACCTTTTTGGCGAGCGACATCACCCAGTGTCTTCAGGATGATGGGCTCGCTGCGCTGTATCTTGGCAGCAGCATCCAATTGAGTCAGCGCTTCATCGAGGTTGCCTTCTCCGCGCGCGATCAAGGCGAGCTGGAAATGCACGGTGGCGCGTTCGGGCGTGCGACGCCGTCCAAACTCGTTGAGCAGGGTATCCAGCAGTTCCCGCGCTTCATCGAAGCGTTCGGCATTGCGTAGTGCATCTGCCAAGGTGAGTCGCAGATCTCGATTCCCATCGTCGAGTTCGCGCGCCTTTTGAAGCAGCGGGATAGCTCCTTCCAAATCGTTCAGCTCGTGCCAACGTACCTCGGCTGAACGGGACAAGAACTCCACTTTGGCTTGAGGCTCAGAAGTGAATGGCACGCCCTCGCTCAGCAAGTCCGCGAACTGTTGCCATTCCTCACGTTCCTCACGCAACTTGGCAAGCAACTGCCGGACCTCAAGCGCTGCGGGGTCGTCAACGAGGCCCTGCTCCAAGTATTTGATGGCGTCTTCTTCGGCGTCAGCCTGCTGCAGGGCAGTGCCGAGCCGGACTAGAGTAGAGCGGCGGGCGCTCTCCTGGGCCGGTGGTGTCAGCTCCAGGCGTTGCTTGAGCCATTCGACGGCTTCGCTGTGTTCTTCACGCGCGGTATGGATGCTGGCCAAGCCGTCCAGTACTTCAACGTCCGGGTCGAGCGCGACCGATTCTCGGTAGGCACTCAGCGCGCGAGTGACATCTTCCAGAGTCTGTTCGGCAAGCAATCCAGCACGGGCAAATAACCGGGCCGCCGCAATTCCGTCTGCTTGAGCTGCCACCAACTGGGCTTGCTCACACAGCATTTCGTAAAGCTCGGAGAAACGCTCCGCTGGAGCCAGAATCTCCGCCAGGGCATCGATTGACTCGGGATGCCCGGGCAGTTGCTGCAGGTTGGCCGTCAACGCGCGCACGCGGTCATCCAGATCTCGACCCAGCGCGCCCAGGACCCGAGCCAGCTCCAACCTCAGCTCTAGAGTTCGCTCGAGTGGAGGGTCCAGGGCGAGCTCTGCTTTGCGTAGCGAAAGCAGCTCATCGAGCTCGCCTTCGCTTTCATACAGCTGTGCAAGCAGGTTGATGGTGGGCGTGCGTTCGGGGTCTTCGTCCAAGACCTCACGACACAGTTTAATGGCCTGCTTAGCCTGTCCGAGATGGTGTGCTGCGAGCTCGGCTGCTCGATGCTTCAGCTCTCGCAGCAGAGCGTCGTCGAAGTTCATCGACGCACCGCGTGTCAACAGCGCGAAGGCGTCGCCATAGTCCGAGGCCTCCGTAGCCACGTGCACGAGCTGGTTCAGACACCAGGCCGCAATGCCGCGCGTCTCTTCATCCGCTTTCTTGGCGATACGCGCTTCCGACAGGCTCAGAGCGCGTTCCAATATCGGTCGTGCGAGCCCATTGTCTGCGACCACTTCCAGCGCGACGTGGGCTGCCTCGTCTAGGTGCGGGAGTGCGTCTTCGTCGACGTCCGCCAGCTTGAGCAAGGCGTCGACCAGGCTACGGCTCGGTTGGGCCCGCAACAACGACGCCAACATCGTCAGACTGTCAACGGCTCGATGTTCGTCCACGGCTTCACTCAGAACCCGGGTTGCGGCTTCGGCGTCTTGGCGTTCGTCGCGGTGCCAGGTACCGAGTTGGAACTTCAGGTCGTGGGAAGTCTTCGGGTGCAAGTCCTGGGCGGCCTCAATAGCACTTCCCAGAGCGGCCAGCGCCGCGTCCCAAGCTTGACGCTGGTTCGTCACGCTCGCGAAGCTCTCGGCCACCTCTTGCGCCAACGTCTCGTGTGCTCGAGCCGACTCCAGCACAGCCCAGGCCGCCTGGTCCCAGGCATCGGTATTTCCAGCAGCTCGAACCACGGCGCATGCGCCGGGGATGTGAGAGCGATCGATCTCGATGATCTGCTTGTACGCGGCCAGCGCTTCGTTGAAATCGCTCAGCTGGGTTTCGAGCAACTTGCCTTGCTCAAACAAGAGCTCAGTTGTGCGGCTGTGGTCCGCGCAGTGTCGTAGCGCGCGTTGGTAGCCTTCGACGGCGGCGCTCCAGCCATCAATCTCACCGGCGAGGCGAAGCATACGTTCTTCGACGGGAGCCCCGGGCGCGATCGAGAAAGCCCGCTGGACGAACTCCAATGCACGACTCTGGTTCTCCGCACGCTTTTCCACCAGCTCGGCCGCTTCGAGCAAAATGCCCTGCTTCTTTTCGACGTCGGGCTCGACTTCGAAGCGCGTTTCAACCAGGCCCAGCCAGTTTTCCCACTCATCGGCGGCCTTGTACGCCGAAGCCAACGTTTCTGCGGCAGGGTGACGGCACTCGGGAATCTCGAGTAAGGCGACAAGACCCGTGCGCGCGCGTTCAAATGAAGGGTCCAGCTCAAGCGCTTTTTGATACTGGACTACGGCCTCGGCTGGCTGTGCCTTGTGCTCGCGGTAGGTATCACCCAGCGTGGCCAGGTGGTTGCCGCGCCGCACGTCATCTTCCTCCGAGGCTTCGACCGTGGACAAGAGCTTGACTACGTCGTCCCAGCGCTCGGCTCGCAAGTAGAGGGAGGTGAGCGCGTCGACGGTTTGGTCATTGCGAGCAAAGACCTCCTCGATCTCACGCCAGGTGCGGATAGCCTCGCCCAAGTCGCTCAAGCGCTGTTCGAATATTTGGGCCGTCCAGACCAAGTCGGACCGACGCTCATCGTCGTCTTTCGAGTGCTCGAACCGCGCACGCAGCGTGGCCAACAATGGCGGCCAGTTCTCGATCCGAGACAAGATCTTGACCTTGCTGTCCAGAGCGGGTTTGTCTGCCGCGTCCTTCTTCAGGCACTCGTCCCAAAATCGCAGAGCGCGTTCATCGTCACCCAGCGACTCGGCCAGCTCCGCGGCTTCGCCCAGAACGCTGCGCTGCTTGTCCGGATCCGGCTCCAGCACGCTGAGCTTTTCGAGAACGTCCAAACGCTGCCCAGCTTGGGCAGAACTCGTCAAGAGGTCTGTCAGTCGGCGAGCGGAAAACAGTTTGGTCTCTTCGCTGGAGTCTTGGTCGAGCAGCACCCGGGCGTAGAGCTCTGTTGCTGCCTGGGCGTCGTCGGCTTGCTCTTGTTGGGTTTGGGCGGCTTCCAGCAACAGCCGCACGCGCAGATCCGCGTCGGCGACCACGTCACTGGCAGCCACCAACGCACTGGCGAAGTGAGCAAAGTCCTTGGTGTCTCTCGATAGCTCACGCAGTTGCTTGAGCGCGTCCGAGTCGGTTGGTACGAGTTGCAGCCAAGCGGCGGCCCGGTGTTGCGCATCGAGGGGACGGTCTGCCAGGATCAGCCATTCTACCAATTGTTGGAACAAGCCTACCTGGTCAGCGGCGTCACTCGCCGCGTTTTGGGCGACCTGCAAGGCCAGGTCGAGCACGCGAATCACGTCCTCCAGACGCTCAGCTTTCGCATAGCGTTGCTTGAGTGTCTCCAGGGCCTGACGTTTGGTAGCGAACTCCGAGGCCTCGTGCTCGGCGATTCGTTCGAGCAGTTGGCAGGCCTCGGCTTCGCCAATTTCCGTCTCGAGAATCTGTTCGACTGTTTCGAGCGCTCGGGCCGCGTCCTTGACGAACTCCAAGTAACGCTCGGCGATGCTGACTCGCAAAGGCAGGCCGTCTTCTTTGCTGACCGCACCCAGGCGGGCGCTCCAGACCTCGATCAAGTCGAGGTGGCGCTCTTGTTGCTCCAGCCGCCGCTCCAACGATGACGCCAGCTTGTCATCCTCTGGTTTGAGCAGGAAAAGCTGTTTGAGATAATCGCTGGCGCGCTGCGCCTGGCCCGCAAAGTCTTTGGCGATGCGAGCGGCTTCTTCCAACAGGTGAGCACGCTGATCCTGCTCTTCGATGTTGGCCAGAGCGTCGTCATAGATGCCGAGCAGATCATCCCAGCGCTCGGACAGGGTGAGCAGTAGACTCAGCTTCTCGAGCGCCCACGAGTTGGAATAATCGCGCGTGATCAGTTGTCTGAGTACACCGATGGCATTGCTCGGGTCTTCGTACCATTCTTCGAAGAAGTCGACGGCGCGCTGACCAACCAATTGCAGCACATCGGCGGAGAGATCAGATCTGGACAGGACCTCTTTGTAGAGCGCTTGTACCTGCTCCGGCGAGTCTGTCGCTGCAGCGTGTTCATCTACCGCGTCCCAGTTAGCTTCGTCGCTCGGGTCCTGCCGAGCGCGGTCGAAGGCTTGTCCAGAGCCGTTCAGGGGGCTGTCTTCTGCTGGCTCATCAGTCGCGCGGGACGCGGTGTCGGATTGTTCGTCACTCATGGCAAAAAAAGTTGCTCCCGCCAACGCGTTAGGCGCCGGAACTCAGACCCTCAGGAAACGGAAAGCGAACTCTACGATCGTGCATTTAGAGGCTCGTAATCAATATGGAAGTTGGGCGGACGAGGTCGTCTTGTGCGGTCCCAGCGGAGCGGGCCACGCTGGTCGAGCCCAGGCCTACGTCTGTGGTGAATATTCTCACATGAGGTGTAGGCGCGCCGTCTCGTGCCAGCAGTTTCCAAAGTGTGGGGTGGAGCAATATTCCTCAACCTTTAGAAGCGTCCACCCAGCGTGGATGGGAAAGGGGCGCATCGGGTCCCCAGTAAGATTAGTGGCCAGTCGCGCACCGGTTTGCTGCTGGGCAGCGTTCGTCGGCACATACAAGTGCTTCAAGCGTGGTCCCATAGCCGGTCACCGGCCAAGCCGAAGCTTCAGTAAGTGGTGCGGCGCCACCTCGCACCGCCAAGAAGTTTCAGCCTAGCACGCCGCTAACAGGGTGCTGAAAAAGTCTTCTCAGCACCCTGTGGTGCTTCTCCGCGCCAACTTTGGTCGATCGCCGCCTCTCCGCAAAGCCTTTGAATTGAGGGTTTGCGCGGCCGCTCGTTGTGGCCACCCACTGGGCGGGCACCGGTCCCCTTCATGGGCAGGGTGCTTTTCAGCAGCCTGCTAACGCTCGGAAAGCGTTCCATGCGGCCGGCATGTTCTGAAAGCGCTCCTCCGGATGCGCCGCGAGCGCGAGTTCTGTCCAGGCGTCCAAGTCACGGGGCAGGTCTGGGCGCTTTTCGACCAAACTCGGGCGTTTGCCCTCGGTCACCGCGCGCAATAGCACTGCCAAATTACCGACGAACGGGGGGACCCCCGCCAGGGCTCGAAACAACACCGCCGAGAACGAGTACACGTCAAACGCCGCCGTCAACTCCGTTTCTCCGCGCCATCCTTCTGGCGCGATGTAGCTGGGCGAACCGGCGATCGTGCCTTGGGCGGTGACCCGGCGCTTGTTCTGGAACTTGGCAAAGCCAAAGTCCAATACTCGCACCCCGCCCCCAACGGCAGGATCGATCACGAAGATGTTTCCTGGCTTCAGATCTCGGTGCACGATGCCACGCAAGTGCGCCGCATGCACGGTCTCCACGACTGGCCCCAGCAGGGGGACCAACTCATGAGGCATGATGCGGTGGCCCGCACGCTCGAGACCTCGCAGATAGTCGTCAAAGTCTAGACCATGCAAGCGCTCCATCACGATGCAAAACGCGCCATCGTCGGTCTGACAGCACTCGTAGACCCTGAGCGCGGCGGTACCCGTCAAGTGACGCATCGCCTCGTGCTCTCGGCGCAAACGTTCGATGGAGTTAGGGTCGTTGGAACTATCTTTGAGAACTTTTATCGCGAACTGTCTTCCGGTAGCGGCTTCGTGCGCAGAATACACGACGCTTTGCCCACCATCGCCGATCACGTTGCGAATCACGTAGCGCCCGGCGACCGTACTTCCTAGTCTGAAATCCGGGGCCCCCATCACACCAACAATTATCACATTGTCGAGTCAGTCACAGCGCATGACGTTTCATCAGTGGGTGCAGGTGGGTCTGGGAATCGCCCTGCTCATCATCACCGGACTGCTGCTTGCAGGACCTGCTGTGGCGAAGAAGTCTCCGCCAGTAGGGGTGGTCGACCTACACGTTGATTTGCCGTACCAGGTCAATTTCAAGGGCCAGCCCATCGAGCGGGGCAAAGGTAGATACGTCGCCCAGTGGCTGGTCGGTAGCGGCGTCGAGGACGTCGTGCTTCCACTCTATATTCCTCGCGATGCCTCCCCAAGTGGCCCGCAGATGCAACACTTGGAGCAGTCGTACGCCAAAACCCGTCAGCTGCTGTCGGCCCTGGCTCCGTGGGAACACCGTGGATGCCAGCCGGGTCAGGGCGTGTCGGCGCACTACGCCTTCGAGGGGGCGGAGCCTGTGGGCTGGGACTTGCCAAGCGTCCGTACCTGGTCCAAACGACTGCGATTGTACGGGTTGGTACACTCGTATGATACATCGGTAGCTTCATCGTCGGGCGCCGGCTTTGGAAAGCGAGGCTACGGACTGAGTCGCCGTGGTAAGGAATTGGTGAGACGTATCCATGCCTTTGGCGGAATTGTGGACGTCTCCCACGCTTCCGATGAAGCATTTGCCGACGCCTACAGTCAAGCCCTTGCGGCGGGCAAGCCGATGGTCGCCACGCATTCCAACGCGCGCGCGCTGGCGAACCACCCTCGCAATTTGAGCGACCCCCAACTGCGGGCAATCGCCAAGACCGGCGGAGTGGTGGGGATCAACTTTCACTCGCCGTTTCTCTTGGGGGGGCCTGGCCGCGCCAAGCTGGGGGATGTGGTGCGCCACATCCGCCATGTCATCCGCGTCGCGGGGATTGACCACGTCGCCCTCGGCTCGGACTTCGAGGGCGGCATTACTCCGCCGGGCGCGCTCCAGGACGTGCGCGGATTTCCAAGGCTAGCCGAGGCTTTGCAGCAGGCCGGACTCAGTCGTTTGCAGGTGGAGCAAGTGTTTGGCTTGAATGCGCGTCGGGTTTTATGCCAAACCCGCTGACTATGTCGGATGTAGACGCGCGCTGCCTAGAGGAGTTCCCCAGCTGGCTGACGAGCCTGGGGCTAGACGCAAAAGCAATACTCGAAGTCGTGGAGCAGAAAGAGCAAGAGGAGCGTGTGCGTTTGGTCCTGGCGGGTGCTCTCAACTACCTGTTCAAGTCGCTCGATCTCATCCCGGACGGAATTGAAGACTTGGGGTTCATCGATGATGCGTTCATCTGTCGCGTCGCGGTGGCACTGGCGTACAAGAACGCCACGCCCGAGTCTGAAGTGCTGAAGCAGTTGCAGGCGGACGCTGGCTTGATTCAAAAGTTTCTCGGTCAGGACTACGACCGCTTGATCCGACATACGCAGTCATTGGAAACGGTCCGCGCTCGCGGCCGCACTGCCGCCGAGGTGGTGTCAGATGAACAGCAACTGCAGGAGTTCGCCACGGAAATCCGGGCTTGGGCCGACAGCTTCGAGGTTCCGAGCTTCGAGCGTGATGAAAAGAACCTCGTCAAGCTGCGCAGCTTCATGTCCACTCGCTTGCCTGAGTGAGAGCGCTGTTGTCGGGGAAACCCCAACTGATGGCGCGCCCAACAGGCTTCGGTTGAGCGACTAGCTGGCTTTTTGGGCGCGGGCTTCGCTGGGAGGGGAGTGACCGTTGCCGCTGGGTACGCCGCCATTGGCGATGAACTCATTGAGCAGATCGCGGCATTCGGGTTTGCCCTTCAAGTGCGCCACAATCGAGCGCGAGGCTTTTTCGAACTGCTCCTCATATTCGAAGCCTTCACGAGCGCGGGTGGCGACCTTTTCGCGCCCAGAGGCGAGATCCTCTTCCAAGGCTTCAGCGTAGCGAGCCAGTTGCCCGCGTAGCTCTTCGATCTGTCCTCGGAGATCTCTGGCGGACGCTTCACGCGCTTTGCGCTTGGCCTCCTTGGTCTTCAGCTCTTGCTTACGCACTTCTACTAGAGCCATGGCCGCCCCGGCCTGTTCGTACACCGCTCTTGTCGCGTTATGTGAACGTTCGCCCTCGTTGGCTCGTCTGACCGCCTCTTCTGCGTCGCGCTCCGCCTTAATCAGTTCTGCCGAGGCGACCTTCTCGTCCTCCGCGTAGGTGGCCGCGTCGCGCAGCGTGCGCGATTCCTCTTGCGCTAGCTCCTCCACCTTACGACCGATTTCCGCGCGAAGTGCCCGGCCGCGCCTTTCGAGCGCTTCCAGACGCTTGGTGTGGCTGGCAATCTCTCCCTCCAGCCCACTGGCTTTGGCTGCGAGATCCCAAGCGGAGGCCATGGCTTCGGTCAGCTCCTGGGGGAGATTGCCCGCGGGATATGCCCGTGAGACCATGCGTGAGAATAGTCCGGCGCGGCTCGCCCACTCGGTCACGTTGGCCGAACGCGGTGGCGGCGGTGGCGGCGGGATCTGTGGTTGCGGTTGCTGAGACGTGCCCTCGTTGTCTTTGTCCCAGACTTGGGACGGCAAAGAGCGCTGCAGTGCCTTGAGTTCTTCCAGCAAGTGGTGACCGTCGCGATAGCGGCGTCGTTGGTCCTTCTCCAGCAAGCGCAGCGTGATGCGCTCCGCCGCTGGGTGGCAGTCCGCACGGATGCCACTCGGCTTCGGGGCGGTTGCCGTGCGTTGCATTTCCAACAGTGTGTCCCGATCGCTGGAACGGAATGGCAGCTGTCCCGTGAGCATTTCGAAGAACAAGACCCCGAGGGCATACAAATCGGATTGGGGCCCCGCCGTTTCGCCGCGAGCTTGCTCTGGGGACATGTACTCTGGTGTTCCGAACACGGCGCCCTTTGGGGCGAGTCGCGGATCATGCGCCAAGGCAGCCAAGCCGAAGTCCAGTATCTTGACGAAGTCTTTTCGTCCTCCACGGGCGGTGAGCAGGATGTTGTCGCTCTTCAGATCTCGATGCACGACCCCCAAGTCATGGGCACGCGCCAACGCCGCGCCCATCTGCTCGATGATGTCGACAGCGCGTTGCAGCGGCAGCGGGCCCCGAGCAATCTCCGAACTGAGGGGCGTGCCAACCAGATACTCCATGACCAGGTACAGCTCGCCATCGTCGGTTTCCCCGATGTCGTGAATGTCGATGATGTGAGCGTGGTCGACTCGATTGGCGGCTCGCGCTTCGCGCAACATCCAAGCCCGCAGATGCGTTTCGCCACGAAGATCCGGGCGGATCAACTTGACGGCCACGATGCGATCGATGAGCACATGCCGGGCTCGATAAACGATCCCCATGCCGCCTTCGCCAATGCGAGCTTCGAGGCGGTATCGCCCGGCAATTACTTTGTTTAGTGAAGGGTCTTCAGTTCGTTTGCGCGCCATTGAGCTGCAGCTCCGTAGATCGAGATCTAGAGCGAAATACCAACCGCCTACGGGATGTTACGGTAACCGCCCGAAGCACGAAAGTGCCAGACCACAACAACTTGTCTTAAACTGTCCAGTCCGGTCGAGGAGAATGGTACCGTTTACTACAACGAAGTACTGCTGGTTACATCGGTGATGGTGTCAGGTAACTGCCGGAAGCTAGAACACACCGTGTACCAGCGGAAACAACACTTGAGTCTGCTGCGGCACGCCGAGTTCCTTAACTTCTGCTGGTGTGTAGAGCGGAGAAATCTCAACGTCAGGCACGCCAAGCGCGAGACCGGTTGGCGAGACACCTAGCAGGCCGTGGCCGACCAAGGCCGTGGCGCGGACCACCGGGCGCTTGCGTTTGGGGGCTTGGCGCTGTGAAAAGACGTCCTCTCCGGGGGCCGGAGGGTCCGCGTCCAGCTCCTCATCCTCTAGCTCTTCGGGCTCTTTGTCGAACACCACGTCTTCGTGTTCACGCACCGAAGTCGCGTCGATGTAGACGATTGCGGTGGGGATCAAGAGCGCCATGCCCCCCATCAGCATGTAAAAGGACACCCGGGGCGCTGCGCTTTGTTCCACAAAGTACCCACCAACTCCGCCGCCAGCGGCTCCCACGACCGCGCCGCCGAAGTAGAGCCACGGCGACTCGACCCCAACGATGGCCTCGGTGATCATCACCGTTTCTGCACCCAACAGGGCCCCCCCGGTGATGCCTTTCCCGGTCGGTTCGGCTTGCTGCGCGGAAGCCTGCCCCGTGATGGCCAGCAAGCTCAGCAGAGCTGCCGCAGCACATAGCCAGCGGGTCCGGCGGTTGGCTTGGTGACTGAGTGGACCTTGTGCAACGCTGGTGCTTGTCATTCCCATGGTTTCAAACAATTCCGGCCGAATTAGCTCATCTGCGTACGGCTATTCTTTGCCAAGTCCGTCCGCGGCACAAGCGCGGCGGTTCCAGGCCCGAGGCCGGGAATAAACTTAGCCCCGGACGCTTGCCCTCGCGCACCTGCCACCACCTGCCGATGTTGCGGGCATCTGATTGGCCGGATTAAGATGCGCTCACAAATCTCACTCCAACCAGCGAGCTGTCGACCGACAGTGCTACGAAGCGCCACGACTTCTTTCCAGAGGTAGGTTCATGTCTCCCAGCCCGATGCAACTGCTGATCGTCGCCCTGATTGTCATTCTCCTATTTGGAGCCAGCCGAATCGGTGAGCTGGGTAAAGGCTTGGGACAGGGGATCAAGAACTTCAAAAAAGGCCTCAACGACGATGATTCGGACGAGGACGAGGACGACGCCAAACAGCTGAAGGGCAAAAAGGCCAAGGCTGAGGACGACTCCGAAGTGGAAGAGAAGAAAGAAAAAGCCTGAGAAATCCCTTCTCGGCTTGCTCCCGGATCCGAATTTCCCCCTGTTCGGCCGTTTGGATGGATTGGTTAGGTTGTCGCACCCTGCGGGGATTTCCGGCGGTGCGTTTGCGCCCGTGGTAGCCCCCTACGCCCGATGAATCTGCGAGTTGATTCAGCTAGCCTCCCCCGTGAAGCAGCCAGTGTGGCGAGCTCGCTGCTCGCGCTGACCAAGCCCGGGGTGACGCGCCTGGTGGTGCTCACCACCTTGTTGGGGGCCGCGTTGGCGCCCGGCAACCTTCAGCTGACTCAGCTTGCGCTGACCTTGCTCGGCACGGTGCTCGTGGTGGGTTCCGCCAACGCCCTGAACATGGTGCTCGAGCATGACATCGACGCCAAGATGGAGCGCACCAAGGGGCGCCCGTTGCCGACAGGCAAGCTGTCGCTTGAGGTGGCGCTTGCGTTCGGGCTTTTGCTCGGGCTGTGCGGGTTGACCGTCCTATGGGCGTTCGTCAATGAACTGACCGGAATTCTCGCGGGCGTGTCTTTGATCAGCTACGTCCTGATCTACACGCCGCTCAAAGGTGTGAGCACGCTGTCGCTGCTGGTGGGCGCTGTCCCCGGGGCCGCTCCTCCGTTGCTGGGTTACACCGGGATGGGTGGGCAGCTGACATTTGCGGCCTGGTCTTTGTTTGCCGTCTTGTTCGTGTGGCAGGTCCCTCACTTCTTGGCGATCAGCGTGTTTCGTCGCGACGAGTACCAGGCTGCTGGACTGAAAGTAGTTCCGGCAGTGTTTGGGATGCGCGTCACTTACGCCGCGATTGTGCTCTCCTCGCTAGCGCTTGTCGCCACCACGGCACTACCAGCCGTGGCCGGCTTGGGCGGTACCGTGTACCTTTCGGTGGCGAGTGCCAGCGGTGGTGCTTTCGCCTGCTGGGCGGCATTTGGCAGGCTCTGGCTAGAACGCCGAGCGCGTGACGGCGTGGGTCGGCATCAGCTTGTGGAGCGCTGGGCGCGAATCCTGTTTTTCGCGTCCATGCCGTACCTGGTGTTGCTCTTCGGGGCCTTGGTCGCAGAACTGTGAGGTCAAGTGCTCGTCAAACGAGCGCTCGGTGGCGTGGGCTAAGGGACGGCTCAGCTTGAACTGATGGCCCGACGGGGTTAGTGCTTCCCCGAGCGTGACTTGGGCGGCGACTTCGGGGATTCCGGGATCCCACTCACTGGAACAGAGCGCGAGGAAACAGAGCGCGGAGGAGCCGAGCGCGGAGGAGCCGAGCGCGGGGAAACAGCCGGGACGGGTTGGCTTTCGGCGGCGATTCGCGCGTAACTGCCCGAGGCTTTGGGGGTGTTGGAGCGCAACGTCACTTCTGATTCCGCACCCTTGGCGGCCAATTCGATGGCGTGGTTGACCTGGGCGACTAGTTCATCTAACCCGGCACTCTTGGCGACGAATGGACCGTAGCGGTTGGCTTCCACCGCCAAGTCAGCGTCGGACGAACCGCTAAAGAATACGACGGACTCCGTGTTGCTCAGTAGCAGGCGCGGGGCCAATTCCAAGCCAGTTCCGTCGGGAAGATCGATGTCGACGATCGCACAGTCGATCGGGCCCTCCTGGAGCAGCGCTTCGGCGCAAGTATGTGCCACGTTGGCTTGAAATCCGCGACTCTTCAGCGCACGCGCCAGCGTACGAGCGACATCGAGTTGGTCATCCACAATGAGCAGTCGGCAAGCCATGAGAGGTAGCCCGGACGGGTGAACGCGCCTACTTTGGCACAGTTTCCGGTTCAGTGCCTGTGTTCACTGAATGCGAAACTCATAAAAGTATGGAAGAGCGGGATGTGTTGGGTTACGGTTGGTCGGCCGGTTTTGGTGGCACGAGCAGGAGCTGCATGCTCAAGGCGGCCGTTAGCAGAAACATCGCCCCCAAAGGCACATCGGGGCTAGAGCGACCCAAAATGGCCATGCCCGCGGCCAGACACAGCGCTGCGCTTCGCCGGAAAACGGACGCTGACAAAAGCGTCGCCCCAATTGCCAGAACTTCACCCGAGCGCTGTAGCCAGGCTGGCAGTAGGGGATCTGGATGAGCGCTGAGTTGTTCCAGAGTTCTCCTCAACGCTAGCTGCCACTCACCGGGCTGATCCGCGGCGAGTGCTAGAGCGGGCGAACACACGACGACCACCGCGGCAGCCGCTCGGACCCAGACGACCTTGGGGGCTACCAGCCACGAGATGCAGGCGGTCAGGCACAACATTTCCAGGAAGAATCCTGAAGTGGAGATCACTCTCGACACGTTGAACCAGGCGGCATTCGCAGCCTCGCTGGCAAGAAGCGCGACCAATCGCGCGGCGGTGTGCGCCGCCGCGGCGCTGGCGGCAGCAAGCAACACCAGGCCTGCTGCGCGCTTGGCAGGGACCTGCAAGGCGAGCGCTCCGGAGCCGACTAGCGCCAGCACGACCAGGGCCGAGACCGCGACCGAAAAAGGGGGGGCCAACTGCACGTGGTTGCTCAAGGCAGCCAGGAACGTGGCCACACTGGCCGCGCCGGTCGCGAACACCGACAGCACTACCAGGCCGATGTGCCGCTGCAGCATGACCAGCAGCACAATCAGCCGGGCGCAGAGCGTGACCAGCACCAGCGCTGAAAATTGGGTCAAGACGGCGCCAACCACCTCGACCACTCGGATGGTCGAGTCCATCCCCGTGCTGATCCCCGGAAGGCCATGTGTCAGGCCACGCCCGATCACCACGGCGAGCAGCGCGGAGACCAGCATCGTCCGGGGCAGCGGCAGCGCCTTGGAAATCAGATCTGACGCTTCCGGCGCAGCGGCAACGGCCTGCGAACTCCGCTTTGATGGCGATGCGTGCGTCTGCTCCACTACACGGATAGCAGTATTACGCTTCGCGCGAGAGGACCAGATTCAGCCGTCTTGTCGGGGCGCTTTGTCACTCGGAATGACGAGACGTCCGTGTTTGCCGTCTTCTGGCGTGGACTTCGGGGGCGGGCTGGGCTCAGGCGCGGGCGCAGGTTTTGGTGCGACGCGCAGAATGAAGGGGCGCGCGAAGTAGGTGGAGCACGCGTAGATGGGGTTGCGATGAAACTCCCAGTGTAGGTACACGCGGCCATCAGGAGAGACGATTTCCCTGGGGGGAGTGCCGAATGGCGATGCATCCTGAACGGCTTCCAGAGCGCCGACGTCAAAAGCCGTCGAGCCGCTAGCTCGGGTGACGCCCATCTGGACGACGCGACCGTCCTCCGCGCTCAGCACGATTTCCAAGTGGGTGCGGATGTCTTGCCGGTTCATCGGATGATCCGAGGGCAGCGAATCCAGCGAGCCGAGGAAACTGTGAGCGAACTCCGGATGCAGGCGGTTATGAATATGATTGAGATAGCGAGCGAAGGGTTTGCGCGCGGTGTTCAGCGCGGTCTGATTGCCCGGCTGGACCTTCGCGACGTAGTTTTCGATCGCGGATTTCCAGCGCTCCAACCCGATCGCACGCCAGGAGCCACGGTGCTTGCTTCGTCGACGTTCTCCGTCCGCCAAACGCTCCCGCTGCAGCTGCTCCTCTCCGATCGCGTCCAGGGCGGCGAGCGGGGTCAAGTTCGGATTGAGCCCGCCGGGGGTCTTTTGCAACGTTCCCCGTCCTGCCAGGGGCGAGGTGTTGTGGGGTTTGCGCTTCACGCGAGCTTGGCGTTTACGTGCCTTGCGAGCTGTCTGCGCCTCGAGCTGTTCACGCTCAGGCGTGACCAGCCCACCGCTGCCCGTTTCAGACTCCAACAACTTGGGTGACGCCTCCTGAGCCACTTGGGCCTGTCGCGCCTTTTGACCTTTGGAGCCTGGGCGCGGAGTCTTGTCCTGGGCATTTTCGACAGGGCGCGGGGCGGACTCACCATACACAGCCTTGCTTGGATCCGTCGGTACCTTGGCGCGCGCTGACTCAGCCTTGTCGAGACCTTCCTTGTCCGATTCCGAGGGGGACTCCTCTGGATCTCCTGGCGTGTCTCGCGATTGCGCCAGCTCTTCGATGTGGGAGCTGCCAGGGTCGTCTGTTGGGCCCGCGTGATCGCTATCCAGTGACGTCTCTTTCTCGTTCTGATCGGTTGATGTGATCCGAGCCTGGGTTTGCTGCGCCACGCGGTTGTTGTGCTCGCCGATGAACTCGGCGTCGGGATTTTCGTCCTGTTCTTTGTCCTCGACGTGTTGCTCGACCGCGACCCGGCGGTCTAGATCAAGGGCGGGCACGGGTACTGGAACCCGTTTTTGCTCCTGCTCCTTCTTCTCCTCGGCTTGCGCGACCGGTTTAGGCTTTTCTTTTTCCTCAGGAGGTTCGTCCTCCGGCTCCGGCTTCGGCTTTTGGTCGGTGTCGGACTCTTCGTCGACCGCGTTCTCTTCAGGGTCCTCTTCCTGCTCTTCAGGATCGTCCTCGGCTTGGCCCTGATCGCTCGGCTCAGGCTCCGCCTGTGGTTCATCTTCGCTTTCGTCCCACAAAGCGATCTCGATCGGGCTGTTGGCGCGCTTGACGTACACCTGGACCGAGCGTGCGAAGCGATTCAGCGAGGTCTTGCTCTCCACAACTCGGACGGCCTGTTCCGCGCCGCCTCCCCACATGATGTGGGCCAATGCGGCCGTCGCGACCCACAGGAAGATCGGAATGTTGGGTTCGCGTGCCATCGAGCTTGAACTAGAGCGTCAGCACCTAAGCTAACACCAGGCTTGGTGCCCAGCAACGGCGGCCGCACGACGCGATTCAGTCGAAAATCGCCCTAGTGTGTGCTTGGCCCACGCAGGGGAGAGTGGGGGATGGCCCTACCCGCGCGCGCCGGGAGCGCCCAGCGAGCCAAAATGTTCAGCGATTTCCTCGGCGGTCCACACTCCCGCGTCGGACTCTTTGAATTTTCCGGCACTTTCGACGACTCGAAAGGTGCTCAAACGGCCCCCGGCCACGCTCACCACCACGCCACTGGTTTCCCGACTCAGATCGCTGGCCAGGAACAGGTTTACAGGTGCGACGTGCTCAGGCGTCATGCTCTGCACGTTTTCGAACATCGGCAGATCTTCAGTCAGCCGGGTTTTGGCGATCGGGGCCACGGCGTTCACCCGGATCCCGTACCGCTGTAGCTCAATTGAGCAGGTGCGGGTGAGGCCGTAGATTGCCGCTTTTGCCGCCGAGTAGTTACTTTGGCCGAAGTTGCCGAGCAAGCCGGACACGCTGGTGGTGTTGATGATGGAGCCGCCGTCCTTCGTCATTTCTTTGGCAGCAGCTTGAGAGCAAAGGAGCGTCCCGCGCAGGTGGACGGCGATGACCGCGTCGAAGTCCTCTAGGCTGAGCTTGAGGAACGTCTTGTCTCGCAGGATCCCTGCGTTGTTGACCAGCACGTCAAGTCGGCCGAAGTGGTTCTTGGCGGAATTGACGAGCGCCGTCGCGGATCCAGCGCGGCTGATGTCATCATTCGAGGCGAAAGCTTCGCCGCCGCTGCGGTTGATTTCGTCGGCGAGCTGTTCAGCCAGGGTGGCGTCGGCGCCCGCCAATCCACCATCCGCCGCTACGCCGCTATCGTTGAGGACCAACTTGCAGCCCTCTTTGGCGAAGAGCAGTGCGGTGGCTCGTCCGATTCCGCGGCCTGCACCGGTGATGATTGCGACTTTGTCATCCAGCAAACCCATGGGGGTCCATTACGTGACAACGCCACCCACCTCAACGGTACAGGTGTTGCTGGTCGATGTACCCGAGCACGCGGGCCGGCAGATATTGCTCGAGCCAGGCTCGCGCGCGGGCAGCATCAGTTCCCGCTGCGGCCAGAGCGACCTGGTCGCGCGCTTCTGACGATGAAACTTCGGGCAGCACGTTCGGAGGGCTGGCGAGGTTTTCTGCGAGTTGGGCATGCCCCGCGCGGTCCAGAATAAACGGGGGAGCGAGGCGGCGGACCTCGTCCGGCTCGTGCCAGCGATCCAATTCGGGCAGCACGTCGCTGCCGATCAACAAGCTGAAGCGCCAGCTGGGGTGGGCGCTGGTCAGGGCTCGCAGGGTCGTGACCGTGTAGTTCGGGCTGGGCAACGTCCGCTCGATCGTTGATATCTCGACTCCCTTCAGGGGCGAAAATGCCAACCGAGCCATCTCCGCGCGATGCTCGAAAGAGGCGAGCTGTTTGGCAAACGCGTGCGTGGAAACGACAACCACGAGCACCTTGTCAAAACCGACGCTCAGCGCGTAGCTGGCGGCCAACACGTGCCCGACATGTGGCGGGTTGAAGCTACCGCCGAAAAAGGCGACCCTCACTGCTCGATGGGCTCGCTGGAGGGCGAGCGAGGGGGCTTGTGGTCTTCCCGGGAAAGCGCGTCCGCCCGCTCAGCATCCAATTGCGGCTGAATGGAGCTTTGTGACTCGCCTTGTGACTCGCCTTGCGAACTCGCCTCTGACAAATAGTGTTGGGCGATTTGTTGGGCGTTGCGGTCGAACAGAGCGACGCACAAGCCGTGCTCGTCATCCGCTAGCAGCATGACTCCGGCTTTCTCCAAAGACCCAGGGCAAAGCATGAACTTTTCTCCTTGCTGGCGAACCAGCGGGACCGAATCCTTGCCAAACGCCACCACGCTGCACGAAGCTGCTTGCGCCGCGCTGAGATCATCGCGGTCGAAGCACAGGATCGCTTCGTGTTCCGCCGAGAGCTGAACCCGAAGAGTCGTATCCTTCGGCAGGCTGACGAGGCGCGTGAGCTCAGTCAGCTGCTGCTCCTCATTTAGAAATCGGTCAATCTCATCCGGGACCGCGTGCAGGCAACGTAGGCTACGATGCCAGACCGACTGCTCACTGGTGCTCAGCAACTGCTGGGAAGAATGCGCCACGAAATCGCTCAGCGCTTCATCTCCGCCCAGGTAGTAGATGCGGTCAGCGCGCAGCGTTCGCAGTAGGAACTGTACCAGCCCCTCCAGCTGTTCCAGGTGTTCCGCAACCCCGCCGAGCAGACCTATTCGCACCGTGATCCCGCTTCCCCGATAGTCAGCGTTAGCCAGGCTACACCAGAGCTGGCAGGTTTGCCACCGGCTAGGGAATATTCACTCACTGCTCCGCGAGGGTGCCAAAAAGAGCCAATCCTCCCGCCGTGAAGACCACATCGAACATGGCCATGATCCTGAGAAAGTCCCCCATCTCACCCATCGGATCTCCTTCGAGCACGACTCGGGTCGCTACGGTTGCTGCCAGCAGTGTCGGCGCTAGCAACGGAAATAGGACGATCGACAGAACCAAATCACGGGCTCGTGTGCGTACCGTCATCAGGCCAAAGAGTGTTCCGGATGCAGCGACCCCTGGGGTGGCGATCACGCACAGCAGCAACAAGCCCGGTGCCGCGCTCACGATGTCGAGCGAAAAGAACAGCGCACAGGTGGGAATGACCAGCAGTTCAATCACGAACAAGAAGGCCAGCACGCCCAACATCTTGCCCGTGTAGATCGCGCTGGCGCTGATTGGTGCGGTCAGCAGGGCGTCCAACGCGGATTCCTCACGCTCGCGCTGCCAGCTGCGGCTCAGGGCCAAAACCGCCGCGAATGCGATCGCCAACCAAATGACCGCGGATGCCACCTCGTTGCGGGTAGTGGGGCCGGCCCACAAGGTCAGCGATGCGATCACGGTGACCAAGATCGCAAAGAAGCCTCCGGTCATGACGATCTCGCCCGTTCGCAGTTCGATCAGGACGTCTTTCTTGGCCACCAGCCAGGCCTGGAGCACCCAATTCGGTCGTGTTCTGGCTACAGTGGCTTCCATTAGGGCGCTCCAACGCCTAACATTTTTTCATGGCGGAAAGACGCATTGAGCACACCTTCGACTGTAGCGTGGACACTTTCTGGACGCAGGTGTTCTTCGATCCCGAATACAACGACGCCCTGTTCCTGAAGCGCCTCAAGTTCGAGCGCTGGGAAACTGTCGAGAAGCGAGAGTCCGAGGACGGCTTCACGCGCGTCCTGGAAGCTATCCCCCCGGTGGGCGACGTGCCCGGCCCCCTGAAGAAGTTGATGAAGAAGGGCGCCGGCTATCGTGAGACGGGCGTCTACACCGCTTCCGCCTCTCGCTACGACGTGACGGTGGTTTCCGCTTCGCTGCCCGAGAAACTCGTCATCACGGGGCAAATGACCGTTGAGCCTCGGGGAGAAGGCCAGTGCCACCGGGTCTACGTGGCGCAAGTCTCAGCCAAGATATTCGGCGTCGGTGGACTGCTGGAAAACCGCGTGCTCGACGACTTGCAGCGCAGCTACGAGAAGTCTGCAGCGTTCACCAAACAGTGGCTTCAAGACCGTGAGCTGGTCGGCAAATAGCCGCGCAGTCGAGCTGGGTGGGTAGCTTGCTGGGCGGCGACGCTAGGCAAGCGCCGGCCGCGCCCCGTTGATCAGCTGGCTTTTGCTTTAGCCTGTGCTTTGCGCGAACGTGCGGGCTTCTTCTTTGCAGCTACCGGCTGTTTGGCCTTGGCTGCGCGGGCCGCTGCGCGCTTGGTGGCGGAGCGGTGGGTGTCCATCAAGCGCGGTAGAGGATAGCCTTCCAGGCGGGTCTTCAGGCCGTCATCTTTGGACCGGTTTTCAAGCTCCAAGATCGCTGCAATCAGCTTCTTGCGACTTCCGAAGTCCTTCTTGGCCGACTCCAACACGTCATGCAGACGCAGAAGTTTGGCATTCGAGACGCGGCTCAGCGTCTTTTCACCCACGCGGTCGATCCAAAGATCACCGGAAGCAAGTTTCTCTACGGCAGCGACCAGCTTCTCCTTGTCGCCGAATCGCTCTTTCACCACAGTCAGCGGGGTCTTCATCGGACAGTCTCCATCGGCGCCCTTGGCGCACCATCTGCACCGAAGCCAGCCCCAAGCAGCACTCTCTGCTCGGCCGAGCCACGGCGGGGGCGGGGTAGTACCAGCACCGGCAGTCCCGCGCAACCGGGCGAGCACGGATTTTCGCCCAGGATTTCTGCTTTTGCTCGGCACGCTGCGTT
>JBNLEN010000023.1:0-56559 GCA_050304975.1 Polyangiaceae bacterium
CATCCCAAGCATCGGATTCGTAGAAAGACGCATAGTAGACCTTCATCGAGTTGTCTCCGCCCCCGTCCGCCAATCACATCCTGCCCTTCAAGCCGGCAACGCGTTGTAATTATTGATGCCGATGGCCACATTTTGGTTGTGGTCAACGCAGGTTTCGCCTGTTTCCCCAACCGAAACTCTCTTCCATGTGCTCATAGTCGAAGCGGCGAAGCTGCAGGGCGCCCAGCGCCCCAGCGGTTATCAAAGCCCGAATCAAGGCGATTCCCGGCTCCTGTAATATTGCGATCGCCCATGACCAGCAGATTCGCATAGATCAGTCCGGGAACGTCCGCCATCGCCGCAAAGCTCTGGGGAAACGAATCGACAAAGACTGCCGCGGCAGCGGCCACTGTGGGGGTGGACACGCCCGGCTCGGAAAGGAAATGCCGTAAAGTGATCGGACGACGCATTGAATCACTTCCGGATCCGGCAGCGTGCTGCCGGCTTCAGTTATTGGAGGAGGCATGGTGAGTGACGTGAAGTCGAACCGCCTCGTCGGCGGAGTTGTACGGATCCAGACGGGCGAATGGAACTGCAGCCAAGACTTCTAGTACGTGCCGAGCCAGGGCGTCTTGCGTTGCCACCA
This sequence comes from Polyangiaceae bacterium, assembly GCA_050304975.1. GTDB lineage: Bacteria > Myxococcota_A > Polyangia > Polyangiales > Polyangiaceae > SZUA-265. The sequence goes on from JBNLEN010000023.1 coordinate 626, forward strand.
CGTTGAGGGTGCTGTCTGCGTTGAGTCCCTGAAGCGCGCCGATGCGCTCCGACATCGATCCGTCCAAAGTACGCCGGCGCCCCTCTTCGAACAACATCCATTGGTCGGGGTCGATTCTCAATAGTCGCTTCGTCGCATAGCCAGGAAGGTGCTTGCGCGCTTCGCGTCGCAGGTACCCGGGACCTGCCACCGGCGCTTCAAACGGGGCTGGAAGCGTAGAGGTTCGTTCCTCGAGCTGCCAAGCGTACCGAGGAGCCTGATAGCTGTGGCCGCCAGTGATCCCGTACGGCAGTGTTTCTTCGCTTGGGTTTGCTGGGTCAGCTGGCTTTCGGGTTTGTGCTAGAGCCAAACAAAGCAGTCGTCGATAGGAGGCGCGCCTGTCTACCAGAATGATCGTGTATTCCCGCTCAAAGCGGTTGGGCTCTCCAAGTGCCTGATGGACGGTTCGCAGACAGTCGGGCTCGTCTAGCTCGGCGCTCGGTGCGAGTTTTTGCCAATTGCGACCGCTCGCCCAGAGGTGCTCATTTCCCAGCACAATGTGGGCATACAAACTGCGCTTGAGCAGAGCGTAGGGTGGCTCCACCTCTAGTGCAACGGGCTGCGCGTCCGCTGGCCAGGGCCTTTGCGACCATTCGTCAAGCTGTCGTAGATCTTGCCGTCGTGCGACGAAGAACAGCGCGGCCACGCCGGTCAGAATGATTAGCGGAAACGAGCCGCCCAAAACGGAACGTACGCCGCTTTGCCATTGGGTATGTAGACTGCGCGATGAGCGGTAGCCAAGCAGCAGCAATAGTCCGAGGACTGCCATACTGAACCAGAACGCAAACTGGCTCTGGAACAGGCCGTCCGCCGCAATTCGGACCCTTTGGCTTGGATCGACGGCTTGGCCATTGGCCGCGTCAAAGCATCGGACGATCCCTTCGCTCCACGCGCACCAGGCAAGCAAGATGACGCCAACCGCGGCAGTGCTTGCGGCGGATAGGCGGTGACTGGTCGCCCCAGTTTGATCCCCGTCGCTGAAAGTGCGGGCGAACAACGGTATGCCTAGCGCGAGGGTGGAGGTGCCCGCTATCGCCAGCGCAAAAACACCGTTCCAGCCAGCTTCGAAAGCGCCATCGGTGAATATCAGCAATCGCACATGCGGTTCGACAAGGCTCTCCGTTACTGCGTCGAGCACCTGAGCCATGTGTCGCCGCTCAAGCACGAGGCCCACCGCGACGGTCAACGTCGGCGCAATGAGTGCGGGCCAAGCGGGAAAGCGAGGCTTCAATGGCAGTAGGACCGCGGCCGCCAATAGCACTACATAACTTGCAGCAGCGACCAAGAGCAGCAGCACCATTCCGTCGCCGCCTGCCTGAAAGTACCGACTGAGTGCGGCATCGTTGCCCTCGGAAATCAGCCGTGCACAGACCAGTAGTCCAGCGGGGTAACACAATAGCACCAACCCAGCGGATACCAGCGCAGTCAACGCGGTTCTTCTTTTCTCCAGGTCCACCAGCAAATCCAAGACTAGTCTCTGAAGGCCTGCAGGATCCACGGTCTCGTTGAAACCTGTGGATCACAGCGCGCCCAACGCGGCTAGCCGGGTTGAGGTCCCCGGCGTGCTCGACTGGTGGTGCACCCGGCACGGGCGATCTTCCGCCAAGGCCACCATGAGCGCCTCAGTCACGCCCTCTTTCAGCAAACGTTGACCGAATGGTCCACTGGGAGGTGACCGATTACTGGTCCATCGGCTTGGCTTGCAAGAGTTCCGCCAGGACCGATTTTGGCATCAGACAACAACTTCTTGCAGCCCCGATCAGACAGCGCAGCCATTGGGGCAGAGGAGCATACTTTGCACCGACCGTTCCAAGAGCGGGTACCCACAACAAGTGAACACTTTTGAGCCTTCAAGTGCTACCAAGGTGGCTAGAGCACCCGCCCGCGGCATCCGGCTAAGCGCGCTGTAGTCTCTTGATCGCCTCCAGCTCTGACACCGCCGCGAGATCTCGGGGGCGACCCAGCTCGCGTTTGATCTCGATGAGCCGGTCCAGAGAGATGCAGGTGATCTTCACGCCAAACGCTTCAATGATGATGGCGTCATCAACTACATGCTCGTAGTAGACGTTCCCGTTCTTGCCGATGGATCCAAGTAGGTCGAGACGACCGGCTTTGGTTTCGGTCAGGTGATGGCCATAGTTGTTCAGGTGATCGAATCCGAAACGCAACCTGCGCGGATCGTTGAAAACGTACGCGTCCAGATCCTCGAGGGCCTTCAGCAGGCGGGTGACGTTGTCTCGCTCAACCCGATAGAGGATGTCGAGGTCCTGGGTCATGAGGGTCGAGCCATGGGCGACGACGGCAGCGCCGCCCACCAGCGCGAACTCAACCTTGTGTCCCGCCAGAGCGGTCAGCGCCAGTTTGAAGTTCATCGTTCAGTAAGCGGCGCGTTCAGTAGCAGTCCCGCGCAACTCGGTCACGAACTGTGCGTGCTGTTCCAAACGGCGGAAGCGTTCCTCCACAGAGAGTTCCAGCTGCGCCTTCAACAGCAACAGATCGACTCCGTTTTCATCTTGGACGTCTGCCAAGTCATGACCGAAGCGGATGTCGTGCTCTTCACGCGCCACGACGGCACTGTAGCACGTTTGACCGGGGGTGGGCTTTGACGCGGGCCGGGAGCTTCGTGTATCCTGCGTCAGTCAGTGCCTCCTGAGGGCAGGGGGGCACATTTTGCACCGCCGGTGCAAAAACTGTGTTGTCGCAAAATATGAACAGCCGACGTTCGTGGTTGCGACACAGCCTGACTCCCTTCCCGACCGCGCGCAGGGCGTGCCGCCGAGACGGCAGGGAGGTTCCGAACGGCCCTAGCTCCGAGCGGCCGCGCGAGCACGGGACGGGGGAAGGGCTGGCGGGCGAAACCCGTGCGGCGCCGAGCTTTGACTCGAGTCCGACAGGGGTTGGGCAAAAAAAGAGAGCGGGAGAAGGGATTCGAGCAGAGCGACTCAGCCGCCGCAGGCGCTGAGTGGCGGCGCAGCGCCCGCAGGGGCGCTAACCCAGGGTTGCGGAGTCCTTCCACGCCCCAAACGAAAAAAGCTGCCGAGGGCAGCTTTTCGTTGGAGCGGGAGAAGGGATTCGAACCCTCGACGTCAACCTTGGCAAGGTTGCACTCTACCACTGAGTTACTCCCGCAAGAGGGAGCGCTGGTGTACTTTTCAGGGGTTAGGCTGTCAAGCTCCCGACAGCATTTTTGGAGGGGCCTCGGCGTCGGGCGGGGGAGGCCGGATCGCTGGCCTAAGCGACCGAGATCAAACGCCTCTTCGGGGTAGGGGCAAGCGCTCGGAGTGGGGCCAACGGTTTCGGTCCAAAAACGAGCGAAATGGGGCCGACCACCCCAGTGGTCTCGGGCAAAGCGCACATTAATGGACCGGTTTGCCGCGTACCATTCGCGCGCCGCGCAGCCATAGCGCCGCGCAGCCATAGCGCCGCGCTCAGAGCCGCCGCCCCCTGACGCAAACCCGCGCGCTCCGCCGCCCGTGACGCCAAACGCCGACCAACCGCCGCCCCTCAGCGTCGCAGCAGCTTGGCGAAATTGCCGTACACCCGCGCGCCGGTGGCGTCGCTCTCGGGGTGCCACTCGATGCCGAACACGCCGGCGCCGCCGTGCGCCCCCTGGTTTTCGATGGCTTCGATAATGCCGTCGGTGGCGCGCGCCGTGAGCCTGAACCCGGGAGCAACGCTCTCGACCGCCTGCCCATGAGACGAGTTGGTCTCAAACTGGTCCGTGAGGCCCTCCAGCAGCACGCTGGAGCCGGTTTTGATGGTTTGATGATGCGCCACCCGCCCGGAGCCGCCGTGGTCCCCAGCGCCATCGTGCTCGCTGCGCAGGTCTCGGTAGAGCGTGCCGCCAAAGTGCAGGTTGATTAACTGCATCCCGTAGCAAATACCGAGCACTGGTTTACGGCGAGCACCAAAAGCGTCCAGCGTGGCGCGCTCCCAGGCCACCCGCTCGGCATCTTCCGCATCCCCCAACGTGGACTCACCGTTCGTCAACTCACCGTTCGCGACCCCACCGGCCCCCAGCGCCCCCTCGCCGTCACTCGCCCCAAAACTGCGCGGCAGATCGTCCCCACCAGACAAGACCAACCCGGCGCACGCCTGTGCCAGCTCATCGGCGGGCGCGTCGGCGTTCACTAGCACCGGCGTGAGGCCCGCTGCTGCCACCGCCCGAGCGTAAGCGCGGTTCAGATAGACGTAGTCGTAGCCGGCGCGGAACTTTCGCCCGCGGTCGATGCAGCAAGTGATGGCCACCAGCATGGTGACCATCAGGTTACTTCTTGCTGCTCTTCTTGACCGACTTTTTCTTGGCGGCCTTCTTGGTCGCTTTCTTCGCAGAAGACTTCTTGGCGGCCTTCTTGCTCGCCGTCTTTTTGGCAGCCTTTTTGGGCGCGGTCTTCTTGGCGGCCTTCTTGGTTGAAGCCGCTTTCTTGGCGGTCTTCTTGGCAGCTTTCTTGCTCGCAGTCTTTTTTGCGGCTTTCTTGGCGGTCTTCTTCTTGGAAGCCTTCTTTTTCTTCTTCGAAGGACCGCGCTCGCGGCGCGCGTCCAGCAGCTCTTGGGCCCGCTCGAGGGTGATGCTGTCCGGCGAATCGCCCTTGCGCAACGACGCGTTGACGTCGCCGTCGGTCACGTACAGACCGAAGCGGCCTTCGCGCAGGGTGATGGTCTCACCGGAGACCTTGTCTTTGCCGATCTCTTTGATCGGTTCGGCCACCTTGCGCCCGCCGCGCCGCCGCGGCTGCTTGAACAGCTCCAGCGCTTCTTCCAGCGTGAGCGAGAAGACTTGTTCTTCCGTCTCCAGGCTGCGGCTGTCTTTGGCTTTGCTGATGTAGGGACCATAGCGCCCCAGCTGCGCGGTGATGGGCACGTTGTCTGCTGGATCGACACCGACTTGGCGCGGCAAACTCAGCATCTTCAGCGCTTCTTCGAGCGTCACCGACTCGACGCTCATGGTCTTCAGCAAAGAACCCGTCTTGGGCTTCTCTTTGCCGCCGGCTTCACCCAGCTGAATGTACGGTCCGAAGCGGCCCTGGCGCGCGTACACCGGCAACCCCGTTTCGGGATCGTCACCCAGCAGGCGATCGCCGCTGGGCATGGCCAGCAGCTCTTTGCCCTTTTCGAGATCCAATTCGTCGGGAGGCAAGTCATCGGGGATGTTGGCAGTGTCATCACCGCGCTGCAGGTATGGCCCGTAGCGCCCCACGCGGATCACGATCTCGACACCGTCATCATCTTCGCCCAGCGGCAAAGAATTGATGGCGCGGGCGTCGATCTCACCCAAGCGAGCCGCGACCAGCTTGTGCAAGCCCATGTCCAGCTCGCTGGCGCCGTTGGCCCCCGGGGCGCCGTTGCCATCATTGGCGACGCCTTTACCGCCAAAGTAGAAGCGGTTCAGCCAGGGGATGTGCTCTTCGTCGCCATTGGCGATCGAATCCAGCTCATCTTCCATGCGCGCCGTAAACGAGTAGTCCACCAGCGTGCCGAAGTGCTTCTCCAGCAGCTGCACTACCGCAAACGCCTTGAAGCTGGGCACCAGAGCCGTGCCTTTCTTCCACACGTAGCCGCGGGCTTGAATGGTGCCGATGATCGACGCATAGGTCGACGGACGGCCCACACCCAGCTCTTCCAGGCGCTTGACCAGCGACGCTTCGGTGTAGCGCGCGGGCGGCAGCGTCTCGTGGCCCTTGGGAGTGAACTCTTGGCCGTCCAGCTTTTCGCCTTCTTCGACCTTGGGTAGGTGGGTCTCGCGCTGATCCAGCTCCACCTGGGGATCGTCACTGCCTTCGACGTAGGCGCGCAAAAAGCCGGGGAACAAGATGGTGTTGCCGGTGGCGGCGAACTCCAGCTTCTTGCCGTCCAGCTCGCTGGCGACGGTCAGCTTCACGCTCATGCCGCGGGAATCTTCCATCTGGGAAGCGACCGTGCGCTTCCACACCAACTCGTAGAGCAGCGCTTCGTCGCCGCCGAGCTCTTTCTTGACCTCTTTCGGAGGGCGGAACTCGTCGCCTGCGGGGCGGATGGCTTCGTGCGCTTCTTGCGCGTTCTTGACCTTGTTTTTGTAGATGCGCGGAGACTTGGGCAGGTACTCGTCGCCGTACTGCTTCTTGATCAGCGTGCGCGCTGCGTTGACGGCCGCGTCACTCAGCGTGGTGGAGTCCGTACGCATGTAGGTGATGTAGCCACGCTCATACAGCGTCTGCGCGGCGCGCATCGTGCGGGTCGAAGAAAAGCGCAGCTTGCGTGAAGCCTCCTGCTGCAGCGTGGATGTCATGAACGGCGGAGCAGGGGAGCGGCGGTTGGGTTTGCTCTCCAGGCTCTGCACTGCGAAGTCGGCTGACGGTAGCTTTTCGGCGAGCTCTTCGGTCAGCTTCTGATCGAGGATCGTTGCGTCCGGCTTGGTCAGCCTGCCTTGGTCGTCGAAGTCTTTGCCGCTGGCGACGCGCTTGCCGTCATATGTCACCAGCGCTGCGCTGAATTCACCTTGCTCGGCCTTGAAGTTGGCTTCGATGTCCCAGTAGCTGGCGCTGACGAAGGCGATCCGCTCGGCTTCGCGCTCGACGATGATGCGCGTCGCGACGCTTTGCACGCGGCCCGCCGAGAGCTTCGGCATGACCTTCTTCCACAGCACCGGCGAGACCTCATAGCCGTACAGGCGGTCCAGGATGCGGCGGGCTTCTTGGGCATTGACCAGCCGCCGGTCGAGATCCCGCGGATTGTCGAGCGCGGCCAAGATCGCCTTTTTGGTGATCTCGTGAAACGCCAGGCGCTTGACCGGGACCTTAGGCTTCAGCACCTCGAGCAGGTGCCAGGCGATCGACTCTCCTTCGCGGTCTTCGTCGGTCGCGAGGTAGAGCTCGTCGGCGTTCTTGACCAGATCTTTCAGTTTCTTGATGTGGTCTTTCTTCTTCGAGTCGATCACGTAGATCGGCTTGAATTCGTTATCGACGTCCACCCCAAGGCGCCCGGTGGGAGTGCCTTTGTAAGCGGCGGGCACGTCATCTGCACTCCTGGGCAGATCGCGAATGTGACCGATGGAAGATTCGACGACGAAGCCCGGACCGAGGAAACCAGCGATGGTTTTTGCCTTGGCGGGGGACTCGACGATAACCAGAGATTTGGCGGCGCTCATTGAATTCCGACGCGACTTACCCCGGAAGCCAACCTCCCGAGGCCAGAGCGGGCGATGGGTTACATGCCTGATTTGTGGCTGTCAAATCGCAAACTTGCGCAGCCCCCCCCAGACCGGGCCAGGCTCGGGGCGGCTAGCGCGTTGATAGCTGGGGCTTTTTGGCCATTCACGAACGCTGGGCCGAACGCACACACCCGGGGGGTACTGGGGCGCCCGACACCCCGGGGTACGCCACCAGCTCCGCCTGGGCCGGCAGGTACAAAGGGTGCCGAGGTTGGCCCAAACCGGTGAGCCCGAAGCAGTACGCCTGGCGATCGAGCCGAGCCAGGCGACGGGTGATGATCTGGTCACGGCCATGCAGCCGCCCGTGGTTGCCCCAGGCGAAGATCAGCAGCGCGGCTCGGCTCATGGCCGCCGCTAGCTGACGGTCGTTGCCGGGCCCCACCGGATCCGGATGGGAGCGCAGCTCACGCGGATCGGCCGTGCGCAGCGCGAACAGATTGACCGCCTCAAAACCGCCGTAGCCCCAACGCTCAGCGAAGTAGGCGCAGCGTGTGGTGGTCGGATCTAGTCGCTGTGCGTCTGCGCTGCTGGGGTTGAGCATGACGAAAACAACCACCTGCTGCGGATCTCCCCATGTCCGCCACAGGCGATAACGGTAGCCGCCCGTCCGATCAAACTGGGCTCCGGAAGAAGTGAAGTCACTGGGCAAGATCCCTCTCGATTTAGCACCTCCGACGACCTAGCGTGTGCGGTCCAATGAGCCCGCCGCGCATCATCTCCCTGCGCAACCAGATCCTGAAGGCCAAACAGGCCTACTACTACGGTGACAGTCCGATCATGACGGACGCCGAGTACGACGCGCTCGAAGACGAACTGCGTGAGCTGTCGCCCAAAGATGAGGTGTTGGCAATGGTGGGCGCGCCGCTGCCGCCAGACAACATCTTGACCAAAGCCAAGCATCGCATCGCGATGGGCAGCCAGAGCAAGGTCAACACCGAGCAAGAGTACATCACCTGGCACCAAAAGAGCGTGGGGGACGGCTGGGTGCACGCCAGCCTCAAGGGCGACGGCGCGAGCGCGGCGGCGTATTATGAAGACGGCCGTCTGGTTCAGGCCATCTCTCGGGGTGACGGCTTCGAAGGCGAAGACATCACGGCCAACGCGCTCAAGTTCAAAGGACTGCCCGCGGTCGTCGCCGATGAACAGGGTAGACCATTCACCGGCGCGGTGCGCTTCGAAGTGATCTTGACCGTCGAAGACTGGGGCAAAGTCGATCCCGAGCGCTCCAAAAACCCGCGCAACGCCGGCAGCGGCATCATGGGCCGCAAAAACGGCTCCCAGTCAGAGCTGCTCAGTAGCTTCGCTTTCAGCCTTGATGAAGTGCGCGACGGGGAGCCCTACGCCTTCAAAAGTGAACACGAGCGTTCCGAGCGCTTGGAAGAACTCGGCTTTGAATTGATCCCGCAGCGTTTGTGCAAGTCCGTGGAGGAGGCGTTGGAGTACTACCGCCACATCAACCAGACCCGAGATGAGCTGCCGTTTTGGATCGACGGCGTGGTGTTCAAGGTAGATGACCTATCGCAGCAACTCGCGCTGGGCGTCACGGCCAATCGCCCCAAAGGGCAAGTCGCCTGGAAGTTTGATTCCAAAGGCGCGGAAACCACGCTCGTGTCGTATTCGCTCACCGTCGGCCACACCGGCGCGGTGATCCCGACGGCGCATTTCGAGCCGGTGGAGATCGGCGGCACGACGGTCAGCAACGCGCTCTTGAACAACTGGGATGAGATCAATCGGCTGGATGTGGCCGTGGGCGACCGCGTTTGGTTGATCAAAGCCAACGACATCATTCCCAAGGTGGTGGGCGTGCGAAAGCGCCCCAAAAACCGCAAACCCATCCCGGAGCCTCAGGCATGCCCGGTGTGTGAAAGCCCGGTGCAGCGGCGGCGCAATACCGGCGGCGCCGAGGGCGCGGTGATCGAATGCAGCAACGCCGAGTGCCCCGCCAAGTCGATGGGCAAGATCAAACGCTGGATCAAAGCGCTGGATATTCAGGGCATCGGTGACAGCGTGCGCATCGCTCTGGTGGAGCAGATGAAGCTGGAAGACGTCTCCGGCTTGTACCGGTTGAAAGACGACCCAGCGGCCCTCGCGGCGTTGGTGATCAATCCCGAAAAGGATCTGAGGCTGGGTGAAAAGCGTGCGCAAACCATCTTGGATTCGATTGAAGCGACGCGAGAGCTGAGCTTGGTGCAGTTCTTGGGATCGCTCGGCATCCAGCACTTGGCGCAGCGCCGGGTGGAGTTGATCCTGCTCGCCGTGGGGGACGACCTGGGCACGCTGGAAGCCTGGCGTTCGGGGATATTGCGCGATGCGGACTTTGCGGCGCGAGCCGGGGTACCCAGCGTTGGGGAAGCGATTCAGGACAGCATCGATCTACTGGCCCCTGTGATGGACAACTTGTTGGACGCTGGCGTGCGCATCACCTCGGTCGGGGTGGATGCGGAAGCCGCAGCGGAAGTCCAGGGCAAGGTGTGCATCAGTGGCAAACTGCCCAGCGGTAAAAAGAAGACCGACTACGATGAACCATTGAAGGCTGCCGGCTTTGAGCTCGTCACAAGCGTGACCAAAGAAACCAAATATCTCGTGCTCGCCGACCCAGCTTCCACCAGCTCCAAGGCGGAGAAAGCCCGCAAGCTTGGGATCCAAGTGATCGGGGAGGATGAGCTCAACCAACTCATCGCCGGAGAGCTACCTGAGTGAACCAGGCGCCTCGCCGGTAACGAACAACGTCAAACGCACGACATCAATTCAAGGGACGCGGCGCGACACGCAGATGAAACAGTCGCACGACTAGGGCGGCAGTCCGCCCAGCAGATCAAGGGATCTCAAACATGCAACAGCTACTCTTCAAGATCGCACATGCGCCAGCTTTCGGAAACTTCATCACATTCGTGATCTTGTTTGCAGGCGTCTTGGTGGGCGTCGAAACCTACCCGGACTTGCACGAGATCTACCACGGGCAGTTGCACGCCCTGGACGTGATCGTGCTCGCGATCTTCACGGCGGAGGTCGTGATCAAGATGGGCTCCCACGGCAGCCGACCCTGGCTGTACTTCCGCGATCCTTGGAACGTGTTCGACTTCGTGATCGTCGCGGCTTGCTATCTGCCGTTCGACGGAAGTGCGGTCACCGTGCTGCGGTTGCTGCGGCTTCTACGTGTGTTGAAGCTAGTCAACGCGCTGCCCAAGCTTCAGATCTTGGTCGCGGCACTGCTCAAGTCGATCCCGAGCATGGTCTACGTCAGCATTCTGCTCGGGCTGTTGTTCTACGTGTACGCGGTCGCAGCTGTGTTTTTGTTCGGAGAGAATGATCCGGTGCACTTCGAGGATCTGCAGACCTCGATGCTGACTTTGTTTCGTGTGGTCACGCTCGAGGACTGGACCGACGTGATGTACATCAACATGTATGGTTGCGAAAACTACGGCTACAGCCCGGACAGTATTCGTCCATGCGCCTTTTCCGACGCCAACCCCTCGCACATGAGCCCGCTGCTCGGGGCGGTGTTCTTCGTCAGTTTCGTGCTGATGGGTACGATGATCGTGCTGAACCTGTTCATCGGCGTGATCATGAACGGCATGGATGAGGCCAAGCACGACGCGGAAGAGCTAAAAAAGCTGCAGGAGCGTGAGGCCCGGGGCCACTCGTTGGTCTTGGATGATGAGCTCAGCAAGCTGCGCGAAGATCTGGCGACCATGCAGCGGCACTTGCTCACCTTGGAGCTGGCGGCCAAACGAGTGGGCCCAGTGACCGTTGAAAGATTGCGTAACGGTGGGCCGAGCGTTCCGCCGTTGAACCCGGAGCCCGCCGAATCAACAGCGGAATAGTTGCTGAGGGCGCGCCATCACGGCACGCCGTGTTGAAAAACGGAACTGGACTCACATTCAGCCACAATCGGCTACTATCTCGGTGGATTCCGGTGCTATAAGGTCGCCGCTCATGGAAAGTGCAGGGATCCCAAGCCCGTTACCCAACGACTCCCAAGACGTGCGCACCGCACTGAGTGCCGCTGCCAAATCCTGGGGTGACTCAGACCATGTTGAAGCGCTGCGATGGCTGCGCCGCGCCGCCGAGAGCGCCTCGGATGCCGGCGATGATATGCGCAGCGTGGATCTGGCCAAGCGAGCTGCAGATCTGCGCAACGCGGCCAACATCACCGGCTCCGTGCCGCCGCCCATGACGGTGCCGCCCCAGCCGGAGCCCGTGATGCCAGCCTCGGCCTCCCAAAATCCCGCGCAGACCGTACCGGCCACGCCCGCCGCTGGCGCGGCTCAAGCGCTGCAAGAAGCTTCGCGGGCCGCCCGTGCTGCAGCTGCCGGCAACGGCGCCGGCGGCGCGATGGACTACGCCACCGCAGCTGAGCAAGGCGCCCACGCTGCTGCGGCTGCCAACTCGGCAGTCAATACGCAAGCATATGCCGGCGCACCGTCGGAGCCACCCGCGGCCCCAGCAGCAGCGCCAGCCTACGCGGCCCCAGCGGCAGCGCCGGCCTACGCGGCCCCGGCGGCGCCCCCCTCCGCTTCCCCCGCGGCTGAGCAGCACGCGGCTGAGTACTACGCGGCCCATTCCTCCGCGCCCCCTCCGGCGGAGCAATATGCGGCCCATTCGTCGGCCCCGCCGGCGGCGTCCCAGTCTGGAGTGACACCCTCGAGTGCCCCCGCGGGCTCCACAGCTGGCCGCTTTCAGACCCACCACTGCGTGCGTGTGGCTTTGGGCAGCGTGCCCAACCAAGACGGACAGTTCCCCATTCACCCACTCGCTGAGGGCGAATCCCCGTCGGCGGGATGGTCCGAAGCGATCTTGTTATCGCCATTCCCCGGAGCGCGCCTGTTTCCAGGGCGCAGCTGAGCTTTCGGGAAACAATCGGCCAAGATCAAAACCAAGCATTTGACACTCTTTCGTCCCTGCATCGATCTGCATCAAGGTCAGGTCAAACAGATCGTCGGCGGCACGCTGACGGACGCTGACACGCCGCAGACCAACTTCACCGCTACCCAAAGCGCCGGGTACTTCAGCGAGCTGTACCGGCGCGATGGGCTGCAAGGTGGCCACGTCATTCAACTGGGCGGGGGCAACCAAGAAGCCGCTGAGCAAGCGTTGCAAGCGTGGCCGCAAGGGTTGCAGATCGGCGGCGGTATCACCGTCGACAACGCGCAACTGTGGTTGCTGCGGGGCGCCAGCAAGGTGATCATGACGAGCTGGCTGTTTGAAGACGGTCGTTTGAGCGAAGCCCGACTAACGCGCGTGGCTGAGCTGCTTCGGCCTGAGCACCTGGTGATCGATTTGAGCTGTCGCCGGCGCGGGGACGCCTGGTTCGTCGCGACCGACCGCTGGCAGACCGTGACCGAGACCGAAGTGAACGCCGAAACACTGCAGCGGCTGGCGGGCTACTGTAGTGAGTTCTTGGTGCACGCGGCTGACGTGGAAGGCCTGTGTCAGGGCATTGACGAAGACTTGGTGCGACTGCTCGGTGAGGCATGCCCACTGCCGTGCACGTACGCTGGGGGCGCCAAAGAGCTGGCAGATCTAGATCGCGTGGCTGAGCTCAGTCGGGGCAGGGTAGATCTGACGTTCGGGTCCGCGCTGGACATCTTTGGCGGCAGCGGCGTCAAGTACACCGACTGCGTCGCCTACAACCAGCGGCAGCGCTAGCTGCTGAGGCTGGCGCTAGCTGCTGAGGCTGGCGCTGCACCGCGGTGCCTCGGCGGTTTACGTTGTGTTTGACCGCGTAAACCCTTGGGGCACGAGCGCGCCACGGCGACGTGCGCTGCATTGGGGGCGAAACGGGTTCGGTTGGCGTCCGCCGCGGGGAGCCGATCTTGCAGGCGGCTATCAACACCCACTTCGCTGGGAGCGCATGGGTGTAAGATAATAACGCACAGATTGCGCCTGCTTGGCTGAGAGTTGTGGGTGATCGCGCCCAACACGCTGGAAAATGGTGGAGAAGTGCTGTCCGCCGATTTGGGAGAAGCGCTGGAAAATAGCAGGGAAGTGCCTCCTTCCGTCTGCGCGCGACCTCGATTAGCGTTAGTCCCGATGAACAGCCTGACGCCATTCAAAGCAGGGAGAACAATCAGCAAATGGGCCGCGTGCGCGTTGGCGCTGCTGGCTTTCAGTGTGCCTGCTGCCAGTCTTGCCGGCCCAGTCAAGGGCCGCGTGACCGGGTTCTTGTACCTGCTCAATCCGGTTTGGGAAGAAGCCAAAGCCCCGGACGCCCACGGATACACCTTCCGCGAGCCCTCGCCTACCGTGCGAGCTGACCGGCGAAAGCTGTACCCGTACATCCCGAAGGAACTGTGTGTAGCGGTGTTGGCGTCGGAAGCTCAGGCAAAGATGTCGCGCCAGGAGGTGCTGATCGGCGGCGGGCGCACCACACCGGTCACCATCGTGGTGACTCCCGGGACTGAACTGCAGTTCAAGAACACGGACCCGTTTGCGCACCGTCTGTACGCGGTGAACGAAAAGTCATTCAACGCGGCGAACACACTCAAAGGAGCGGACCGCATTTGGGCGGTGCCGGCTCCAGGGGTGTACGAGATTCGTGATGAGTTAACGCCTAGTGTTCGGATGTGGGTGGTGTCTAATCCGAACGTGGTCGCGTACGACTACCCAGACTTGAACGGGGTCTTTTCCGTGGACGTTGAAGACGCCGGAGAGTTCAGCGTGCAAGCGTTCTTTGCTGGCAAAGAGGTCGGCAAAGCGTTGCCGGTGGTGCTCAAGACTCCGAGCGCAGCCGCCGATTTGTCCCGCGCGCCGATTGTCGTGGGCACGCCCAAGAAGAAGGAGGCTGCCAAATGATGCTGCTGTCCAGGTTTTGGTATGTGCTGTTGGCGCTGCTGCTTTCCGGCGCGGTGGTCTCACTCTACATCGCCCAGAGCATGTACAATCGTGCGGGCGCCAAGGTGCTGGCCGAAGGCTTGTCGTCCGACAGCCAGGTGGTGTCCTGGTACATGCGCAACGCAGCGCGCGAGCGCTCGGCGCAGCTGATCAAATTTGCGCTGAACCCGAAGATCGCCAAGGCCCTGGCTGACGCGACGAAGAAGGAGGAGCAGGTCCCGCGCTCGGCGCGTGATGACGCCAACTCGGAAGTCAGCAAGATCGTCGCCAAGATCCCGGCGGAGTTCACCTTCGACGCGGTGTTCGTCGTCGACAAGCACGGTCGCGTGGTGGGGCAGCACGGGTATGAGCAGTCCACCGCGGACGCGCGTTTCGAACTCGGCGGCTACCCGATCGTAGCGGACGCCCTGCATGGCTACATTCGCGACGACACGCTCACGTGGGATAAGCTGTTTCTGGCGGTCGCCCGCCCCGTGGAAGCCTCCGCAGGTGGGGAGCCCGTGGGAGCGGTCTTGGGCATCAAGCGCGTGGACGACAAGTTCGCCAAGACCATGGCGGATCGGACCGGTGCGGCGATCGCTTTCTACTCCAACAACGAACGGATCGCTTCCGGGGCACCGGAAGGATTCAATCGCGCGCAACTGGACGCCATCGTAGGCGATCTACCAGCGCTCAACGCCGAAGATACTGACTACCAGGAGAAGGGGCGCAGCAACCTGCGCCAGCTGACGGATTCATTCGGTGTGGTCTACGCCAAGATACCCGGTGAGGCCTGGAGTCGGGGCGTTGGTTACGCTGTCGGACGAGAAGCCTCGACCGTCACCACACCGTTCGGGTTCTTTGGTCTTGCGGATGACAAGGACAAGAGCGCTCCGAACATCCTGGTGGTGGCCCTGATCCTGATCTTGGGCTTGGGGCTAGGCATCGTGTTTACGATCCTCGAGCACACCCGTCCGCTGAACAACTTCAACGCGCTGGCTGCGGAGTTGGGTGCCGGCAAGACGGACCAACTCCAGATCAGCAAGCTGTCGGGCATCTATCGAAAGATAGCCAGCAACATCAACGACGGTATTGATCACGCCGTGGCCAAAGGCGGCGGCTCGCGTCGAGCGGCTGATTTGAGTCAGGTGTTGGGTGACACGGAAGACGAACCCGCGATGAGTGCCTTCAGCTTCCCAGAGCCGGCGGCAGAGCCGATCAGTGACGCAAAACCTGCACCGGCGCCGCTGCCAAAGCCTCCCGGAGGCAAGCTTCCGGTGCCCCCAGGGCAGAAGCGCCCGCTCGCAGCCACCATGCCCGAGGCAGGGGGCGGTGGGCCCCCAGGGCCCCCGTCTCCGAAAACCCAGGAGCAGGAATGGCGTGAGGTATTCCAAGACTTCGTGGCGATGAAGCAGCAATGCGGCGAGCCGACCGAGAGCCTAACCTACGAGAAGTTCGAAGGAACTCTCAAGAAGAACAGCGCAGCCATCATGCAGCGCCACAAGGTTCAGAAGGTGAAGTTCAGCGTGTACGAAAAAGAGGGCAAAGCCGCGCTCAAAGCGAATCCCATTCGCGACTGAGTTTCATCGGGAGCGGGTTTGCGGCCCCCCACCCAGCGGGCGCCGCAGACCTGCGGAGAATTGAAAATCCGCCCCAATTTCGGCCTCCCTTTTGTCCGGTGGACGCGTATATCCCCACACCGACATGAGTGATCCGAAGCTACACAACGTCCTGATTATCGGCTCTGGCCCTGCCGGACTGACTGCGGCCATCTATGCGGCGCGCGCCAATCTCAAACCGCTTTGCGTGGAGGGATTCAACGCGGGCGGCTTGGTGCCAGGTGGTCAGCTGATGTTCACGACTGACGTCGAGAACTACCCCGGGTTTCCGCAGGGAGTGACCGGACCAGACATGATGGAAAAGTTCCGTGAACAGGCAGAACGCCAGGGCACGGAGTTCATCACTGCTGACGTGCAGAAGGTGGATTTCAGTCAGCGCCCATTCAAAGTTTGGGTCGGTGAAGACGAAAACGAACTGCACCTCGCCAAGTCGGTGATTATTTCGACCGGCGCTCGCGCCAACTACTTGGGGCTCGAGAGCGAAGAGAAACTGAAGAACCGCGGCGTGAGTGCCTGCGCCGTGTGTGACGGCGCGCTGTACCGCAACAAGGACGTCGTGGTGGTTGGCGGCGGAGATACCGCCATGGAAGAAGCGCAGTACCTGACCGGGCTGTGCAGCAAAGTCACTCTGGTTCATCGCCGCGATGAGTTCCGTGCGTCCCGCGTCATGGTCAAGCGCACAGTGGAAAACCCCAAGATAGAAATCTTGTACAGCCACGTGGTGACCGAAGTGCTCGATCCCGAAACGGGCGGCGTGACGGGCGTGCGCGTCAAAGATCTGAAGACGGATCAAGAGCGCGTGATCGACTGTGAAGCCATGTTCGTCGCGATTGGCCACACGCCGATGACGGAGCTGTTCAAGGGCCAGCTCGAGACGCATGACAACGGCTACCTCAAGGTGGTGCCGGGCAGCACCCGCACCAACATCGAGGGCGTCTTCGCCTCCGGCGACTGCGCGGATTGGGTGTACCGACAGGCGGTAACAGCCGCGGGCACTGGCTGCATGGCGGCGCTCGACGCCGAGCGTTGGTTGGCGGCACAGGAAGAGTAGGGTGCGCTAGACGGTCCGCATCGCGGACCGTCGCTTGGCGCTTGCGCTTGTTTGCGCAATCCCGAGTGCCAATAACGCGGCTGGGTAAGCCACGAGCAAACCAGTGATCAGGCGCAGGGTCGCGTAGGGGGGCCGCATGTGTAGCTGCTCGGTAGCGACGTCCAGCCCCATCAGCAGCAGTGCGAACCCCAGCCAGACCCAAAGGCTTTCACGGCGAAGCGTGGGCGCGCACAGGGCCGCGCCGAGGCCAACTCCGAAGTACAAGCCGCTGCAGCGTGCGCAGACCGGCATCGCTTCGCCCAACGGAGCCAAAGCGCGCGAAGGGTCATTCTGGCAAGCGAATCCCAGCGCCGTCGCCAGCAGGTCCGAGAGGGAGCCGAGCCACGGAGTGCTGGCAGGGATCCACCCGAGCAGCGGCAAGCAGCCGAACGCGATCAACGCGATTCGCAGGCTCGTGCGCGCTGTCGGTTTGGGCACCGCTGCTTTCACCTTCGCGCGGGAGCGGGGACTCCGAGTTCCTTGAGCACCAGTTGGAGATCTTCCCAGACTTGGCGTTTCGCAGACGGAGTACGCAGCAGATACGCGGGATGGAAGGTGGGCATGACCGGGATCTTGCCGCGATACAGACGCCACTGTCCACGCAGGCGCGTGATGCCCATGCCAAGGCCCAAGAGGCCCTGCACCGCGGTTGCTCCGAGTGCCACGATCACTCGCGGCTCCAGCAGCTCTAGCTGTTCATCGATGAACGGCCGGCACGCGTTCATCTCCATCAACTCTGGTTTGCGGTTCTTGGGGGGACGACATTTGACGATGTTACACACGTAGACGTCGTCTCGGTCGAAGCCCATGGCCTCGATCATGCGGTCCAGCAGCTGTCCCGCTTTGCCGACGAACGGCAGGCCTTGGGCATCCTCATCGGCGCCAGGGCCTTCGCCGACGAACACCAGGCCGCTACGACCCGCGCCTCGCGCAAACACCGTGTTCGTGCGTTGTTCGTGCAGCGCGCAGCGAGTGCAGGCTTTGACCTCTGCTTGCAAAACGTGAAGCTGTTGACGCGCGTCGGCGCCAAGCTCGATCGGAGCCAGGTGCGCCTGCCAACCCGCGGCGCCAGGGATGGGCTGGCGTTCGGGCCTGGGTGGGGGAGGTGGAGGCGGCTCGGCCGCTGGAGTTTCGGGTGATGCCGGCGCGGCGCTTGCCACTACCGCAGGCGCAGCCGCTACCGGCGCAGCCACTACCGCAGGCGCAGCCGCTACCGGCGCAGCCACTACCGCAGGTGCAGCCACCGCCGTGGGCGCCTCGGGGACCGGATCCGGTGCTGGTTGGACGTCTGCACCGTCCTGCGCAGCCTCGTTTTCGACGGGCACCTGCGCTAGGCGATACTGTTCGCGCCGCCGCTGCAGCCACTGCTCATCGCAGGGCTCAAGGCCCGATGCTCCCAGCGCTCCGACCCATTCGACGTGAGCGCGCAGGGCTTGAGTCAGCAGCAGGAGCTCTTGCTTCGGATCCACGGCTATCGAGGCGCTAATATCAAGGCACTGAGCTATCAAGGCACTGAGCTATCAAGGCACTGGGCGTTCCCCGCGGCCTATCCGCGAAGAAGCTAGAAGCCGAACAGATAACCCAAAGTTGGTTGGATGACCACGCCAGTGACGGGCAACATGAGCTTGCCCTGCAATTCCAGCGCGGGGCCGTGACCGCCCAGGTTCAAAAACCCGCCAATTCCCGCGCCAATGAACCCGGTGCCCAGCTTCTTGTAGGCTTTGACGTTGATGAAACATTCAGGCGCGTTGGGCTCCAGGCAGTAAAGGCTGCGGGGTTCGTTGTCGATCTCAGCTACCGTGACAGCTTTGCCGACATCCACCTGGCCTGAGCCGCCACCGACCAGCCCGTAGAGCTTCAGCCCGGGACCGGTGCCGGAAAACCAGTACTTGCCGTAGGCAGCGAGATGCAGCAGCTCAACGGTGCCTGTGTTGGGAGCGCCATTGAAAGCAATGCCCACCTGCGCTTCGAGCCCGAACTTTTCGGCGAAAATCCGTTCGTATGAGGCGGCGATACGTACCGTTCCGGGGGCAATGGCGCTACCGAACCCGCCGCCCAGTGTTGGATTGTAGGCGGCGTTGTTGGGGTCACGCTCCGGCGCCTGGGTCGGAAGAAAGTATCGTTCACTCCCCGCAAAACACTTGAAATCCGTTCCGGCGACGTCGTTGCATACGTCTTCGCCGGAGATGACCGCCAAGTCCCAACCGAGCTTGATGCTGATCAAGTTGGCTGGGGCGCCGCTATCGGAATCTGAACTGTCGCCGCCGCCCTCGACTACGGTGCAGACGAAGTTGTCGCAGATCCCGGAGTCGCAATCGGCGTTGGTTTCGCAGGAGGGGGCGGATTCACACGTGCCACCCATGCAATACAGCCCTGGCTCACATTCGGCGGACTCGTTGCACGTGGCTCCCCAGCTCTTGTCCCCGCGTTGTTCACCACTTCCGGTATCAGGGCAGGTGGGGGTGCCGCGCATTTCTGGCGGGCAGTCACCGGAATCGGCGCAGCGCGCGGGCGGCTCTTGGCCGGGATGCGCTGGGGGCGGCTCGGTGGTGCTTTCGACGATGTTGGTTTCCATCGGCATGCGCGCGGCTCCGAAGCTGTCCAAATCGGTTCCGCTGGCGTCCTGAGCGACGACGTACCACTTCAAAGCGCCCTGCAGGCCGGTGGCGGAGCACGGGATCTGGCCTAGCCAGCTATCGCCACTCTGGCCCATGTTGATCTGGCTGAAGCGGGGGGCGCCGAAAGGTTTGTAGTAGAGCACCGCGCGCGTCGCGGGTTGGTCCGTGGTGCAAGAGACGGGAATGGCGCGGCGCGTCTCCACTTCAGAGACGTTCGGGGTGCAGTTCATGCCGCCAGGCAACGCGGCCCCCGAAGCGCCATCTGGTTCGAGTTGAACGGCCCCATCTTCCTCGAGCGCGACTTCTTCAGTTGCTCCAGCATCACCCTTGGCGGCAGCAAACGTCGCCTTGACTTCGTCGGTGGCCAAATCCTCGTCGAGCTTGATGTTGGGATCGGCCGCGACGGCCTTCCTGAAAGCCTCAGACGC
This sequence comes from Polyangiaceae bacterium, assembly GCA_050304975.1. Taxonomy (GTDB): domain Bacteria; phylum Myxococcota_A; class Polyangia; order Polyangiales; family Polyangiaceae; genus SZUA-265. The sequence goes on from JBNLEN010000023.1 coordinate 20,419, forward strand.
CCCATCCAGATCTTGATTGCCTGAACCCCTCACCAGCCCGATGTACATCCATGCGCGGGCTACCGTGGCAGGTGAGCACTTGTTGCCGCAGGCCTTGATGGTGCCCTTGAGCACTGCCTCCGCCTTGCGAAAGTTCGTGGCCAAGTAGTGAACGTTGATGGCCTCGTTGATCTTGTCGTTGGCGGATTTGTCCAACGGTGCTGCTGCGGCGGGACAAGCTTGCAGCGCGAGGCAGAGCAACAATGAGGCACCAAGCCAATGGCGCAGGATGGACTCAGGCGTAGCGAGACGTTGACGTGTCACTTTTTCAGCTCTCCGAGAAAAGAAGTGCGTCTTGGAGAAAAACGCGGCGTTTCACTGTGACCATTCAAATCACAGCGATCAATCAATTCATACTGGTGAGGCCTGCTGGCTATCGCGAGCAGGCTAAGACGGACCCGCGTCTAGGGAAGTGGCTGAGCAGATATCGCTAGGCAGTGTTGCTAAGGCAGTGTTGCTGGGTGGTGTCGCTAGACGGTGTTGGCACACCTTCTATTGGCGGGTTTCGTCAAAACTTGTCACTGGTTCTCGCAGCCCTGACGCACGCCTTCAGTTCGAATGAACTGCACGCGGCGATTCAGTGCGCGGTTGCGGTCGCTGTCGTTTGGTACCAAGGGACGGTCGAAACCGTAGCCCTGCGACGTCAAGCGATCAGACGGGATGCCATTGCGCGTCAGGTAGCGCATGACGGAGGCCGCGCGCCGGCGGCTGAGGTCCTTGTTGTAGCTAGCGCTACCGCGATTATCCGTATGACCCTGCACCTCGAGCTTGATGCTCGGGTTGGAACGCAACACATCGACCACCGCATCCAGGACCGGGAAGCTGACGGGGCGGATGGTATCCTTGTTGTACGCGAAGTGGATCTGCTGCGTGATCTTCACCTCGCAGTTCGTCACGACCACCAGAGCGGGCTTGGCGGGGCAGCCCAACGGCTCTTTCTCTTTCGAGCCCTTTTCGTTGGGGCACTGATCTTTGACGTCCGGGACTTCATCCTGGTCATTATCCAGATCAGGACAGCCGTTTTCGTCCTCGAAGCCGTCGGGATCCTCCGGATCGTCCGGACATTCGTCATCCTTGTCGAGCAGGCCATCGAGATCGTTGTCGGCGTCTGGGCAACCGTCCTCATCGAGGTAGTTGTCCTTGTCTTCCGGCAGCAACTCGCACGAGTCCGCTGAGTCGGTGATGCCGTCGCCATCGGTATCCGGATCATCGGGACAGCCGTCTTCGTCCTCGAACATGTTGTAGTTCTCGGGATCGTCCGGACACTTGTCGGCGGGGTCCAAATGGCCATCGCCGTCGCGGTCCCCGGGTTTGGACTCGATGATCTGCCGGTCCGTGCAGTACTGCGGTGGCGATAGGGCCAAAGCTGCTTGAGCGTTTGGCTCTGCTATCCAAATGTGATGCTCAGCCTTGGAGCTGAAGCCCTGCTCCAGCTCTGTTTCTGCAAAGTCCAAGTGGCTTTTGGCCAACGCCAATTCGCGCGGCGCGCAGCGCACAGCTCCGTTGCGCTCCGCCTGGTCGGCGATCTCTCCAAGCGCGGCCAACTTCCCGCGTAGCCGCGGTGCGCTCACGCACGACGTCACCAAGGCGAGCGCGACAAACACTGCCAGCCAAACGCGCGCCTTCGCGAGACGGGCTGCCGTCGTATGAGTCATCGTCCGGCTCCACGGTGAGCGTCGCGACTCAGTCGGATCGCCTTGTCCGCATGCTCTTCGCAGACTTCGGCGTAGTTGATGGCATCGCTATAGTCTGCGGAAGCAGCCTCATCACGCGCCTTCTGCAAATGCTCAACCGCCATGTAGTACTCGAAAGGAGCGAGCTCCTCTGCGCCGAGCTCTTTGGCTTCCTCGACCTTGCTAGTGGCCGAGCTGACCTGCACCGCGTAGACCGCGTTGCCGCAACCGGAAGTCATTGCCAGAAGTGTGCAGACGCAGATCGCACGCAACCAATGTGGCGTGAAACGCGCGGACGTCTGATGCGCGGCGTTCGTTGTAGCCATGAAGAACCCAGCCATTTCCCTAGAAATCCCTAAGCCGAGGCTATCAATGCTCGAAACCTCCCGTCAACGGAACACCAGTGCTTTATCGGCGGCTTAGGCCTTCATCTGAGCGTGCACACAGTGTGGGTTTGCTCGTCACCTGTGGTCAGACTTTGAAGCCCGCGCCGTCCCGACGCCTCCGAGCCCACGAAGCCTGAGGGGCCGCGATCTGAGGGATCCAAACTCTGCGCGGACCCCGGACGCAAACCAGCGCTTAAAATCAGCAATGCCCGCTAGACGCGGGCATTGGGTAAACACCAATTCTGAGCTGGTGGTTCTGCGCTGGCGAAGCCAGGGAGCGTCAGAGACGACGGTAGACGCCCACGACGATGCCGAGCAGCATGGTGGGTTTGAAGTCCGTCGCGCGGACCAAGATCGGCGCCATGTTTGAGTTGGCGGGCTGGAACCGGATGTAGTCTTTTTCCGGATAGTAGTACTTCACCGTAGCCTCTTCGCCGATCAGTGCGACGACGATCTGCCCCCGCTCAGCCGTCGACTGTTTGCGCACGAAGATGTAGTCACCGTTCAGGATGCCCGCCTCAATCATCGAGTCACCCTGAACACGCAGACCGAAGCATTCACGACCGCCACGGACGAGCATGCGGTCCACCCGAACAGTATCGACCACGTTCTCATCGGCCAGGATTGGCAGCCCGGCGGCCACTCGTCCGAGCACCTGAACATCGACCGTGTGCTCATCGTCATTGGCGGGAGGACCAGACGGCGGCACCGCGGCTGCCTTGTCGTGGTCATTCACCAGGCGAAGAGCGCGGCTCTTCATATCCTCGCGACGTAAATAGCCTTTGCGCTCGAGGGCGCGCAGGTGATCATTGACACCGTTAGTCGAGCGGATGCCCATGTACTCGCCGATCTCGCGGAGCGTGGGCGGGTACCCGCGCTCTTCAATCGACTGGCGGATATAGTCTAGGGTCTGCGCCTGGCGCTTGGTCAATCCCTGCATTGTGCCGGCCAGTGTACTGAACGGGTGTTTGGAAATCAACTTCTTGCGCAGCAATCAGAACTTGCCGCTCACTGACAGGAAAGTCAGCTTATCCGTCGTCTCTCTCAGCCGACCGACCAGCATCCTGACGGTGCTCCAGAGGACCTCGTAGGCCAGGTCCTTATCCATGAACAGCAGGTCGTCGAAGCCGTCTTTGTGGATCGTCAGCACCCGGCAGCTCTCATGGGCTCTAGCGTCGGCCGAGCGAGGGGCTTCGTCCAGCAGGGCCATTTCGCCGAACACCTGACCAGGGCCCAAGATCGCCAGAGCCTCTTCCCCCATGCCCGGCACCTCGCGGCTGATACGGATCTTGCCCTCTAGAATGAGGTAGAGCTTGTCGCCGGCGTCGCCGTGCTGGAACACCTTGGTCCCACGAGTGTGTGACTCTTCCGTCGCCAGCCGTGAAATGCGCTCGAGCGCTTCCGGTTTGAGACTGCTGAACAGCTCGACCTTTTTGAGTTGTTCGGCGTAATTCGCCCCCGCGCTTGCTCCGTCCGCCATAGCCGGGTGCAGCTTAGCCAAATTTCTGTTTGTCAGCGCAATTTGTGCAAGCCATCTCGGACTCGGGACAGAAGCCGCTGGGCTCAGCGCGTGAAAGTGATGTTCAGCGTCACGCTCGTGGTGATCGGCTTACCGGTCTTGTCGAGCGCGGGCTTGTGCGCCGTGCGCATCACGCAACGCTGGGCACGTCGACCAAAGCCATGCCCGACGTTCTTCAGCACCGTCGCGCTCTTGGCTTTGCCGTCCGCCCCGATCACCACTGAAATGGGCACGCGCATGAAATTGATCTGTTCCACGTCGGCTTCCGGGGGAAAGCCGCAGCGCTGCAAGGCTGACAGATTCGGTCGGGCAGCTTGGGAACGGTCAGGCCCCTTGTATGCGGGCGCCGGCTTCTTGCCGGTACCCCCCACCACACCGTCAGGTTGGGCAGCCCGGTCGTAAACGGCCTTCTGGCTCTTGCCTTTGGCGGCCGTGACGCCGCCGACGTAGCGCTCACCGGTACCCGAAACGAAGCCCACATCACCGGTCAGGTCGAGGGGTTCATTCGGATCAGGCTCAGCGGTGAGCACTTTGCCGGCCTCCGCGGCCGCAGGAGGAGGAGGCGGGGCGTCCGGTGGCGCTTCTGGAGCGTCCGGCGCAGGCTCGGGTTTAGGGGCTTCCGGCTCGGGCTGGGGTTCCGGCTCGGGCTCGGGCTCGGGCTCGGGTTCGGGCTCTGGCTCCGGAGCAACCTCAATGTCGATCGTGGTCTTGATGCGTTCCTGAACGCTGCGCTGAACGATCGAGGCGAACGCCTTGATGTCCAGCCAACCGCTGAGGCGGTAGCCGTGTCCCGCGGCGGCGCCGTGCACCATCAATCCGCCGGCGATGCCGAGCGCGATCCCGGTGCGTCGGGAGCGTCTACCGAGCGCGAGGACTGCGGTCCACGGATCGGTTCGGCGTCGTTGGTCATCGGAACTCATGTGTTTCGAATTGGAGGCTGACAAAGGAGACGCCGCAGGTGGGCATGCTCCTCTTACGGGCTGGAGGGGGCCGGGGTCTCCCCCGGACTGCCTGGAGCTGGTTTTCCAGGTGTGACAGCGAACGCTATCTTGTTGATCTTGGCTTGTTTCAGCAGATCCAGCATGTGGATCACGCGACCGTGGGGGACGGTCTTGTCCGCGCGGATTACGGCGCGCAAGTCTTTGTTCTTTTGCAGCGCCTGGCGCGCCATGCTGCCGACGACGTCATCGTTGGCGACGCCTTTGCTGTCGACGAAGGTGCGGCCATCTTCCAGCAACTCGACGCTGAAGACCGTTTGCATCTCTTCACCGCTAGCCGCCTTAGGCAGGTCCATCGGCATGCCTTGAGATACGATGATCTTCGCCGTGACCATGAAGATGATCAACAGCACCAAGGTGACGTCCACCAGCGGCGTCACGTTGATTTGGCTGATCAGGCCTTCGTCATCCTCGCCACCGGCCGAGGCCATCAGTCCTTGCCCTTGCCCTTACCCGGGCTCTTGTCTGAGTCCGGCTCGGAATCACGGTCTTCGGCGTCCGCGCTTGGGCCTTCTGCCGCCAAGTGGGAGAGCAACACGCGGCTCAACGCTTCGGTGTTGGCCAAGATGCTGCGCGCCTGGCGCTGAAACACGTTGTACATCGCTACCGCGGGGATAGCGACGGCCAAGCCGACGGCGGTTGCCACCAGCGCTTCGGCGATGGCGGCCATCACCTCTTGGGGAGCGCCCATGTTGGCGGCCTCAGCTGCCGTCGCCGCGATTTTCTGATCGCCCAACGCTTCGAACGCCTGCACCACGCCGATAACGGTACCGAACAAGCCGATGAAGGGGGCGTTGTTGCCGAGCGTGCCCAAGTAGGCCAAGCGACGCTCCAGCTTCAGCCGTTGGAGCGCTGCCGCTCCGCGCATGGCTTCATCGGCAGCCCTGGCGCCTTGGTCTGCTTCGAGCAGGCCAGCAACCACCACGGAAGCTTCCGCGCTGGGCGACTTCTCCATACGCTTGCGGGCGCCGGCCAGGTCATTTTTCTTGAGCAGCTTGCGCAGCTCTTGAGCGAGCTTGGCGACGTCGTCGCGCAGCGAATAGTAGAACCAAGCGCGCTCGAGCATCACCGCAACGCTGATGACGCTCAAGCCCAACATCAGCCACATGACCCACTCCGCTCCGAAGTTGGTCATCAGTCGCTGGATCCAATCGACGAGGCCTGTCGCGGTCTCTGGATTGTTCTGTGAATTCATCTAAGAAGCCCTGAACAGCAATCTCTGTAAAGCCCTTGATGGGCAACCGGAACCCCCGGATTTGAGGGCTGGCCATGGCTATCACACTTTTTCGCCGGACGCTGCTGGTTGGAAGGGATTTCCCGCAGTTTGACTTCAGGCGTGCTCCGTCTGCTGTGAAAATTCTCCACACCCCCCGGGGTGATGTTGTCCTACAGTTCGTGCGGCATGAAGTCGTGAGGCGAACGGAAGAACTGAGTGGGCGCGTAGTGACGCAAACAGGACACGCGGCGCATGTAGATATCGCCGTAGCGGCCGACCTGGGCTCCGAAACTGCTCATCTCGCCGTGTTCCTTCAATAGCGAACCCCAGTAGGGGTGGAAGGCTTCGTCGATGGTGCGTTCCAGTGTGTCCGTTTGCAGGTCGATCGTCTTCAAGTCGGCTTTCAGGCGTTCCAGATCGCGCTTGAGGTCGGCCAACCTGCGCGCTTCGGCAGCGCTGATATCACCGTTTTTCTTGGTCAGCTCTTTGTAGTGCATCTGGGAAAAGCGCCGCTCGTCTTCCAAGATTTCGCGCCGCTGGTGCAGCGATAGTTTCTCGGCTAGCGCGGGTCCGCAGCTGTGATGCGCGGCCAGCTCCGCATCCAGCTCTTGGATGATCATGGCCGTACGCCACACGGACTCTTTCTTCGAGCGCAGGATGTCACCGTAAATGTGATCGCCCACGTAGAGCACGGTCGAGCTTTTGACGCCGGTCAGACGCTCAAAAGCTTTCAAGTTGCCTCCTGAGTAAGCTTTGCCGCGTTCCAAACGCTGAGGTTCCTCCGCGAGGGTGCCGTCGGCCGCGACTTCGCGGAATTCCTGGTCGCCGTCGAAGAAGCTGGGTTTGCGCGCGCTCACCACGACCACATCGAAGTAGTGCCGCCAGGAACGGTAGCCGGGGATGGCATCGTCCAGCAGGTACTTCATCATGCCTTCGGTGTAGCCAATCGGCGAGTTGGTCAGCAGAAACAGCTTCTTCCCCGAAGAGCGAAGCTTGTGCAGCGCTGGCGCCAAGTGCGGGTCGCGGTCGACGTAGGCCGGCAGGTTCTTGAGCACGCGACGGTGAACATCTCCGCGCGCGTGGGCCAGATCGATAGCTTCACGGATATCTTGAAACAAGCGGCCGAAGTCTACCTGTTCACCTTCCGCTTCCAGAGACTCCAGGATGCTCACATAGGCCGTGACTTCGCTCAGCCCAAACAAGGTGTCGATCCAATGGAAGCGATTGCTGTTCGGTTTGACCTTCTTGTCCCAATATTCCGCGTTCAGCTCCTCTTTGGTCAGGCGCCGGTAGCCGTGGTAACCCTTGTGGATCCCGTTGAAGCGGTTCATCTTCAGCACGTGTCCGAGCTGCCGGTCGATCAAGAGACCGCGGATCGGGAAGCGGAAGTCGTAACGATTGTCCCGCAAGTACTCTGGATAGCCTTGTTCGATCAGGTTTTCGACGGTCAGCTCGACGCTGAGTTCGTCCATCGCCGCCTGGTTGTAGATGGCGAGCGTGTAGTCCATGTCGAAGCCCAGCCAATCGACCTGAGCCATGTCCAGGTTGCGGTTGGTATATACGCGATCGCCGGGCGTGATGCGGGGCTGGCCAAGCGTATTGTAGCGGGACGACTTGGGGGCGTCCGGAGGGGGAGGGGGTCGGGATTGCGTGTCCGGCTTACCGTGTAGGGCGCGGCGCGGAACGTTTCTCTCCGACTGGGGAGCGCGCGGTCCATCCACCCATTTGTGTTAGCATTGAGATCGCCTATGCAAAAGCCGCTGCTCATCTTGGTGACCGGAGACCCTGTGCCAAGCGCGCACACTCGCCGTGGTGACTTCTCGGTGCTTATCCAAGAAGCCACTGAACCGGCCTGGCCCCATGGTTGGTCTGTGATCGACCTTAGAAACCAGTCCGAACTACCGGAGCCGGGCGATTTGGCTGGAGTGGTGGTTACGGGATCACCTGCGCGCTTGAATGAGGGCACGCCATGGATGCAGCGCGGGATGGAATACCTGCGGCGTTTGGTAGAAGTGCAAACGCCCACTCTCGGAATATGTTTCGGCCACCAAATGTTGGGCGAAGCCCTGGGGGGCCGGGTGGACGCCAATCCGCGCGGCCGGGAGATCGGCACGGTGAAACTCGAAGCTCGGCGCGCGTTCCCCTTGCTCGACGAGCTGGCTGGCACGAACGCGGAGCCCGTCACGGCCAACGCCACCCATTTGGACTCAATAGTTGAGCTGCCGCCGGGAGCAGAAGTCGTCGCGACGACGGAGCTGGAGCCCCACGCGGTGGTTCGGTTTGGTCGCAAGGCTTGGGGCGTGCAGTTCCACCCGGAGATCGATCAAGAAGTCATGCGTTGTTACCTGGACGAGCGACGCGACGCGATCGCGAGCGAGGGCATTGACGTGGATGAACTGCATGGGGCAGCCACGGACGCGCCCCACGGTCGCGCGGTTCTGCGTCGCTTCGTCGAGCGTGTCGTTTTGAGCGATTGACCTGCGCTGCGAGGCTGGACGTACTGGGCTAGGTCGCAGCCGGGAGTCAAATCCCTCGATTTCCCCGCGACCCTGCACTAGAGCGTGCGGGCTATGGGTTTTTCGTGCGGAATCGTTGGCTTGCCGAATGTCGGCAAGAGCACCCTTTTCAACTCGCTGTCTTCGGCCAAGGCTGAAGCGCAGAACTTCCCGTTTTGCACGGTGGAGCCGAACGTCGGCATCGTGCCGGTGCCCGATCCGCGGCTGTCGCAGCTGGCGGCGCTGTACAAGCCGCAGAATCTCGTGCCGACCACGATCCGCTTCGTGGACATCGCCGGTTTGGTGCGTGGCGCCTCGAAGGGCGAAGGACTGGGTAACCAGTTTTTGGCCAACATCCGTGAGGTGGACGCGATTGCGCATGTGGTGCGCTGCTTTGAAGATGACAACGTCACCCACGTCGACGGCAAAGTGAACCCCGTCTCAGACGTCGAGACGATCAACACCGAGTTGTGCCTCAAGGACTATGAATCGGTGTCTAAGCGCCTAGAGCGTGCCACCAAGCAGGCCAAAGGTGGAGATCCGACGGAAAAGGCCGCGGTGGTCATGTGCGGCCGGTTGCTTTCGCACCTGGACGGACTCAAGCCCGTGCGCAGCTTCACGACCGAGAGCGAAACGGAAGACAAGCTGATCAACGACATGCAGCTGCTGACGGCCAAGAAGGTCTTCTACGTAGCCAACGTGGACGAAGATTCGCTGGCCAATGTGGAGGGCAATCCTCACTACGTGGCGCTGAAGAAGCTGGCCGAGTCGGAAGGGGCGCCGGTGGTGGCGATCTGCGCCGCGCTGGAGTCACAGATCTCCGAACTCGATCCCGAGGACCGCCCCGAGTTCCTCGAGAGTGCCGGGCTGAGTGAACCGGGCCTCAACCACGTGATCCGCACGGGTTATGAGCTATTGGGTCTGGAGACGTACCTGACCGCGGGCGAAAAAGAGTGTCGCGCCTGGACGGTGAAGAAAGGTTCGACGGCGCCGCAAGCTGCCGGTGTGATCCACACCGACTTCGAGCGTGGCTTCATCAAAGCGGAAGTCATCTGGTGGGAGGACCTGCTCAAGTACGGTAGCGAAGCCAAATGCAAAGAAGCAGGCAAGCTGCGCATCGAGGGCAAAGAATACATCGTCAAAGATGGCGACGTGATCCACTTCCGGTTCAACGTCTAAGCCAACGGCGGAGCGCTGGCGGAGCCTGTTTGCTTGAAAGCCGCCTGCGGCAGGCGGACGCTGCGGCGGACGTTTTGTTTCAGGCGCTTGTCCGTATGGGCCTGATTTCAGGTTCGCGCCGCAACTTCGTGCTCGCGACCTGATAGGCGCTTCGGGCGGGCGCGATGCTCGCACTGGAGTGGGAAGCTGAGATCAACACGAGACTAGCGCAGCAGCAGCGGCGCGCCCGGGGCCGGCGTGAGGTCGACGGGGCCACCAAAAGCCCCGGCAAAGCGGGCCACCCACACGCTGAGCAGCGCCGCCGCCAGCATTGCCCAGAGCCAGTTGCTGCCCGGGCCAGTGAATGGCCGCAGTAACCACTGGCTCCAGCGCGGACTTTGGCCGAGCACGTAACGAGTCGCCGCATCCACCGCGACCAGCGCGACAATCGGCACGCACACCACGCTGAGCGGGTGCAGCGCCACGGCATGGGCCATATCCAAGTGCAACAGCGCCAGCCCGGCGCGCGTCATTCCGCAGCCGGGACACGGATGCCCAGTGAGGTTGGCAAACGGGCACACGCTGTACTCTAATTGCAGCAATAGAATACTCAGCAGTGCGAGCAGCAGCAGCCACGAAATGCGACGAGCCAGCCCACGCTGGGCTGGCTCGTTCAGAGACTGTGCAGGAGCTGCCACTTGGCGAGTGTAGCAGCCCTCGAACTCAAACTCCCGAGCGTTTAGGTTGCCGCCCGGGAGCTGTCAGTCAGCGTCCGTTGAGTTTGAGGAAGGTGCTCTGGAGCATGGCCATGCCAATGATGCCCAAGAACCAAAGCTTGACCAGTGTGATGCCAGCAGACTCTTGCCCGTTGGTCACCTTCTCCACGCCTTGGCAGTATTTCCAGAACCAGAGCAAGCCTAGGATTGGGACGAACACGTGCCAGAACGGCCCGATCTCCGCGCCGCGGGCTTCCATCGCCTTGGCGGTGTTGTAGATCCAGAAATACGAGTAGATGCCGCAAGTGACGAGGCTCAGGAAGAACACCGCCATGGGGCTCTTGTCCGGGAATGCACCCGGAGCGCCAGCGCCAGCGCCCATGGCTGCGCCCGCGGCGCCGACCATGGCCATGCCGGCTGCGCCTGCCTGACCAAGCGGCGCTTGACCTGGAGGAGCGCCGGGCACACCACCCGGAGGAGGAGCACCGGGCATGCCGCCGGGAGCACCCATCGGAGGAGCGCCGCCGGGGGCACCTGGAGGAGCACCGGGCATACCACCGGGTGGGGGACCACCGGGCATACCGGGAGGGGGGCCACCCATCGGAGGGCCGCCGGGAGGGCCGCCCATCGGAGCGCCGGGAGGGCCGCCCATCGGAGCGCCGGGAGGGCCGCCCATCGGAGCGCCAGGCATGCCGGGGGGAGCGCCATCAGCGACCATCGTTCCACCCAGAGGGTTGACGCCGCCGGGAGGACCGCCGCCGGGAGCACCCGGGGGAGCGCCCATTGGGGGAGCGCCAGGAGGGCCACCCATCGGAGAAGCACCGGGAGGGCCACCCATCGGAGGAGCGCCGGGAGGGCCACCCATCGGAGCACCCGGGGCCATTCCGCCGGGAGCGCCGGGAGGAGCGCCGCCGGGAGCACCGGGAGGAGCGCCCATCGGGGGGCCGCCAGGGCCGGGGGCTGCTGGCGCACCACCTGGGGGAGCCACTGCTCCTGCGGACGGCGGTGCGACACCGATCATCGTGCCCTTGAGTTTCGGCTTCGGTGAGACTGGTTCACCTCCCGCGGCAGGGGCGGGAGCGCCGGGAGAAGGAGCAGCAGGACCAGGCGTCGGCGCACCTGGCGCTGGCGCACCGGGGGCTGGCGCACCGGGCGCACCGGCTGCGTTCATCATCAGCATGGTGCCTTTGAACTTGGGGGCTGCGCTGCCCTTCAAGTTGAAGCCGCACTTCTGACAGGTCGTGGCAGTATCGGGGTTTTGGGCACCGCAATTAGGGCAAAACACTAGTATCCTCCCGTTGTTTCACACTCAGTGATCAGGCTTTGGCGAGCCTAGTCTTAGCATCGCCAAAGCACAACAAATGACGTGAATCGACACGAGGCGTCAGAGAGCCGACCACATGAGAGCACACGTATTTTGACCGATGCAGAGCATTGTGTGCTCGAGCGCCTCGCGGCTGTCAGCGCGCGACGTCTAGCGAGAACGTCACTTCGGTGCGCGAGGCTCCGATCACAACCGGTTTATACATAAGCTCCAAGCCGCGGTTTTCCGAATCCGGGATGTCGAAAGTGACCCATCCGCTGGCTGAGTGTCCGCGCGTTACACGTCCGGCCTGAAGCTGAGGCTTGCAGCCAAGCAACGTAGCCTCGAAGCGGTCGCCATTGCTGTTGCTCAACACTGCATAGAACGGGTTGACTGGAACATCGAGCTTGCTGGTGCCTTCGACGAGCAGCTGTACGCCAAGCTTTTTTACTCCCGTAGCTGGTTTGAATGGCGCGTCCACGGTGCAGAGCTTCACTGCCTTGAGCGTGAGCTTGTAGTCAGCGGTGCTCGCCGTCTCTCCAACTTGATGCGTCTTCGGTAGACCAACCACATCCGTACCTTGCACTTCGGGCTTGGAGCTGGTCTCACGCTCCTCGCACCCGCCAACGCCCATGATGACCGCCAGCCCAAGCCACACGGAACGCCTGGCTTGGCGGTTCAGCGAACGACGAGGCACGGCGGCGGCGACGTGGGGCACACCGGATTCATAGTCGATTCGCCTCCGCACCTAGCTCAAAGTTGCAGTGCGGTTAGCCAGCCGGCGGCCCAGCTACTCCGGTTTGGGTTGACTTTCAGGCGCCGAACGCGCTTTCGGTTTCGGCCTGCAACAGATGATACTCGGGCAACAGATGACACTCGTGCACATGACAAGAAGAGGCGCCGGGGTTCGGGGGGCGGCGGTGCTGACGTTTGGGTTGGTCCTGGCGCTACTGCTCCTGGCTTGCGAGACGCATCGCAAAGGCGAGACGTCAGCGGCGTCCGGCGGTGCAGGGGCCTCCGCCAAAGCCACCAGCTCCGCCAAGGGTCAGCGCATTCCAATCCCCTCCGACAAGCTCGAGCAGGTGCTCAATCCCGCGGGTCTACCGCCGTATTCCGGGGCCACCGGCGCGGTCGAGGGCGTGGTGCGCATGACCGGGGACTCCGTTCCGGAAGTCCCTAACCTCAAGGATGAGTTGCCGGTCGGCAAGTGTTTGGCGGCAAGGCAAATGTACGGCCGCTTGGTGCGTGAAGGGAAACAGCGAGAAGTCGCTGACGTGTTGGTGGCAGTGACCCAGTACGAGGGCTTCGTGCCTGCGAAGTCTCTGAAGGAAACGATCATTCAACGAGACTGCGCGTATGATCGACGCACCGTCGCGATGACCTTCGGCCAAATGCTCGATGTGCAAAACAAAGGGCCAGAAGCCGGCATGCCCCAGCTGATCGGGGTGCCCAGCACCACCTTGTTGGTGGCGATCCCCGGCGGAGAGCCGATCTCCCTCTTGGCACCGAAGCCAGGCCAGTATCGTTTGATCGATCGCTCACACCCGTTTGCGATTTCGGATGTGTACGTCCTGGCCTATCCCACGGCAACCGTGACGGACGCAGAGGGCCGCTTCAAGATTGACGGCATTCCCGTGGGTGAGGTGAGCTTGAGTTTGTTGTTGCCGGTGACGGGACAGACGCTCAACCAGAGCATCAAGATCAAACCGGGGCAGACGACGAAGCTCGAGTTGGAATTGCCATTCGATAAGGCGAAGCATGCTCCGCCCCCAGCCACGTCTTCGACGCAAGCGTCCAAGCCTGCGGCTCCCACAGAAACTGCGGCGCCCGCGACCACCGACTGACGTTCGAAGCAGCCATCTCAAGCGGGACTTTGGAGCGGTCCTAGTTGGGCGAGCCCGACTCCGGAACGGGCAGGGCCGGCTCGGCTTCAACAGGCGCGGGTCTAGTCGCCTCGGGTTCAGTCGCCTCGGGTTCAGCAGATTCCGAGCTTCGACGCTCCACAGGCTCCGCGCTGCGCGAAGCCTGCCACAGTTCGGCGACCTGCTGACCTTCGAGTTCATGCAGCAGGCGCCTAAAAAGCGTCGCTGAATGCTCGGAACGTAGGATCGGTGTGGCACCGTCCAACTGCAGCAGTTGCTCGAATGCTTGCTGGTCACCTAGTTCGTGCGCGGCCAGAAGGCCCACAGTGCGAGCGTCTCCGTCGTTGGGGTTAGCGCGGAGCACGAAGCGGGCCTGCTCGATGGCGATGGCGTAGCGTTGATTCGCCAGTGCCAATGCGGCCAATCGAGCTGGTGATAACCGTATGTTTGTAGAAAGTGAACGGGCGCGCTGGAGCTCCCCATCTCGCAGCGCGCGCTGGATGTCCTCGAGCTGGTCCTGGAAGTCCGCATCGGGCGACGTTGGATCGACTGGCTTTCGGGGCAACTTTGGGGCCCGCGGCCAGAGCTGCGACGGGAACTGCAGTCGCTCGAGCTGCAATTGGGCTTGTCGCTTCCAAGCCGAGTCCGCGTGCGCCATAGCGAACTCCAGTAGGCTCTGCCACGCCTGAGGGTCTTCCGGATAGCGAGTGACGAACCCAAGCAGTTGGCGTTTGGCGGCATCTGGAGCGTCCTGAGCCTGCAGCACGTCGACCAGCACCAGCGTGGCTTCGAGACTGCTCGGCGCCGTGTTTTGGGCGCGTTTGGCGAAGCGCAGCGCTTGCCCGATCTGCCCGCGGCGGAGCGCACACCTCGCCCACTCACGCCAGGCGGGCTCATAGTTGGCGTCTGCGCTGATAGCGTTGCTGAACTCCGTGTCGGCCTCATCGCTGCCGCTGAGACAGCTCAGCTTGGCAATGCGGGTTTGGATTTCGGGGCTGTCATCGTCGTAGTTCAGCGCCGACCGATAGGCCTTGACCGCCGCCGCGTACTGGCCCTGCGTCTCCAGGTAGGCGCCCCGCAAGTAAGCGGCGTAGGCTAAACTCGAAATTGGGCGGCCTTCGAATTCTTTTCCGTCATACACGCGGACGGTGTTGCTGTACCCGCCGCACGCGCTACACAGCGTCAGTGCACCGACTGCTGCCCAGCGATACGCCGCGCTCGCCCAACGATACCGCGCACCCGCGGCGGACCAACGGTGAACGCCCGCCGTCTGCCATCGCGGTTTGCACGGTTTCGACAATGCCACCCCTCAGCCCGTTCAGCCGCTGCGCAATTCAGCCAATAGTTGTTTGGCCTTGTCGACAGTGATCGTTTGAGCTTCACACAGCGACGACGCCACCTGTTCGACCTCGTCCCCAAGCGCGCCGGCGGCGCTGGCTACCGAGCGCGCATGCAGCGACATGTGTCCGCGCTGAATGCCCTCCGTCGCCAGGGCACGCAAGGCTGCCAAGTTTGACGCTAGACCTGTTGCGCCTGCTATCTGCGCCAAATCCGCTGCCGAGGCTATCTTGGCGAGCTTCAACGCCAAGCGCGCGGCGGGGTGCACTCGCAACGTGCCGCCCACGATGCCCAAAGCCAGCGGCATCTCCAATTCGCCGCACAGCTGATCGCCATCGCGGCTCCAGGTGGCTAGCGGGCGATAAGCGCCAGTGCGCGCGGCGTAGGCGTGCGCGCCCGCTTCCACCGCGCGATAGTCATTGCCAGTGGCGATCACTACAGAGTCCACGCCGTTCATGATGCCCTTGTTGTGGGTGGCTGCGCGATACGGATCCAGCTCTGCGAAGCGAGAGGCCTGCACGATGCTGTCCAACACGTCAGAGCCGTGGCGAGAAGTTTCCGGAGCCCAGGAATTGGTGGATGGCTCAGTGTCGGTTGCGGGCGGCTTGTTCATTACCAGATCCGCTGCGTTGACTCGGCAGGACACTCGAACACGTCGTTGGTCGCACAGATTGCTCAGGATTCTGAGTCCGAGCTTGCCCCCGCTGAGCTCCGCTGCCCGCGGACCGATGGCTTCGGCGACAGAGTTGACTAGGTTCGCTCCCATCGCATCCTGGCAGTCGACGTACACGTGAACCACCACCACACCATCGCCGAGCACACGCACTTGTAAGCTACGCGGTCCTCCCTGGCGTCGAATCAAGTTGGGAACCGCCGCGCGACCGAGGTCAAGCAGTTCATCGGACGCATCGTTCAAGGCACGTCTGGCGCGCTCTTCGTCGGGCACATCAAACAACTGGACTTGTGTGGTCATCAAGTCGTCGATCATCTCCGCGCTGAAGCCACCAGCGGCGCGCACCATGCGCGCTGCGTTGGAGGCGGCGGCGATCACGCTGGGCTCCTCTACGACCATCGGTACGAGGCGGTCACGGCCGTTGATGGTGAAGTTGAGGGCGACGCCAAAAGGAAGGCCGTACACGCCGAGCACGTTCTCGACGATCTTGTCCGCGGCGTGGCTATCGAGTCCACCGCGTTCGAGGATTTGTTCCAACTCATCGAGTTGCAGACTGCCACGCTCTGAGATTTGAGCTCGGCGGGCTTTGAGCGGAAGCTTGTAGAAACCTGGAATTCTTGACGACACTGAGGATTGCTCGGGTTATGGCTTGTCATAACACGGGACGCCGCCGATGTAGAAGGCGCCGGGATGGCGCAGGCGGAATACCCGCGCGTCGTCAGTCACAACGCTGCACACCCGGCGCGTTTAACTCCACGGCTAGAAGGCTGTGCGCCGTTTTCGCCAGCGCGTCGACTACGGGCGGGGGCGCGGCGCCGCGTCCGGCCCACAGCGCGATGTCTCCTCCTCCGGCGCCTGCCGGCAGCACGATACCGCCGTGGCTTTTCGCGAGCGAGGCGAGCGTTCTCACTTCTGGCGTGCAGATAGGGATCTGAGCCAGCAGACCCAATTGATTCAGCCCCTCATACTGCTCGGTGAGTGCCTCGATGAAGCGCACGGCATCGTCATGTTCGCAGGCGTCGACCGCAGTCTCGGCCGCACTTGCCAAGCGCCGCATGAGCGCTTGGTGCTGACTTGAATGCTCTTGTTTGGCTTGGTTTACACGCTGCAGAAAATCGCTGGTACTGGCGGCGCGATCGCTGGCGAATACCTGCAACGATAGTTCTTTTGGTAGGGACACCGGTCGCGTTTTCGGGCAGCTACTTGCGTCGGAGCCGAGCTGAAAGTGCAGGCTGCCGCCATAGCAGCTAGCCGCGACGTCAATGCCGCTACCGCCGCCCTGAGCGACTCGATGGGCGACGAGCGCATGTTGAAATAGTGCGTCACGCCCCTCTTTCGTGGTCAGATCTGTCGGCGGCAACACCGCCAGACTCGCCAGCAGGATGGCGGCGCTGGAGCCCAAGCCTAGCTTGCGCCCATCGCTGCGCTGCTGACTGGCATCAAATGCTGGTGGTAGGCATCCGACATAGGGCTGAAGCTCCAGTGCCGCCGCCACCTCGGGGGTGACAAGTGTTGCGGTTTCCTCGTCGTTAGCCAGCGCAAAACGGTTCACCGCGCTGACTAAGGCGGGGGCACCTTCGAGCACCACGTAGGCGCCAGAGATCACGATCTTTCCCGGGGCTTTGGCTCGCATGACTCAGCCGCTGGGATGTGGTGGCTGCGGGGCTGGGAGCAATTGCACGCTGGCGTCAGGGCCCGGGCGGCAAACGATCACCTCATTCACGCCCTCCGTCCGTGACAGCTCCTCCTGAACGCGCGCCAGAGATTGCTCTTCTGTGACCACTTTGACATGTGGTCCCGCGTCCATGGTGAAGTAGGCGGCGATGCCCTCCTGACGCAATCCACGCACTGTCTGCATGGCCGCGAGGCTTGCTGGCCGCCAGTATGCAACGGCTGGCGCAGCGGCGAGCATTGAGGCGTGCATCATCAAGCAGCTCTGCTCCATCAGTGGTCCTAAGCTGGACAGGTCGGCTGCGCGCACCGCCTTCAGCATCTGAGCATGCAGCTTGGGCGCGTGCTCCAGCCAGGCGGGGTAGTAGGGGCTGGTCTTGCGAGTGTGCTGCATGGCTTCGGTGCTGCCAATTGCCTTGGGGCCGGATTCAGTCACGGCCACGAGCAGCACCAGCGGGAAATGTTCACCATCAACGACCCGCACGGCAGCTTCTTCGCCCAGCTCCAGTGCGGCGTAGCCCCCGTAGACCGAGCGCGCGGCGGACGCTGAAGAACGGCGTGCGAGCGCGCTGGCAATGGAGAGATCCCAAGGCAATCCCGCGGCAGCGCGGGCCGCGATGGCCAACGCTGCAAACCCAGACGCGCTGGAGGCGAGGCCCGCAGCCGTGGGAAAGCTGTTACTGCTGTCCACTCGCGCTTTCAGCGTCAGCTCGGCTTCGGCGCGGACGCGATCCAACAATTGCTGCACGCGCTGAAGCGGTTTGCCGGATATCTCCTTGGCGTCCAGGCTGACGCTGTCTTGCGTCAGAGTCGCATCGAATTGCACTGTCGTTACGGTCTTCAGCGCGTCCAGCGTCAGCGATAGGCTGGGCACGGCCGGCATGTTCTTAACAGTGTCGGCTTTGCCCCAATATTTGGCCAGCGCGATGTTGGCGTGGGCGGTGGCCGTGGCGCCAGGCAAGTTGGGCTCATTCATCCTTCGACCTCACCGACCTTCACGCGCGTATCTGCACTTCTGCTTGAATGATGGTTTCGAAACATTCGATGCCGCGCTGACGCCAGGCGCCGAGGATTACCGATTCTGGCGTTTCGGGTTTGTGCTGCCTGGGTTGTTCGACGTCGGGACACACGGCGATCACGCAGCCACCACCACCAGCACCGGTCAATTTCGCTCCCAGTGCGCCGGCGTCACGAGCGAGTCCGCAGGCGGTCTCGATTTCCGGAGTAGAGAGCATCCAGCCAGCGAGCAACATGTGATTGTAGTCCAGCAGTTTGCCGAAGCCTGGGTAGTCGCCAGCCCGCAATGCGAGTTCTGCGTTGTTGACCAGCGTGCGGATAGCTTCCAGATTTTGCTCGAACAGGTCAGGTTTGCGCTGCTTTTGGCGCGCCACACCTTCCACCATCTCTTTCGTCGACGAAGCGGGCCCGGCGATGGCCACCGCTAGGCGCAGTGGGCGTGGCAAGTGCACCGGTGTGAAGCCGACGTTGCGTTGAAACTTGATGCAGCCTCCGCTCAGAGCACACGCGGCGTCGACGCCTGACGGATTTCCGTGAAAGACCCGTTCCCAGGAGTCGCTGGCTCGCAACAACGCCACGTCATCGACCTGATGATTCAACTCTGCGACGGCGCGTGCGATGGCCACCCCTAGCGCCGCCGAAGCTCCCAAACCAACGCCCACCGGCAACTTGGTTTTCGCTCGGACGCTGACCGGAGCCTGGTCCAAAGCCCCTAGCAGTGCCAAGAATGCCTGACCCACCGTTTCGTCGCGGTGGATCACTCGGTCATCGATCACCAACTGAGGGCTGTCACTGGGGAGCGCTGTCGCCTCAACGCCCTCGGCGATTCCTGCTGCTAGGGCGGGCACGCCATAGACCACGGCGTGTTCACCGCAGAGGATTATTTTGCCACAAGCTTGCGCCACCACTACATCCGACGGTCGATCAGAGCGTTAGCGGCGGAGCTCAGCAGAGCACGGCCTTCGCGGCCCAGCTTGAGCCGGTTGAGGGCAGCTGTCGCTTGCTCGGACAGCTGGTGGATGCGCTGCTCGGTGGCCTGCCGGGCTCCGCTACTTTCCAACGCGGCGACGCCTTGTTTCAGCTGAGAGACTTTCGCTCTGGGTTTACCAAAACAAGCGCTCAACTGCCGTCGCTCCGCAGCGCTGCCGTTTTCCATGGCGTATTGCACCACCCACGTCCACTTGCCGCTGCGCAGGTCGCTCGCGAAGGGCTTGCCGGTTTGCTTCGGATCACCAAACGCGCTCAGCAAGTCGTCGCGCAGCTGAAATGCGACCCCGACTGCATCGGCGAACTCTCTCACTCGCGCAGCCCGCTTGGGAGTCGCGCCGCCAAGCAGAGCACCCAGCTCTAAGGGGCCGCTGACCGTGTAGCTGCTCGTCTTGAAGCGATAGATCAACTCGGCATCGCGGCATTGCCCGATGACGTCCAACTTCTGACCCAGGACCGCGGACAGTTGCATTTCCGCGAAGCGCTCGAGGAGCGCATCCAGGTGCGGGTGTTTGCGACAGCTTTGCGTCAGGGTACGGCTGGCGAGGGCCACCAGGTAGTCTCCGGCCAGCACGGCGCCGCACGCTGCGCGGTGGGACGAATCAAACTGGCTTTCCAAAGCGTGATGTACGCTTGGACCGCCGCGCCGCTCCGCGTCTTGATCCATCCAATCATCGTGAATCAAGAAGTAGCTCTGCAGTAGCTCCACGGCCACGCACACGTCGAGCACCTCATCCCACTGGCGCTTGCCCCAGGTCTTACCGGAGGCGCCGCCCAGGGCACGCAAGCCCGCTACCACGAGCGCCGCGCGCAGACGCTTGCCCCCCCTCAGGCTGAGCGCTTTGGCTTCGCGCAGGATGGCTTCCACTTCCGGGCCGAGGGGGCCACGAGTGGTCAGTTCGGCGTCCAGATTTGCCGTTAGCCGCTGATCCACGTCTGGTTTGAGTCCCATGAGCAGGCGCGAGAATGGACTGCCCGCGAGGGTCTTGGCCTTGGTGGCTGAGGTTTTGGCTCTGGCGGCTGAGGTTTTGGCCTTGGTGGCTGAGGTTTTGGCTTTGGCGGTCGAGGCGCCTCGGCGCGGGCCGCTCGAGGCGGTTCGGCGCCCTCCGCGGGATGGGCTCTTCTGTCGCGTTTTTCCAGCCATGCTTTTGGGCCACCCTAGTGTTGCCGCTTTGCCGCTGGCCACACAAATCTGCAACTGGCCAATTGGGCTGCGGTTAGAGGCTTTGGGGGTTTCAAACAGCTGACGCCAGCCTATAAGACCGGATTGAATGAGTGATATCCAATCCCGCAAGAGTGACCACCTCGACCTGGCAGCCAGCGGCGATGTTGCATTTCGTCGCAAGACGACGCTGTTCGAATGTGTGGAGTTGGTTCACGAGGCTTTGCCGGAGCTGTCTTTGGAGCAGGTGGACGCCAGCTGCACTGTCCTGGGAAAGCGCCTGCGCAGTCCGCTGTTGATCGCCGGCATGACCGGTGGCACCCAGCGTGCCGGGGAGATCAATCGGGTGTTGGCGGAGGTGGCTCAAGAGCGGTGTCTGGCTTTCGGAGTCGGCAGCCAGCGGCCAATGTTAACTCGTCCCGAAACTGCCGAGTCCTATCAGGTACGCCAGCACGCACCAGACGTGTTGCTGTTTGGCAACATCGGTGTGGTGCAAGCCGCCAAGATGCAGGCCTCTCAAGTGCAGCGATTGGTGGACGCGATTGGAGCGGATGCCCTGTGTGTCCACCTCAATCCTGCTATGGAATTGGTTCAACCCGAAGGGGATCGCGACTTTCGTGACGGAGAGCGCACGCTGCGCCGGCTGCAACAGGAATTGGGTGTTCCTCTGATTGCCAAAGAGACTGGGTGCGGGATCAGCGCCCGCACGGCAACCCGATTGCGGGGGTTGGGGATCGAGCACGTGGACGTTTCAGGTGCGGGCGGCACCTCATGGGTGGCGGTGGAAACGCAGCGAGCCCAAGATGATCAGCGCGCTCTTGGAGAGCTGTTTTGGGATTGGGGGATCCCCACCGCGGCGAGCGTGATCGCCACCGCTGCGGTCAATTTCCGGACGGTGATTGCCACCGGAGGCATGCAGGACGGTTTGCAGGCGGCCAAGGCCGTCGCCTTAGGAGCTGATTTGGTCGGAATTGCTCGCCCGGTGCTGCAAGCGTATGAGCGCGCGGGCAGGGATGGGGTGGTGGCTTACCTGGAGCGCGTCGAAACTGAGCTACGCACCGCGATGCTGCTCACTGGCTCCAAAAACTTGAAGCAGCTGCGCGCGGCCCCGCGCCGCATTGGTGGTGCTCTGCGCGAATGGCAGGAGCTCTGGAGCCAGTAGTGACGGCCGAAACAGGGGCCGCCGCCTGGTCTCCGTCAGTGTTTGGGTTCGGCCGGCGCTAGTCTTTGGGCTCAGCCGGTGGGGGCGGATGAGAATGCGCCAGGTTGGACGAGCGGTCAGCGTAGGCGGCCTTGGACAGCTCACCGTAGAATTCCCGTCCGCCCGCGAGGTCCTTCTTTTGCTGCAGTAGGCGCACCAGCCTGGTGAGCGCTACCGCCGGGGGAATGCGCCCGGTGCGGAAGGCGAACTTGAGCTGGAGAAAGTCGTAGCGCGTCATTTCGTCCGCCCCGATCAGCTTGGCAGCGGGGTTCGTCGCGCCGAGAGTGCCAACGGGAGCTGGGGCGCCCGGTGCGGGCGGCCGATAAGATGCCCTGGCGGTCGGATCCGCTCCGGCGGACGCCAGATGCTCCGCGGCGTTCTCAAGAAGCGTTTCAGCAAGTGCCAGATCCGAGCCTTCGATGGCCTTCTCCGCCGCGTCCAGCTCACCTGAAACCTTGGTCAACAACGCTTCGTTGAGCTCTGACTTTTCGGATGCGTCGCTTTCGGTCCCCATGACGTCCAACGAGGTTATCAAATTTCCGGAATCCGTCGAGGGAATCCGCGTGCTATGTGACAAACATGGGCTCCCCAACACCCACAAGTAAGGACAGAGCGTCGGCCAAGCACTGCCTCGTCGTGGAAGACTCGCCGATGATGCGCCAGCTACTGGTGTTCGCTTTGGCGCGCGTTCGGGGGTTGCACGTGGTGGAGGCCGATGATGGCGTGGATGCGCTGCGTCGACTCAACTCCGGTCAGTTCGATCTGCTCATCACCGACATCAACATGCCGATCATGGACGGTTTGAAATTGGTGGCTCGCGTCCGCAAGGATGAGCGTCACAAGCATATGCCCATCGTCGTAGTGACGACGGAAAGCGCAGAGGAAGATCGGCAGCGCGCGGAAAATCTTGGAGCGAATGCGTTCATCACCAAGCCCATTCAAGCCCCTGATGTGGTCAACACGATCAAGCGCTTGTTGGACATCGGCTGACTGGGGAACGCGTCCGTGACGCTCGTCAAGATCTGCGGCATCACGAATATCGAAGATGCACGCGCGGCAGTGACTGCTGGCGCGGACATGTTGGGCATGAACTTCGTGCCCAGCTCCAAACGCTACATCGAGCCTTCCGCCGCGCTCGCCATCAAGCAGCAGTTGCAGGCCAGCCAGACACAGGCCAGCCAGAAACAAGTACTCTGGGTCGGTGTGGTGGCCGACCTCAGCCTGGACGAACTGACTGCCCTCCAGCAGCGCTCCGGGGTCGATCGATTGCAGCTACACGGTAGCGAAAGTCCTGCCGCGCTCGAGCAACTGCTCGATTCAGGATGCTCGGCTTTCAAAGCGGTGCGGATCGCCAACCAGCAGGATGTGGCGTGCGCGCGGGATTACTCAGGAGCCTGGCTATTGGCGGATGCCAAGGCCCCCAGCGGTGAGCTTGGTGGTAGCGGGCATACGTTCGACTGGCAGCTGGTGCGCGAGTTAGCGGAGCAGCGCCCACTGATATTGGCTGGGGGTCTGACGCCGCTCAACGTCGGCGCCGCAGTGGCGCAGGTACGGCCATTCGCCGTCGATGTCGCGAGCGGAGTCGAGAGTGCGCCAGGCCGCAAAGATCCGCAGAAAATGGCGGAATTCATCGCCAACGCCCAGGCTTGACCGACGGCTGGGCAAGCTTCTGCCCAATCTGCCGCAGGCTGAGCGCCGCGATCTGGCGCAGAGTCTTGTGCAATGTTGGGCGGCGCACTAGTCAGTAGGCCATGAGCACCCCATCGCGACCTGGATATTACGGTGAATTTGGCGGCCGCTTCATTGCGGAGACGCTGGCAGTCGCCTTCTCCCAACTGGAAGAAGCCATGGAGAAGATCTTGCCCTCACCGGACTTTCAGCGAGAGCTCGGGGATCTGCTCACGCACTACGTTGGGCGGCCCACACCGCTGTATCGGGCTGACCGTCTTGCGGCCGCGCTGGATCCAGAAGGGCAAGCGCTTGGGGCGTTGTGGCTGAAGCGTGAGGACCTGTGTCACACCGGCGCTCACAAGATCAACAACGCGCTCGGACAGGTGCTGCTTGCCAAGAAATTGGGCAAGACGCGCATCATCGCCGAAACAGGCGCTGGTCAACACGGCGTCGCCACGGCCACGGCTGCCGCGCGGCTCAATTTGCCCTGTGAGGTGTACATGGGCGCCGTGGACGTCGAGCGCCAAGCTCCCAACGTCGGCCGGATGGAGATGCTGGGAACCAAGGTGATCCCCGTGACCTCCGGATCCAAGACGTTGAAGGACGCGATGAACGAGGCCATGCGTGATTGGGTGACCAACGTGCGTTCGACGCACTACTGCGTGGGCTCCGCCGCAGGCCCACACCCGTATCCCACGTTGGTGGCTGAGCTGCAGCGCATCATTGGCGATGAAGCCAAGCGCCAATATGCAGAGCAAGCAAAGTCTGCCTCCGCTCAGCCCGCTAAGCCGGATGTCGTGATGGCTTGTGTCGGTGGCGGCTCGAACGCGATCGGCATGTTCAAGGCATTCATTGCGGACACAGAGGTGGCGCTCTGGGGCGTAGAAGCCGCGGGCTGCGGGGTCGATACCGATCAACATGCGGCGACATTGACGGCTGGCAGATTGGGCGTGCTGCACGGCGCGCGCACGATGGTATTGGCCGATGATAACGGTCAGATACAAGAAGCGCACTCAATCAGCGCCGGGCTCGACTATCCGGGGGTGGGCCCGGAACACGCTTACCTGATGAAGAGCGGCCGCGCGCACTACGTGTCCGCTACTGATGATGAAGCTCTGGCGGCGGCTAATCTGGTGGCGAGCGAAGAGGGCATCATCGTAGCTCTCGAGACCGCTCACGCATTTGCAAAGGTGCGACATGTGGCCGAGACGGAGGCCAAACGACTCGGGCGACCGGTTTCGATAGCTCTGTGTCTCTCGGGACGGGGCGACAAAGACCTGGCTACTCTACTCGCGGCGTTAGACCGGAAGTCCGAGGCTCATTGAACGCGTCGCTATCTTTGTTGTTAACTCTTGGCTGCCAGATCTTGTTTGTTCTTTCCTGAATCATGACTACTCCCACTGACACTCGTACAGCACGCTTCTTCAAGCAAGCAGCGGCGGACAACAAGACCGCGTTGGTTGCGTACCTGACGATCGGTTACCCCAGTTTGGAAGACTCCCTAGCCTGCGCCAAAGCCGCTCTGGAGGGCGGGGCGGACATTCTGGAGTTGGGAGTGCCGTTCAGTGATCCCACCGCCGATGGGCCCGTGATTTCCGCTGCCAGCTACGAGGCCATTCAACGGGGCGGCTCTTTGACCGCCGCCCTGGAGCACGCACGTGAGCTTCGCCAGGATAGCCGTTTTTCTGACCGGTTGCTGGTGCTGTTTAGCTACTGCAATCCGATATTTGCGTATGGTGAACAGCGGTTGGTCACCGCCGCTAAGGACATCGGCGTTGACGGACTGCTGGTGGTGGATCTACCTCCCGAGGAAGGCGCAGAGCTGCGCGCTGCCGCCAAGCAGTCCCAG
Source organism: Polyangiaceae bacterium (assembly GCA_050304975.1). Lineage (GTDB taxonomy): Bacteria > Myxococcota_A > Polyangia > Polyangiales > Polyangiaceae > SZUA-265. Next base: position 45,353 of record JBNLEN010000023.1, read on the forward strand.
GTGGACATCGTGCCGCTGCTCGCGCCCACGAGCGACGCGAGTCGCGAGGCCGCAGCCTTCGAGGTGGCCAGTGGCTTCATCTACTATGTCTCCATGACCGGAGTGACAGGCTCCAAGTCGGTCGATGCCGAGGACGCTGGCGGCGCGGCTCGCGGGCTCAAGTCACGCGCGCCGCTGCCCGTGGTCGTCGGTTTCGGTATCGATTCGCCGGAAAAGGCTCGCCAAGTGGCTGACTTCGGCGTGGATGGCGTTGTCGTCGGCACACAGATCGTGCGCGTCATGAGTCAACCGGGGAGTACGGCGGAGCGGGCCGCGGCCGTCAGACAATTCGTTTCCGAGCTGCGCGCTGCGCTCGATAGTTAGCCCCCAAAGCCGAAGCGGGGAGCAACCCTTCGGTCACCCCCCGCACGTAGAACGAAGGCGGCGGCTGGCGATGCTCAGTCAGGGCGATGCTCAGTCAGCAGGCCACGGATCGTCGGGGATATCCGTCTCTTCGGGTTCGCGCACGTCGTTTTCGATCATCACGTCGATCATCTGTCGAACCAGCGCGATGTCGAACTCGATATCCGTGTCTTGTACCTCGTCGTTGTAGTCCTCGAGGGCGGCCAACAAGCCTTCCAGCTGTGCGACAGAGTCCGTCGCATCGCCGTCGTTTTCGTGGAATGCGGCGACTGCCCCTTCCAAGCCAGCGAAGATGTTGAGCATCACGAAGCTCTTGGTGACCACGCTGACGTCGGTGCTCTCGCTGTTGACGTTGGTGAAGTAGCCTTCGCGCAGCAGTTCCCAAGACGGGCGCGGGTAATTGACGATGACCTGGTCATTGATGATTTCGTCGCTGCCAGGTTCGCGAAACTGCACGTCGACGACGGCGACCTCAGCCATCTCTGCGGCGTCTGCATCTCCTTCGAGCAGGCGCGGCATCAATTCGATCAGCAGCGCGGAACCACCGCCTCGGCGTCCGCCTTCGTCTGTGACGTCGTCGTCCGATTCACGGTGTGCGATGAAAACGCTCGGGACCTCAAGCAAGCCGCCGGTGGGGGTGTCCTCCCAAAGGGGCGAACCCATGGCTCGACCAAACTCGTACTCGCTACCGGCGGTGACCTCCAACTTGAGGTCGAAAGCGATCGGGACCGTGAAGAAGCTGAGCTCTTCGTCGAAGACTTCGCTGACTGCCCCGGCGTTCTCCAAGAAGTAGAAGTTGCCGTCGGCTTGCAGGGCAAGGTCGCGCATCAGTTCGATGTTGAAGTCCGTACCCAAGCCGATCGTCGTCAGACCGACGCCTTCCGAGTTGAAGGCCTCGCTCATCTCGACGATGCTGGTTTCATTGGTGATGCCCACCGTGGGATTACCGTCGCTCAGCAAGATCACGCGATTTTGGCGGCTGCTGTCGTAGTTCTGAAACACCTCGCGATAGCCAACCTCCAAACCATCATGCAGGTTGGTGCTGCCCGAAGCGGCCAGCTCACGCACGGCTTCACGAAACTCCACCCGGTTTCCGTCCACATCCGTCATGGGGATCTGGATTTCGGCTGCGGTATCATAGGTGATCAACGAGAAGCGATCTTCGTCCGACAAGCCATCGATCAGCACTTCCAGGCCGTCGCGCACGAAGTCGATCTTACCTGCGTCTCGCATGGAGCCGGATGTGTCGACCACCACAGAAAGTGTCAGGGGAGGGCGCGCGCCCGGATCTGCGGCGATCGGAGAGTTGAGTCCCAACTGCAGCATCGTGCAGTTGGCTCCGTTGAGCAGGTTGCTCATCACCCCCAACATGGCCTGCAGGCACACGCGCTCACCACAATCGGGTGGGGGCAGCTTGGTGTGGTGCTCGGCGAAGAAGCCTGCAGCATCGAAAGAGTCCATCGCCGGAACCATGCCGGCGTCCAGCTGGCGGCGGAAGAACCCGAAGTCTTGCGAGCCACCTAGGCTGACGTTGGTATTGGGCAGATCGCCAGCGCTGTCGGCATCATCATCCGCATCGTCGTCGGCGTCGTCGTCGGCGGCATCGTCGTCACTGGCTACGTCGTCATCGTCGTCAAAGCTTCCGCTGTCTTGGTTAGAGTTGCGCGGGGCGCTCGCGGAGTCATCGTCGTCACTCGCGCCGCTGGTGTCCTCCGCGTCGTCGCTAGCGCTGCAGCCAGCAGCCAAGATCAGGGCGAATGCACCCGCTGCCATCAATCCAAGTCGTTTCATCTGAATAAGCCTCCTCGCGTCACTGAGCGGACGCGCGACCCCTGCTTGAGCAACCTGCATGCCAGCCAAGTGCACGAGCCCTGGATGAACCTGAAAACGCTGTGAAGTTAGCTATTTATGCAAAAACGCCCCGCTTGATTTGGCGGGGCGATTTTCGGGGCTGCTTGTGTGACGAGGGCACGTGACGGCACGCTCGGACACGCGCCGTCACAACCCACACCCGGACTTGCGCTGTTCAATCAATCGGCAGGCCACGGATTGAGTGGCGGCGGCGCTGGCGGAGGCGGCTGAACGTCATTGATGATCATCACGTCGATCAACTGGCGCACCAGAGCCATGTCAAAGTCGATGTCGGTGTCTTGCACCTCTTCGTTGTAGTCTTCGAGTGCTGCCAGCAGGTTCTCCAGCTGAGCGATCGATTGGGTGGCGTCTCCGCCGTTTTCATGGAACGCAGCGACGGCTATCTCCATGCCGGCGAAGATGTTGAGCATTACGAAGCTCTTGGTGACGACTTCGACGTCCGTGGTGTCTGAATTGACGTTGCTGAAGTAGCCTTCCGTCAGCAGTTCCCAGGGGGGATGAGGGTAGTTGACGAGCAACTGATCTTGCACGATCTGGTCGCTGCCTGGCTCTCGGAACTGCACGTCAATCGTGGCGACCTCGGCTTCGCTCTGTTCACTGCCATCGCTTTCAAGCAAGCGGGGCATCAGCTCCAAAAGCAGCGCCGAGCCGCCGCCTCGGCGTCCACCGTCTTCCGTCACGTCCGCCGCGGACTCACGATGGGCAATGAAGACGCTGGGAACCTCTAGCAAACCTCCGGTGGGGGTGTCTTGCCAGAGTGGGGAGCCCACGGCTCGCCCAAACTCGTAGTCGCTGCCTGCCGTGACCTCGAGCTTGAGGTCAAACGCCACCGGCACAGTGAAGAAGCTGAGTTCTTCGTCGAACACTTCGCTGACGGCGCCGGCGTTCTCCAAAAAGTAGAAGTTGCCATCCGCCTGCAGCGCTAGATCTCGCATCAGCTGGATGTTGAAGTCCGTTCCCAACCCCACCGTCGTCAGGCCGACGCCTTCGGAGTTGTACTGCCGACTCATTTCGATAATGCCGTCAACTGCGGTGATACCGACGGTGGGGTTTCCGTCGCTCAGCAAGATCACCCGGTTCTGGCGTCCGCTGTCGTAGTTGGCGAAGACTTCTCGATAACCAACCTCCAGGCCATCATAGAGGTTGGTGCTGCCCTCGGCCGCCAGTGCTTGCACCGCTTGCCTTAGTTCGACCCGATTGCCTTGCACATCTGTCATCGGAATCGGAATGTCTACTGTGCTGTCGTAGGTGATCAGCGTGAAGCGATCAGCGTCGGAAAGCCCATCGATCAACAGGCCGAGACCACTGCGCACGAAATCGATCTTGCTGTCGGTGCGCATCGAGCCAGACGTGTCGACGACGACGGCTAAGCTCAGCGGGGGCCGCTGACTCGGATCGGCGGCAATCGGGGAGTTGAGACCCAATTGCAGCATCGTACAGTTGGCGCCGTCGAGCAGGTTGCTCATCACGCCCAACATGGCTTGCAAGCAAACGCGGTCGCCGCAATCTGGCGTGGGTAGTTGGGTGTGGTGCTCTGCGAAGAAGCCGGCGGCGTCGAACGAACCCATCTGTGGCACCAAGCCTTGCTCCAGTTGCAGCCGGAAAAAGCCGAAGTCTTGAGAGCCCCCTAAGCTGACGTTGGTGTTGGTGGGCGGTTGCGGTGAGCTTGGATCCGCGGGGCCCATCGCGGCACCCCCGCCTGCGCCCGGCGGGACAGCCAAGTTCCCATCCACCTGGCCGTTGTCGTCGCCCGACAGGATGGGGGCTTCGCCCGCGCCCAAGAAGTTGCCGCCACCGGTTGCAACCATGTCGGCCTGCGGCGGTCGTCCCGTGATGCTGTCGTTCAGCTCCTGATCGTCGGATGAGCCGCCGCAGGCCGCAGCGACCAGCGCCAGCGCAGTGAACAGATGGGTTTGAGTCCTCATTGATTGCCTCCGGGGCGGGACTCAGCAATCGCCGTGCCACGCGGCACAAAATGTGTCGAGATGTGAGATAAATATCTGTATTTGTTGGATCTCTATGTGGCGCCGGTCATTCCGCTGGAGTTTTCACGCCTTCCACGTTTGGCACATCATGGGCCATTGGCACCGTATGGCTCAAAGGGCGAGGCCCGAAAGCGCCGTGCCCAGGGCAGCGTGTTTGACGGGACCCGTCGCGGCAAATAGAGTCCGCCGCCAACTGAATGACGACCGTCCAAACCGCAGTAGCCCCTGAACCCGTCGAAACCTCGCCCGAGGTCGACGACATCTCTTGGAAGGACGCACCGCGTATCATCGCCAGTGGGGCCTGCATCGGCACCGCGGATCTGGTGCCCGGCGTTTCCGGCGGGACGATGGCGGTAGCGCTCGGCATCTACCGAGAATTCTTGGCCGCTATCACGTCGGTGAATCTAGAAGCCCTCAAGGCGCTGTTCACCGGAAGAGTTGGACGCCTCTTGAAGGTTGTACACTGGCGCTTCATCGCCTGTCTTGGGTTGGGCATTCTGATAGCGCTGATCGTGATGGGCAAGCTAGTAGGCTTGCCAGAAATGGTGAGCACGAGTCCCAAGCCTGTTTATTCGGTGTTCTTTGGTCTCGTACTGGCTTCTGTCTACGTGTTGGTCAAACGCGTGGAAAGTTGGGGAACTGCGACACTGTTCAGCCTCCCCTTGGGTGCAATGCTCGGGTTTGCGGTGGTGACGTTGGTCCCGGTGCAAACTCCCGAGAACCCGGGGTTTGTCTTCTTGTCTGGCATGATCGCCATTACTGCGATGATCCTTCCGGGGATCAGCGGTTCTTTCATGCTGCTCGTCCTGGGCAAATACGAGTACATCATCACTAGTGTGCTGGCGTTGGATTTGACGGTGGCGGTGCCTTTTGCTGCAGGTTGCGCCGTGGGGATAGCGGCGTTTTCCCGAGTGCTAGGCTACTTGTTGGACCGGTTTCACAATCCGATGGTGTCGGGCCTGACAGGACTGCTGGTAGGAAGCTTGATCCGCATTTGGCCTTACCAGCACACTCACACCGAAGTGATCCGCGGCAAAGAGCGCATCGTCAGTGCCGAGGCCTATTGGCCCGAGGCGTTCGAGTGGTGGGTGCCTGCTTTGGTAGTTGCTGGTGTCGCTGTGGTGTTAGCCGTCGAGCTGTTGGCCGCTCGCCGCGCCGAAACCTGAGCGGCGAACCCCCCCGTGCGGGCGCAGCCGGGGCGCACGGGGAATGGGCCTGAGCCCAGGAACGTTGCCTTGTCATGCTGCGAGTCGTAGAATTTGCGAAGGCTGTGCGAACGTGGCGATTAGCGGTGAGCCTCGGGCTGATGCTGTCAGTGGGCGCCGGGCTAGGGTGGGCTTCCTACTCTAGCCGTGGTGGGGTGTACCGTGTCGCTCATCCGCGGTTGTTGCTCGAGGTTGATGGTCGCCAGAGCCCGATCTTCATCCAACCGACTGAGTCGCAGCTACGCCAATGGTTACGCTCCGTCGCGTCCGCTGACGCCAGCGCCATGCATGACAAGCTGCTGTTCACTGGCACTGACTATCGGCCGCACGGCGCCTCGCGGCTGGGTTTCGAACTGGATGTGGCCGCCACGCTCGACCGAATTCGAGAGCTGAGGCCACGGATGACTTGGCTGCGGCGCCTGCGCCAAGCGCGTTCACCGGCGAGTGAACGGCTGGAGCTGGCGGGCGTTTACAGATTGAACGAAGCGAGCGCTCGCGCCGAACTCGAGCGCTTGGCCAGCAGCTACTATCGCGCGCCCGTGGACGCACATCTGGACGTGTCAGGTTACCGCCGCGTCGCGCACGTGCTGGGCCGGGCGCTAGACGTCGAGGCGACGCTGGAGCAGCTGCGAGTGCTGCCCGCTGATGAGGCGACGCTAGAGCTCGTGTTTCGAGACCTACAGCCCACAGTTCGCAATGAAGATCTGCCGGCGGTGGACGTGTCTCAAGTGTTGGCGCATTTCGAGACCGACTTCAGCCGCAAACGCGGTCGTCGCGTGACCAACATTCGGCGCGCAGCCGAGCTCCTGGACGGGCACGTGATCCAGCCGGGGGAGATGTTCAGCTTCAATGATGTTGTCGGGGACCGGACTTTGGACAACGGCTTCATCACCGCTCCAGTGATCGTCAACGACATGATGGAAGATGGGGTTGGCGGCGGGGTCTGTCAGGTCGCCAGCACGCTGCACGGAGCCGCCGTGCACGGCGGGCTGCAAGTCAAGTCCAGGCGCAGCCATAGCCGGCCTAGCGGTTACGCTCCCCTCGGGCTCGATGCGACGGTGATCTACGGCGAAGTCGATTTGCAGCTGAAGAACATTTACGACGTGCCGCTGATGATCCACGTCAAGTTTCCATCACGCTACGTGATACGGGTGGAGTTGAGAGGATTGGCTTCGCCGGCCAAAGTTGAACACCAGTATGCGGTGCTCAAGCGCTACGACTTCATTCGTCGTGTGATAGAAGATCCGAGCCTTGCTGCGGGTGAGGTCAAGCGTACGCAAAAGGGCGGCTACGGCTACGACGTAGTGAGCACGGTGAAGACCAAGCTCGACGATGGTAGCGTTCGCAAACGCCGCTACCCGAGCAAGTACTATCCGGTGCCAGAGATCTTTCACGTCGGACCGGGCACATCCTTCCAGGACTTGCCCGCCCTGCCCAAGGGGGCAACCCACGTCGAGTCCGTTCCGCTAACGACTGCCAGCGCCGATATTTCCCCGGACGTCGAGGGCTGAGTCCGTGCGCTAGCCGCGTTCCAGCTTTTCGATCTCGAAGTGCAGGGCGGCGTCCCGGATCTTCTGCACGGCGGGAAGCAGCAGCCCGACGCCTCCCGCGACACCATCCAAATCGTGTTCGGTCAATTCCGCGGTGACCGTCTCATTGCGGATGACCTCTGCCAGCTCTTGGGCTGTAAACTGATAGCCCGCCTCCGCCCCGAGTTCAGAGACGGCGTGCAGTACGTCTTTGGTTCCGGCCATCGTTTTCGACAGGCGTTCCACCAGGGACTGATCCTGACGTGCCTGCGCCCAAAATTCTGCTGCTTTTTCCGAACTCATGGGGTCTCCGCGCTCGTATGGTAACGACTTCGGAGCAGAAGGCAACCGCGCTGCCATTGGGGGGATAAGCAGGCTGGATTGTGGCGCTTGCTCAGGGGCTGCATCCGAGGGAACGTAGTCAGGTGGTTGCTCGCGCGTGTTGGAAGCTCTGGCTTGGCAGCCTGCTATTGAGCTGTGATGCTCCGATCGAGATCCGTTTTGTCAGTGCGGAGGGCTTGGCTGCGCAGCGTGATTCCGACGCCGTTGGAGACTCGCCAGCCGTCGACGCTGGGCCGGCGGATGAAGCACTGGTCGGAGGTGCGTGCGAGGACTTTCCCTCGGAGTGCCCTTCCAGTCAGTTCCCCAAATGCACGTTGATCGACACCGCCGAGAGTCAGTTGCTGCCCACCTGCCTGCGCCCCACCGGGAGCGCCCAATTGGGCGACGATTGTGAACGGACAACTCGAGGGTTCGATGATTGCGTGGACGGCTTCTGCACACCCCTGGGGCGCTCGCTGGACAAACCGATGTCATGCCACCAGCTGTGTTCTTCGTCTGAGCAATGTCAGCCAAGCGAGAGCTGTTTGCAGGTCGGGGACTCATCAAACACTGGTGTATGCGTCACTGCTTGCGCGTTCTTCGGAGAAGCCTGTCCAGCACCTGGGACGCATTGCACGATTGGCAGTGATCCTGGAGGCGCGTTCATTGGCTATTGTCACGCGTTTGGTGAAGCGGACGAGGGGCAAGCGTGCAGCGGCTCCAACGAGTGTCGCGAGGGACTCAATTGCCAACTCCCAGACGGGCGCTGTCGAGCCATTTGCAATGATGACAACCCGTGCCCCGAGTCACGTCGTTGCGTTCCTTTGTCGCTTGCCGATCCCGGCGCGCCTCAACTGTGCGTGCCCTAGATCACAAGTGGTGGACGCCGCTACTTGACCTACTTGACCTACTTGGCGGAGGGCGTCGCCTTGGCCACTCCGTACAGCACGTCCACCACGACCTGGCGCTCGGGGTGCTGGCGAATGTCCTCGCAGACTTCATCACACAGCTGCACGATCCAGTCTTCGCTACCCCTCAACAACGACCAGCTCCAGCCCCCGCATTCCAAGTCATGCGGCAACGTTTCGTCATCCAAGCTGACGACAATATCTTTGGCGAAGAGCTCCCAGCGACTTACGGGAAGGATATTCAGCCCGCACCAATCCGAGTCTACAAACGCCGCCCCGGTGGCAGTCAGGTGTGCCGGGTCTGCGATGGGTGGATCCGGATCTGACTGATCAGGGATTGGGGGATCGTCGTCGACCAATACGAACTCTGTGGTGTCCGACATTTCGGGCGGCTCGACGTCGGCAATAGGGGCGGGCTCACGGGACGTCGCCGGCTGGGCAACCAGCTCATTCATTGAGCCGCGCGGCATGCCGCCGTCTTGGGCCTCGGCACCACAGCCAACGAGCACGCACGCAGTGGTAACGACGGCGACGAGCCGGATCCCCGGCAGCTGGCTGTTCGACCGCGGTAGCACGCGTGAGAGTGTAGCAGTTGACGCCAAATGCAACAGCCCAAAGCTTTGGTGCGGTGTTCCACCAAGCTTTCGATCGCGTCACCGATGGCGCGCTCGGCTTCCTCGGGGTTCAAAGCGTCAGTTCTGCTGCGCCGTCAGTTGGCGGGCACTTCTGCTGTCCCGAGAAGCGTCCAGTCCACTCCGATCGCGACGCCAGGAGCGAAGTGACTCAGCCTCAACGCGATGCGGTCGTCTAGCAGCAATGTTACCTCTCGCGGCAACAACTCCAGCTGAAGCATGAGCAGCAGCTGCGGAGCCGTGCTGAATCGGTACCCGACGTCGACGCGTGCAAAGCCGAACCAGCGTGGCTCGGTCAGTTCCTGCGCGCCGCGTGGAGCGCTGAGAAACAGGTGTTTTGCACCCGCCGCAAGCGTGGCAAATGCGCCAGCTCCGAGATCTTGTCGCCAATGGCCCGCGGCGCCCGCGAGCAACGTACCGAACCCCGCAGGTTGGGCAGTGGCGCCGCCGAATTCAGCGGAGATCCCAGCCCATGAACTCGGCAGCACTTCGTACTGCGCGTGCGCCCCTGCACCGATGGCAGGAAGCTCCGCGGCTAGTCCGTCGAGCGATGAGCCGAAGGCGCTGGCTCCGATCTTAAGTCGATGAGCTGTTGCGCCAGCATGAGGGAGAGTCACGTCCGCTGGTGAGCGCCCGCGAGCCTCTGGAGTGGGCTTGCTGTCACGCTCCACCTCCGCCGCGGCTGGCGGGCGCTGCGCTGCCGGTGTTGTTGGCTCGTCGTCGACGGGAGATCCCGGATCTTCTGGCGGCGCTGCCACGGGATCTTCTGGTGGCGCTGCCACGGGGGAGCTCGGCGAGGCGCGTAGAAGTCGATTCAAAGCCTCTAGCAGCAGCTCGTTTTCGGCGTCTGGTGCGAGCGACTCCTGTCGCTCTCCACTGGCGTCTGTCCAGGTCAGTCGCACCTGTTTTCCGCAATTGAGCGTCAGCGCTCCCTGGAGACTTTGCACCGCGAGCTCGGCTCGGGCGCGTGCTTCGAACTCGGCTGCGCGCTCCCTCTCCCAATCGGGGCAATCAATTTCAACAGCAATTTCAGCCGCATGGGTTGTCCCAACGAGGCATGCCGTCAGGCCGTAGATGGCAAGCACGTGTCGCTGTGTGGGGCCTACCATCACCAGCGGTTTGCAGCAGCTGGGCTGAGCAGTCCAGTTTGTGCGGCATTCCGTTCACGATTTTGCTCGCGTGCCTGGCGGCGGGGTACGTACCTTGAGTAGTAACCCAAAGATGACCAGCCGACCTGCGATAGCATCGCTTCCAGGGGGCCGCCTTGAGTGAGGCCCAGGCACGGGTGCGTGCTTCCAGTCAGGACAGCACCCCAGATGAGCGCCAGGTGTTCGAACTGGTGTACCGACAAATGCGCGCGCTGACCGCAGGAAAAGATCGAGATCTGGATGATCTCGTGCAGGACGCAATGGAACAGGCTTGGCTGTCGCTGTCCAGGTTCGAAGGCAGATCCAAACTGTCTACGTGGACCTTTCAAATCTGTTACCGCACTTTGCTCAAGCGGCGGCGCTGGTATGCTCGCTGGCTCAAGCGGTTTTCTCTGACCGCAACCGGGGAACTTCCCGAGGGCCACGACGAAGAGCCGAGTACCCACGCTCAGCTGGAACGACATGAGCGGGCACACCGCTTGCGAGAAGCGTTGGACCAGCTGAGTCCCAAGAAACGCGCGGTGGTGATCCTGCACGATCTGGAAGGCTTGCGCAGCGAAGAGATCGCCGAGGTGGTCGGCGCGAAATTAGGCACGGTGCGTTCTAGATTGCGTGACGGGCGAAAAGAGCTCACCAGCTTGCTGGAGACAGATCCGATGTTCACCACCGCGGAGGAATTCGATGCCGCCTAGTGCCCACAAAGGTAACGACGTTTCGGTCTCGCCAGGGGTGAAGCGCTGGCGGGGCGCGTACCGCCAGCTCAAGCCGAGTCAGTTTGAGGTCGAGGCGGCATACCAACGCTATCTGGCGCGAAAGCAGGCTCGACCAACGCTCGGTATTGGAGGACTGGTGTGGAACTTCGCTGGGGGCTTGGCTGCCGCGGCGCTCGTGCTGGTGGTGGTCAACCGCTTCGCGGCACAGTCGCTGGAGGGTGCACAGTCGCCGGAGGGTCAAGCGGCGCAGCTGGCCAGCACGACTTCCGTTGCGCCGAACGAAGCAGAGGCCGGCGAGCAATTGGACCCACAGCAAGCCGTCAGTGGCTCGAAGGTGCATCCGTCCAAATCGTCGACCGAGGTGCCGACAGCTGCCGCTTGAGTTGCGGTTCGCCGCACTCGGGACAGTCGACGAGCGGATCGTCCGAGATCTTTTGCAGCACGTCGAGCGTGTGCTCGCAGTGCTTGCAAACGTATCCGTAGATGGGCATC
>JBNLEN010000024.1:0-55552 GCA_050304975.1 Polyangiaceae bacterium
CGAGCCGGGCGCTCGCCGCCCAGTAACGCACGCTGTCCACGCCATGCTCCTCGAATAGGTGCATGGGGGTGACCACGTTGCCCTGGCTCTTGCTCATTTTTTTGCGGTCGGGATCCAAGATCCAGCCGCTGATCACCACGTTGTGCCACGGCACGCTGTCTTCGTGCAGTAGCGCCTTGGCGATCGTGTAGAATGCCCAAGTGCGGATGATCTCGTGACTCTGCGGGCGAATGTCGGCCGGAAAGAGTTTCTTGTGACGCTCGTCATCGAGCATCCAATGCGAGCCGATTTGCGGCGTGAGCGAGCTGGTAAACCAGGTGTCGAAGATGTCCGGCTCTCCGACGAAGCCGCCGGGCTGGTTGCGCTGCGCCTCTTCAAAACCGGCGGGAACGTCCGACATTGGATCGACCGGCAGTTGCTCCGGCTTGGGCAAAATGGGGTTATCCCAATCCGTGGAGCCGTCCGCTTTGACGGGGAACCACACCGGGATCGGCACGCCGAAGTAGCGCTGTCTGGACAAGCACCAGTCGAGGCCCAGGTTGGTGGTCCAATCCTTGTAGCGAATGTGCATGAACTCCGGATGCCAGTGAATGGTCGCGCCCTTGTCCAGCAGCCTGTCTTTCTTGTCCATCAAGCGCACGAACCACTGCCGCGTCGACAAGAACTCTAGTGGCCGTTCACCTTTTTCGAAATATTTGACCTGTTGATCCGTCGGTTTGGGATCGCGCTGCAGGGGGGCGGTCTTGCCGGTCGCGCTGCCCTCGGGATCCTTGAGCAGTTCCACGATGGCCGTGCGGGCTTGGGTGACGTTCTTGCCGGCCAGTTCCGCGTAGTACTTGTTCGCCGCGTCCGCGTTCAGGCTGGGGTAGCCGTCGGTGCCGTACTCGACGTCTTCGAGGCGGCCGACCTTGCTGATGATCTGGCGCAACTCCAGTTTCTCAGTGCGCCACCAAAGTACGTCGGTCTGGTCACCGAATGTGCACACCATCAAGATGCCGGTACCCTTTTCGGGGTCAGCTAACTCGCTGGGGAAAATCGGCACCGGGACCCGAAAGAGCGGGGTGATCGCTTTCTTTCCGAACAAGTGCTTGTAACGCTCGTCATTTGGGTGGGCGGTGACGCCCACGCACGCGGGCAACAGCTCTGGGCGAGTGGTGGCGATCACGAAAGTATCGTCCAGGCCTTCGACGCCAAACTCGATGTCGTGAAAATGACCCTGCTTGGGTTTGTCGACCACCTCAGCTTGGGCGACCGCCGTCTGAAAATCGACGTCCCACATGGTGGGGGCGAAGGACTGGTAGACATGCCCTTTGCCGTAGATGTCCAAGAACGACAGTTGCGCTTGCTTGCGGCAGCGGTCGTCAATCGTGGCGTAGGTTTGGCGCCAGTCGACGGACAGCGCGAGTTGGGTGAATAGATCTTCGAAAGCCTTTTCGTCGATCGCTGTCAGATCGTGGCAGAGATCGATGAAGTTGCGGCGACTCACCAATTTGGGGTGGGACTTGCGCGTCTTGGCGGACGCGGCTTCCAGTTTGAGACCTTCCTCATAGGGCAGGTTCGCATCGCAGCGCACGTGGAAGTAGTTCTGCACGCGCCGCTCTGTCGGGAGCCCATTGTCATCCCAGCCCATGGGGTAGAAGATGTTCTTCCCGCACATGCGCTGGTAGCGCACGATCACGTCGGTGTGTGTGTACGAAAATACATGGCCGATGTGCAGCGAGCCACTGACGGTAGGGGGCGGCGTGTCGACCACGAAAGTCTCGTCACGCCCGCGGCTGTCATCCCAATGGTAGACGCCACTAGAGGCCCAAGTTTCCGCCCAGCGCTTCTCTGCGCTCGCGCTGTCGAAGTGCTTCGGCAGGTCGCTGGGATTGATGGTGCTGAACTGATCGGTCATCGGAATCCCACGACTTCTGGCCAAATTCGGCGCCCAGCGCAAGCCCCGACGCCCCGCGAGTGCCAGGTTTTCGGGGCGCAGGGCGGGGCAGTTGGTTGGCTTTGCCCGGACGCGCGCCTGGTCAGGCTTTCAGCGGGGTATTTCGCCAACAGCGTGCGTCGGAGCTCGGAAATGCCGTGCCGACTGTTCAGCGACCACCAGCCACGTCCAGCAGCGCGGCGGTGACGTAGGAAGCCTGAGCGCTGAGCAACCACACGATCGTCTCGGCGACCTCATCCGCCGTCCCCGGGCGGCCCAGAGGTGTCGTCTTTCCAAGGCGTTGTGCGCGGTCGGGAATGCCGCCGCTGGCGTGTAGCTCCGTCTCGATCAGTCCCGGTCGCACGGCGTTCACTCGGATGCCGTCGGGCGCGAGCTCCTTGGCCAAACCCAGTGTCAGCGTGTCGACTGCACCTTTGGATGCGGCATAGTCGATGTACTCGCCCGGCGAGCCCATGCGCGCAGCGGCGGACGACACGTTGACGATGCTGCCGCCGCGCTTCAACCGCCGCGCCGCCTCGCGAGCGACCAACAACGCTCCGAGCACGTTGACATCGAGCACGCGACGAATGCGCGCGCTGTCCATCTCCGCGAGGCGCAGCGACGGAGCCACGATGCCAGCGTTGTTCACCACTCCCTGAAGTGGCCCCAGGTCATCGGCTGCATCAAACGCTGCCGAGACGGCGGTTTCGTCCGTGACGTCAGCTTGAACGATGGCGCACTCCACGCCCGTCGCCCGCACTTGCTCCGCTGTGCGCTCCGCAGCGAGTTGGTCCTCGCGGTAGGTCAGCGCGACGGACCAACCGGCGCTTGCCGCCAACCGGGCGGTGGCCGCTCCGATGCCCCGACTGCCCCCCGTGATCAGCACGACTTTTCCGCGGCTCAATGATTTACCTCTTACCCGTGAAACGGCGCCAAAGTTCGACCAGGGCATGAAAGCTCACACTGATCAGCGCCAGCGCCGCGGTGGCGATCGCTGGCCATAGGAGGCCACTGGCCAGCAATATCGCGGTGGCCAAAATCAGCGCGCTGATGATCATCGCGTTGAACATGCGCGAGCCGAGCACGTCCGCAGCGTTCTTCAGCTGAGGCGCCCCCACCTGCACCGTCAAACGACCGAGCTGTAGATCCTCCATCAGCTCACGCACTTGATCGGGCATGGATGAGGTGACGCCGCCCCAGCGTTCGAGCTGGCGTAGAGCTTCGCTGCCCAGGCGTTCGGGAGAGTATCGCTTCTTCAAAATATCGAGGAAGAAGGGGCGGCACTCCTCCATGATGTCCAAATCCGGCGCGATCTCTTTGCCGATACCCTCGACGGTCATCAACGACTTGCCCACGAGCAAGAAGTCGGGTGGGACTTCCATCTTGTAGCGGTTGGCGGTGCCCACCAAGTCACGGATGAGCGAGCTGAGCTCGATGTCCTTCAACTGCTTGCCCAAATAGCGGTCGGCCAGCATCGCCACGTCACCCCGATACTTCTGCATGTCCACTTTGCGCGTGGGACGCGCGATGGCGTACATACAGTCCGCTAGGGCGTCGTAATCGCGCCGGATTGCGGCCACCATCAGATCCACTGTCAGATCCCGCATGCGCGGGCTCAGCCGACCGACCATGCCCAGATCGATCAGCGCGTAGACTGGTTTTTCGGGCTCCCCCAGGATCAGCACGTTGCCAGGGTGCGGGTCCGCATGAAAGAAGCCGTCCTCGAAGATCTGCTTGATGATGATGCCGATCGCCATGCGCGCCAGTTGCAGACCATCAAAACCCTTCTCCACGGCTTTGTTGATCTTCACTCCATCCAGGTAGTCCAGACAGATGACGTGCTTGCTGGATGCTTGACGGTAGACCTCGGGGAAACGAACATCGCCGCGCTCGTCGAAATTCTGAGCAAAGCGGGCGGCGTTCTCGGCTTCGATGGTGAAATCCAGCTCGTTGCTGATCGCGCGGTCGAACTGTTGCACGAGCGCCACCGGTGAATACGTGCGCGATTCAGCGATCGTGCGCTCCAGCATGGCGGCCAAGCTGTGCAGAATGTCCAGGTCACTGGCGATGGTCTCGCCGATGCCCGGGCGCTGGACTTTGAGCACGACCTGCTGGTTGCCCTCCGGCGTCTTGAGGAGCGCGCGATGCACCTGGGCGATGCTGGCAGCTGCTAGCGGCTGAGAGTCGATGCTGACGAACAGCTCGTCGAGTCCGGCGCCGAGGGACTCTTGCAGGCGTGCTTTGATCGCCTCGAAGGGGACCGGTTGCACGGCGTCTTGCAGCTTGCGCAGCTCGACGATCAGATCCTGGGGCAGGACGTCCGCTCGCGTGGACGCGATTTGACCTAGCTTGACGAAGCTTGGCCCCAGCTCCTCCAACACATGGCGGATGCGCACGGCCGCGCTCTCTTCGCTGCGCGGCGCCTCTTCGGACAGTGGCGGCTCGCTCTTGCGCCCCAGGCCCAAGCGGGCCACCACCTCACCAAAGCCGTAGCGGGCCAAAACCCGGGAAATGTCCCGGATCCGGCCGATGTCACGCGCGGCATTGACGATGGAAACCATGGCTCGGTTCCGTTCTAGCGCATCCGAGGCCATTCTGACCAGAACCCGCCACAAGCGCTCCGGGATCTGGCATAAGCTGCGGCTGTGAACTTCCCCGAACCTTTCTACCGTTGGCGTCCCCATCCTTGGCATGGTTTGGACATTGGCAAACAAGCTCCCCGCATCGTGACCGCTTATGTGGAGATGACCCCGATCGACTCGATGAAGTACGAGCTCGACAAGGGCACCGGCTACATCCGAGTGGACCGGCCGCAACGCGGTTCAGCGCTACCGCCAGCGCAATACGGATTCATCCCAAGAACGTATTGCGGGCCCAGAACGGCCAAGTTGACTGACGGCAAAGCCGAGCGTGGCGACGGGGATCCCCTCGATATCTGCGTACTCAGCGAACGTCCTATCGGACGCGCCGACATCATCTTGGATGCAACCGTGCTCGGTGGGCTCCAGATGATTGACAACGGTGAAGCGGACGACAAGATCATCGCTGTCCTGAAGAACGATTTGGTGTGGGGCTCCTGCAAAGAGATCGTGGACCTGCCCAAGAACCTGGTGGAACGCCTCACTCACTACTTCTCCACCTACAAGCTCGTCGCTGGCTCTGCCCCTCCGGCCACAGTCCCCCGCGTTTACGGCTTTGATCATGCCAAGCAGGTGATTGAAGCCGCCCAGGCGGACTACGCCGAAGAATTCGGCGGCTAAGACTCGTTCCAATACCTCAGGGCGCCGCGAAAAAAGCGCCTGGGACTTGTCGCGGAGGCGGTGAAGTTTTTTTCGTCTCCCGTGGCGGCCCTTCGCCGCTACCCTGAGGAGTGTGAACGTTCAGCTGTTGGTCGATGACATCATCCGTCAAACGACGGTGCTGATAGCCCAGCTGTCGACGGCGGCTGGGCTGCGGGCGCCACTTTCGCACATTGCCGATCAGGTGTTTCTGGAGCTGTCGCGTGAGCTCGAAGCCCAAGGCGTGCGCCGCAAGGTGGTGGCGGACATGTTTGGTTTGGCGTTGCGCTCCTACCAGCTCAAAGTGCAGCGCGTCGCTGACGGCGCTGGGGCTAGCTCGAGCTTATGGCAGGCGGTCTACGCGGACCTCGCACAAGGCAGCCGGCGCCGCGTCGAACTAGAGCAGCGGCATCGTCCCCATTTGCCACAACAGATCGCTGCGAGCTTGCAAGACATGGTGCAAAGCGGTCTTGCTTACAGTTCGGGGCGAGGTGGCAATACCATCTACGGGCTGACCAGCGACGCCGACCGGCGGCAAATGACGGACGCGGAACGCGGTGAAGCGCTGCGCTCGTTGGCCTGGTACCTGGTGGCCAGCGGCAGCGCCCAAACGACAGAACAACTGGCGCAGCAGCTCAAGTTGGATGATGCAACGCTTGCGGAGCTGTTGCGCGCGCTGCGCGATGAGGGTCGCGTCAGTCAGGATGAGGGGCAGCTCCTGGCTCAGCCCTTCGAGATCGCGGTCGGCTCGAGTTTGGGATGGGAAACTGCCGTTCTGGACCATTTTCGAGCGGTGGCGACGGCCATCGGCATGAAAGTGTCCCGCCCGTATTCCGCCAAAGGTGATCGGGTTGGCGGGGGTACACACTCATTTCGGGTGCATCCAGAACATCCGCATGCCGACGAGGTGTACGGACTGCTGCAAGAAATTCGCGAACGGACGGCGGAGCTGTGGCGGCGCGTGTCCGAGCACAATCAAGCCCATCCCCCTCCAGAAGACGCTGACCGTGTGACGTTTTACTTTGGACAGAGTCTGGTGAGCAGCGACGACCACAAGAGCAAGGAACAGGACGAAGCATGAAGGATAGGCGATGGTGGCTCGGCATAGTGCTGTTGCTCGCCAGCTGTGGCGGCAAGAGCGTGAGCGCTGGCGGAACTGATACCAGCACCAACTGGGTCGTGAGCTGCGGATCTCAATCTGATTGCAACTCAGAGGTCAGCTGCCGCTGCAGCATCTGCACGTCCGAGTGTGAGATAGACGAGGATTGCGAGGGGCTGCATCCGGATGCGGTGTGCGAAGATTCGCCGGACTGCAGCGTTTCCAAGCTGTGCGTGCCTCCAGACTTCGAGTTTGACGATCTGGGCCCGGCGCAGCCGGGAGGCAACGCAGGGAGTCCGCCGGCGGAGTGTCGCTCGCACTGCGGTGAGGGGAGCTGCAGCGAGCCTGAGCCATCTCTCGAGCAGCAGCCGACAATCGAGGAGCTACACACAACCTGGGACAGCTTGGGCTGCGGGCGTGTGTACGCTCGCGGCGAGTGCGCCGGAGGAGTTCAGTTTCTGTATCGCCATACGGGGTTCACATCGGAGACGCGCTACTTCAACGCGGAGGGGGACCCACTGGGTCAAGCAGGCACGACCGACGACAGCGATCCTACTTGCGGTGGTCGTTTCTACTGGCCGGAGCCTATCATTTGTGAGGATGGCGTCGTGAGCGAGGTGTATTGCCGCGACAGCTTGGATACTATCCGCCTGCCTTGGGCTGACGGGACCTCGCGCGGGCCGGAGGTGGAGCTACCCAGTGAGATCACGCCACCGGCGCGTTGCTTGTCCCAATGCGAACTCGCGGGTGCCTGTGAACAGTTGGCGTTTGAGGACTATCCCTCGTTCGAGGAAACGCGCACGGCGTGGAGCGCCGAAGGCGAGTGCTTGGAAAATACACCTCCTGGCGAATGTGACTCGTGTGCTCTCACTGTGCTGGAAGGACAATGCGAGGATGGCACGCGTTTCCTTCACACCCATGACGGCACTGTTGGGCAGCTGCACTACTTCGACAGCGATGGTGTGTTCATCGGACTGACGACATCGACTGACGATATCGATCAGCTGTGCCTGGGGCAGAGTTACTGGCCCATGGTCGTCGAATGCCAGAATCCGATTGTCACGATGACGCTTTGCGGTCAGTTTCCCGAGCAGGCCTCGATCTCACTGCCTTGGGCTGACTATCGACCGGTAGACAGCCCTTACTCTCTAAGCGAGGACTGACTAGGAGGCTTGCTTCAGGCGACTGGCGGAGGGTCGCGCCGGGAGCAGCTCTTTCAGCTCGGCCACCAGCTGCTGCAGGATCTGCTTGGCGTCCCCGTAGAGCATCATGTTGTTGTCGTACTCGAACAGTTCGTTCTTGATGCCCGCGTAGCCAGCGCTGAGTGAGCGCTTGATGACGAACACCGTACGAGCCTCGTGCGCCTTGAGGATGGGCATGCCGTAGATGGGGCTGGCCGGGTCCTTGTTGGCAACCGGGTTGACCACGTCATTGGCGCCGACCACGACCACGACGTCGGTGTTTTTGAAGTCTTCGTTGATGGCGTCCATCTCCACCAACTGTTCGTAAGGCACGTCCGCCTCGGCTAGCAGCACATTCATGTGTCCAGGCATGCGCCCTGCAACGGGATGGATCGCGTACCGCACCTGAGCGCCGTTGGCCGTCAAGCTGTCGGCAAGTTCGCGCACGATGTGCTGCGCCTGAGCCACTGCCAACCCATAGCCGGGAACGAAGATCACCGAGGAAGCCGACTCGAGCAGCATGGCGGCCTCTTCGGGTCCGGTGGAGCGCACGTTTTCGTACTCTTGAGAGCCGGACGCGCCGGTGCTCTCTTCTCCGCCAAAGCCGCCGACTAGCACGTTCACGAGCGAGCGGTTCATCGCTTTGCACATGATCATCGTCAGGATGATGCCCGCCGCGCCTACCGTCGCGCCGGCGACAATCAGCAGCGGGTTGCCGACAACGAAGCCCGCACCGGCAGCTGCTAGACCCGAGTACGAATTGAGCAGCGAAACCACCACAGGCATGTCCGCACCGCCGATGGGGATCACCAGCAGCACGCCTAAGATTGCCGAGCCAGCGGTCAGCACCGCGAGATAGGTGGTCAAGTCGGTCTGCGGAGTGCCCAAGAAGCCTGCACCCACGCAGGCGCCGAGCACCAACACCAGCAAGAGCCCGTTGATCACGTGCCGGGCGGGCAGCAAGATGGGTTGCCCTTTCTTCAACGTGCCGCGCAATTTCAGCAGCGCCACGACGCTGCCGGTGAGCGTCACCGCGCCAATCAGCACCGACAATGCAATTGTCACGGCCGACGAGACGCCGATGGTTTCGGAGATGCTGGCGTGGGCTTCAGGCTCCAGCACCTGGCCCACGACCACACTCAGCGCGACCAAGGCTGATGCGGCGCCGCCAAAGCCGTTGAGCAAAGCGACCAACTCAGGCATCTCGGTCATGGCGACGCGTACCGCAAGCACGAAACCGATCAAACCGCCGAGCGCCATGCCGCCGAGGATCCAGCGGTAGTCCACTAGGCCCATCTCCAGCAAGGAGCCAGCGACGGCCAGCAGCATGCCGAGGGCGGACAAGTGGTTTCCACGCCGGGCGCTCTGCACCTTGGTCAGCTGCTTGAGCCCCAGGACAAACAGGACCGTGGCCACGATGTACAGCACGTGAGAGAGCTGCACCAAACTCGAAGTTTCGCTGTTCATGCCTTCTTCTTCTTTCCAAACATGCGCAGCATGCGGTCGGTGACGAGGTAGCCGCCGACGACGTTGATGGAAGCCATGGCGATAGCCACCGCGCCGAGAATATTGGCGAGCGTTGGGTCAGCCGTCTGCGCCGTGGCCAGCGCGCCCACGATCGTGATGCCGCTGATGGCGTTGGCGCCGGACATCAAAGGGGTGTGCAGCGTTGGTGGTACTTTGTTGATGATCTCGAAACCGACGAAGCTCGCCAGGACGAAGACGTAAATTCCGATGAGTAGGGGACCCATTGCCATGATTCAGACTCCAGTATGACCGGGGCTCAAGAAGCTCGGTCTGCAACGCTTTCCGGTTCGAGTGCCGCACGGGTAGCTGCGTGGCGAATTTCACCGGCGTGCGTGAGCAACGTGCCGTTGGTGATTTCGTCCTCGAAATCTAGCTTCAGCTCAGCTTTCGGACACAGATGTGTGAGCAGGTTGTGCACGTTTCGCGCGTACAACAAGCTGGCGTCTGCGGGCACGCTGGCAGGCAAATTTTGTGGACCCAAGATTCGTACGCCGTGCTTGACTACGTCTTTGCCGGCTTCACTCAGCGAGCAGTTGCCGCCCTGCTCCACGGCCATGTCCACCACGACTGAGCCAGGACGCATTTCTTCGATCATGTCGTCGGTGATCAGCCGTGGTGCGGGCCGGCCCGGTACGAGGGCCGTGGTGATCACTGCATCAGCCGCGACCACGCGTGCTCGGACGATCTCTCGCTGCTGCGCGAGCTGCTCGGCAGTCAGCTCCTTGGCGTAGCCACCCTCGCCTTCGCCCTCGACGGGCACATCAATGAAGCGCCCGCCTAGAGATTCCACCTGCTCTTTGACTTGGGGTCGGATGTCGGACACCT
Organism: Polyangiaceae bacterium; assembly: GCA_050304975.1. Lineage (GTDB taxonomy): Bacteria > Myxococcota_A > Polyangia > Polyangiales > Polyangiaceae > SZUA-265. The sequence continues at coordinate 9,826 of JBNLEN010000024.1, forward strand.
CGACCACGGCGCCGAGCCGTCGGCAGGTGGCGATCGCTTGTAGTCCGGCCACCCCTGCGCCCATGATCACGACTCGCGCGGGCTGCACGGTGCCAGCGGCGGTCATCAGCAAAGGGAAGTACTTGTCGAGATTGCACGCCGCGAGCAGCGCCGCTTTGTAGCCGGCAATCGACGCCTGCGAGGAGAGTGCATCCATGCTCTGTGCCCGGCTGATGCGTGGGATCAACTCCATGGCTGCAAAGCTGACTTGCTGGTCGCGCAGCAGCTTGACGATTTCGCCGTGACTGTGCGCGGAGGCAAAGCCAACAAGTAGAGCGCCAGACTTCAAGCGCTTGGCTTCACTCTCGTTAGGGGGGGCCACCTTCGTCACGATGTCTGCCGCGGCCCAGGCCGCTGCGGTACCCGCCAAGGGCACGATTTCTGCGCCGGCCTTGCTGAACGCCTCGTCCGTGATTCCGGAGGCTTCTCCAGCGCCGCTTTCGACGCTGACGGTGAGACCGTCTTTGAGGAAACGCTTGACCGTGTCTGGCGTGGCAGACACTCGGGTTTCGCCGGGGGCGGTCTCTTTGGCGATCAGTAACTTCAACATGGTTCTATTGCTGCTCGGGAAAACGCACGTCTATTAGCGGCTGTCGTCCCTTGGGTGCAAGTCCCGCGCTGGCCGCGACCCTCCAAAAAGCGCGCCAATGCAGCGCTTCGGAGCAGTCTCAGCGTAACACGTCGAGATTAACGGCCGGAGTGACACAAAACGCCACAAATCAGCGGATTATGGCCCCGATAACTGGCGGCTATCGCGCTGATTTCATGAAAAGCCTGTCTGCTGGGCATGTAGCGAAAGCTCCGTTTGAGAGCCATTACGACAGGCACAATTGGGGCATCTTGTACCAACCGCGCAGAGTTGTTCGCACCAGGCGTTGCAGTCCGCAGGCTTTGCAGGATGCCTGGAGGCGGGGAACGACGTCTGTCGGAGTTCAGCGCACGACGACAAGCGTTCCGGGATCGTGACTGGTCGGCAAGACGGCGTGCCAGCCAGCTGGCAAGCGTGGGCCAGCCCAGTGAAACAAGAACTGTGCGTCCAACGGGGCGAGGTTGACGCAGCCATGACTGCGTCGATTGCCAAAAGAGCGATGCCAAAAGGCGCCGTGTAGACCATAGCCGCCTTTGAAGAACATCACGTAGGGGACGTCCTCGATCGCCCAGTAGCGACTGGCGTTTTGGTCTTCGATGTTGGTCATGTCCGTGCTCAGGAGCTTCACCCAAATCCGAAATTGCCCTTTTGGGGTGGCCAGTTCGCTGTCCCCGTAACCACGCCCGGTTGAAACCAGGGTCGCAAACACCGGACGCTCTCCCTCGTACGCAACCAACGTTTGCTGCTGCGTATCAACCGCTATCCAGCGCTCGGTTGGTTTCGTTTCGGCAGGCATTGCTGTTGGACTCGCAAGTCTGACGTCAGCGGCTTTGAGCCAACGTCCTTCATCCACCTGGATATACTCAGCTCCGCGGTGCGTGCTGACTTGCCGGACTTCGAAGCTGGTAAAGCGGCTGACCTTGTCCCGTTGCGAATACACGGGGCGCTTGCCAGGAGCTGTCCAGTAGCTCGTATCAGTGGCCACCCAACCATGCCTGAGCTGCCCGTCTTTAAGGGTTACCCCGCTGAAGTCGAAACGCTGCACAGGGTTGAGATCGCGCATGGGGATCCAAAGATCGTGAGTTGTCAGCCCATAGAGTTCGCCCCCGGGCTTGTGTTGCATGCGGCGAATGCCGACAGCAAAGCCTGGCTCCAGCTGAGAATCGGGGATCCCTTCTTCGGCCAAGTTCAAACTGTCATAGCCGAAGGTCCCGTCCTGGCCGACGAAGTGGTAGGCGTACGGTAGCCCATCATCAAAGGTCGCGTGTTCGTTGGCGGGGCGCGCCGGCCAAGTGCTGAGTCGCACGCGATCTTCGCACACCCATGCCATCGGCCCTACCATCAGCCAATGGTTCTGGCAGGCTCCCCCCGGCGACTCCACCGCGTACAGCGGCAGCCGCGCTCCCAACTGGGCTGCGCCGCGACGATTCTGCTGGGCGACCTGGGCCGACAGTCCCGGTGCCGAAAGCAGCGGTTCATCGTGCATGGGGAATTCTACGCTCCGGACCCCAGCCGGAAGGGGCACGCTGCCAGCCGGCATCCACGGGAGGCTGCTGCGTGCGTTTTGGGCGACTGCCATGCCGACGGTCAATAGTGCGGCCAAGCCGATGACCGTGAGCCCTAGGCGGAACTCGTGGGGACGCATGCTTGCAGCATAACCGAGCCACCTCTGTCGGGCCGCGTTTGTCGCGCCTCACTCCTTGGCTTGTTCGGCCTGATTCATCAGACTTCGCAGTTGCTCGACTGACGTGTGCTGCTGTCTGGCGAGCTCCTCAATCTGCGCCGTGAACAGCTGATGCTGCTGGAGCAGCTTGGGGCCGAAATGGAACTGCAAGAATTCTGTGAGCTTGGGTAGGAGTGCCGGCAAGAGCACACACCCCAGGCGCATCAACCAACCTGCGCTGGCTAGCCAAGTTAGCAGCGCGATGCCAGGTTCGATTGGGCCTTGTTGTTTGGCGACGCGCCGACACTGCCGCAGCGCCGCGCCCAAGGTTTGCAGCAGCTGCGGATGATGTGGCCAGTCGAGCAATTGGTTGACGGCCGCCAGCGCAACTTGAAGCGGAAAGAACGCGATTGTGGTCGCGGTGCTGAGTTTGGCCACGTTGAGCGCGAGCGAGCAGGGCACGCCGCCTTCGCTCAGCTTCTTGGCGAGCCATGGCGCGAACGGGTGTCCCCGTTCGAGCCTGGTTCTAGCGAACGCAGATGACCAGTAGTGCAATTCATTGGTCTCCGGATGCCAGCGTGCCGCAATCGCGGGCAGCGTCAGGATCATCTGCGGCAGCAACTCCTGGAGTTGCTCTACACCCTGCGACAGCGCCGGTGAAAGCAGCACCACGGGCTTGTCTCGTTGACGGAGTTGCTGCATCAGCTGCCTGCCAGAGTCCGTCAGCAGTTGTTCTCCGCGGATGGTTATCAGATAGGCATCAGCCTCGACCAACTCCGATGTTAATTCAACGCTCACGCTTCGTGGGCGCGCACCCAAGCTTTGGCGGGCGACGCGGTAGCTGGTGTGGCTCGCGTCGGCACGGCGCGCGATCAGCGTGACGTTAGCTTTGGCGCGCACCAGAGCGGCTGCGAACAGTCTGCCCAACGCTCCGGGGCCGATGATGGCGACGTGCATGCTTAACCCGCGGCGGCGACTAGCCTCCAGCGCGCTGCTCCAGGCGAACAAGAGCAGCTAACGCGGGGGGCTATCAAGCGTAAGTGAAACGCAACTCGTGGTCGCAGACGCGAAACGTATCGCCCTCGTTGACGACCTGACGCTGGACGCGTTTGCCCCCAAATTCGACGCCATTCGTCGAGCCCATGTCCACGATGTAGTACTTGCCATTCATGTACTCCACCATGGCGTGCTGACGCGAAACGTTCGGATCCTTGATCGTGAGATCCGTCGTTTGCTTTCCACGGCCAATGATGAACCGATCTTTGGCAATCGGGAACGCCTCGTTGTTGTAGTACAGGTGCAGCGTGCGCTGTCGCGGGGGAGGCGGGGCGCCTCGCGCCGGAGGGGGAGGCGGCGGGGCTGCGCGCCCACCACCAGGAGGTGGCGGTGGCGGCGAAGGTCGACGAGGTGGCGGGGGTGGAGGCGGCGGGGAGTGCCCGCGACCTCCGACCGGCGGCGCCCCAGCGCTCCGCCGACCTGGAGGCGGAGGCTTTCTGGCAGCCGCTGGCGGGGGAGGCGGCGGCGGTGGCGGCGCAGCGGCCGCAGGAGCCGGCGGGGGAGGCGGGGGTTCCGGCGGAGGCGGAGGCGCCCCGCTAGGTTGACTTGCGGGAATGTTTGCCGGCGGCTGCAGCGAAGTGCGACTGGGAGGTGGGGGCCCCCCGGCTTTCGTACTCCCATAGCCGCGCTGGCGCGCGTACTGCTTCATCGCGTCGTTGACGAGGTAGTCGACGGAACACTCCAGCTCTACCGCCATCTCTTCGAACTTCTGCCAGAGATGGTCGCGGCACTGGAAGGAACGGATAGTCTTCGTATCACTCATTCAGGGGCCTATTGCGGACAGCGCGGCCCCGTGGAGGCCAGCCAGCTGGGGTTCATCTTACTCTTTCTTTTCCCCGTCTTGCGACGCTTTTACTGGGGTTGCCGCCTTTCCAGCGGGTTTGGCCTTTGGCGTCCTGTTCTTGATCGCGGGCACAACGCAATGCTCCGCAAAGTCGCCCAGGGTTTCCAGCTCTTGATCGGCGCACTTCCACTCACAATCTTTGGCCCCCTCCGCGCACTCGGGAACCTTCTCCTTGTCCTTAGCAAATGCCGAGACTTTTTCTAGATCCGCCGTGGTCCCGTACTGGTAGTAGTAGCCCAGAGCGGTGAACCGCAGCGGCTTCTTCTCTTTCTTGTCGGTGTAAGAGTCCACGACCGAGGCCATGGTCGGGTCACCTTTCAGCTCTCCGAGCAACTTGCCGTAGTGGAGCGGCTCAGAAATCGCCATGTGCTCGATCTTTCCAAGGCGCTTCATGAACTCGTCGATGTGCTTGCCTTCGCTCATCTTCAGGATGTGTTCCGCAGCGGCCCACCTGACCTTCCAATTGTCGTTGTCAAACAGCCCGTACAAGTGGTCGATGACTGCCGGACGCGGCATCTCGCCGATGCGACGCAGCGCGAGATCTCTGACGATGTCCGGCGTGTTGTCGTCTTTGGCCAGGGCCAAGACGGCGTCGATCTGAGTTTGGTTGTTCTTGTCCAAGTTCCCTTCGAGTGCGGCCAACGCCGCCGCCCGTTGCTTTTCGGGGCGGGCCGCATCCTTGGCGAAGCCCAACAGGAAATCGATCGCCGCAACACCACCGACTCGTTTCATCGAGCCGAAGATCCGCATCAGCTCTTCTTCCTGGAACTGAGCCAGCTGAGCTTGGAAACGCTTGTCGTCTACCTTGATGCCGGACTCTTCGTTGGCCTTCTTGACGGCGGGTGCTTTGCGATCCAACCAGGCTTTTGAGGCAACCTCCTGTCCGACAGTGACCAGCGCTTTCGACGCACCTTCTTTGGTTTGTGCGTCGCCCACCTCTGCGATCAGCGCGACCAGTCGCGAGATCTTTGGGGCCTCCGGCTTGATCAGTGATGGCAGCGGACGAACGCCGTTGGGCCCCAGCACTCGCATCATCTGTTCCATCCCGACCTTTTGGGATGGCGCGTCCATTCGCCCAGCGAAGTCCGCCACCGCCCAATCCCGGAGCGAGTCTCTCAGGGCCTTTTCTTGGGCAGGGTCGTCGATCAGTTTGGTCCCTTCGTGGGTTAGCAGTTCGACTGCCGCATCTTTGTAGGCGATACTGGCATCCGGCGCATCGGACTTTGGCTCCGGCGGAGGTTGGCCGAGTTCCTTGGTGAGAACCGGAATCACCCCGTCGATGATTCGAGCGCGCGCTTCCGGAGGCATCGTTGCCAAGGTCTCGGCCAGCATCTCGATGCCGATCCGGCGACCCTTGCGGGGCCGCATCGTGACTAACGTGATGGCTGAGGACGTGCGCAGCTCGTCGCTGTATTTGTCGTGTTGCAGTACCGCGACCAGTTTGCGCGGGCCCTGCTGAGTGTTGGCCCAACGCCGCACGTCACTTTCAGTCGTGCGACAGCCGGTGCCTGCCAAAAGACTCCCCAACAGCAAGGTGATGGTCAGAGTCCTCATCCGCGGGCTGCGCTTCGTTGTTCGTTCGTTCATGGTCTCGGTCACAGACGGCGTGCGAGGCGGCACCTCCCGCGCCGCCCGCAACTTCGTGAATATACGTCTCTCATCCCGGCTCACTCAAGTTGGCCGCCCCAGGATTCAGCTCGAAACTTCACCCGCATGCTCCGGCTGGCGTAGGACGAGGCCCCCGGCGGGCGCGTGGTTATTGACCTATGCCGCCTCGGGTGGCCCGCTCGCAGCGGAATGTCATCGCCAGAGTGCAGGAGTAGTTATCTAAACGTTCAAATACCAAGCAAAATCCGGCCTTGCGCACTGCTGATAGGCAGACCAAAACTAGGTGGCACAAGGTAGGATAGTGTATTCAAATTACTCCTACGCTACGAAACGATGCCGACGCGCTTATTTACTCCCAGAAGCCAAAGCGCCGGCGACGCCGCCGGCCCTGATCTCGATCCCAACCAGCTCGAAGACGAGAGCCCCCGTGCGCGCGGGCTCGAGGTGCTGGCGTTCCTGCTTTTTACCGTGTCCCTCTATTTGGGGCTGGCGCTGTCCAGTCTGCGGCTAGATCCGGACGATCCGACGCTCGCGGGCGACAACTGGGTGGGCCCGGTTGGGGCAATGATTGCTGGCGTGCTGGTCAAAGGGTTCGGGGTGGTGGCGTGGGCGGCACCGCTCGAATTGGTTGTCGTGGGTTGGCCGCTGTTCAAGGGACGGAAGCCTCGTCTCACTGGTCTGCGCATTGCAGGAGACCTGGTCGTGGCCGTGGTGCTCTCGGCCTTGGCGCACGTGCTACTTCCGCAAGCGGAGGTGTTCGGCCACGTGCGTAGTGGCGGCAACGTCGGACTACTGTTCGGTGAGCTGTTTGAAGCCTTGTTCAGCACGGCCGGCTCCCTGTTGGTCGGGACGATGATCGTCGGACTGATCCTGATCAGCCGGGCGTCGTTTTCTTTCATTGAGCTCTGTCAGATGGTCGCGCGGCGAGCGCGGGCCTTGGCGCAGTGGGCTTCTCACAGTCTGCGCCGCGCTGCCGAGGCTTGGTCCGAGGCCAAAGTCTTGCGAGCGCAGCAGCGTGCTGAAGCTCGCCAGCAAGCCGCGCCCAAGATCGATACCAAACCGAGCGACGCGGCTATTATCGCGCAGCTCGACGACGAAGATCAGTGGATCCCGCTCGAGAAGACTGGGGCGCCCCCGCTCGCCATCGCTGACTCGCTGCGCAGCGCCTGGACCGAACTGTCCGAGCTCAGCCCGACTCCAGACAAGACGCAGTCGATTCCGCGTGCGGAGTCGATTGAGGAGAGTGAAGACGAGCCCCTGGCATCCGAAGCGGAGCCGGAAGGCGAGGCGCCAGAGGAGCCTGACGAAGCGGCCCCAATGGACGAGCTGCCCGTCAAGGACATCGCGAGGCCAGCGCGGCGAGCTGCTGCTGGCGAAGACGCCGACGGGGCCTTGAAGATCGTGGACACCAGCCACAACACGGCTGTGGTGCGCGGAGCTTTGCCCAAGAAGCAGCGCAAGCGTGGCTTTGCGCTCCCGGATACTGACTTATTGGGCCTGCCCTCCGACGAGGTGGTGAAGGTTGACAAAGATCGAGTACTGGAGCTCGCTGACCGACTGGTAAAGACGCTTGGTGATTATCGCGTCACCGGCAAGGTGGAAGAGGTGCACCCCGGGCCGACCGTCACCACCTATGAGTTTTCTCCAGAGGCTGGCACCAAAGTCAGCAAGGTCGCGGGACTGTGTGACGATCTAGCCCTCGGCCTGTCTCGCAAGGTGCGCATCATCGCTCCCATTCCCGGCAAGAGCCGGATTGGTTTCGAACTCCCCAATGATCATCGGGTGCCAGTGAACCTGCGTGAGCTGATCGAGGACAAGCGCTTCGAGCAGCTGTCCAAGAAGGCACCGCTGCCAGTCGTGCTCGGTCGCGATATCGTGGGAGCCCCGTTCTATGCAGATCTGGCTTCCATGCCCCACGTGATTGTTGCCGGCGCGACGGGCGCAGGCAAGAGCGTCGGCTTGAACGTGATGCTCTCGAGCCTGTTGTTCAAGCGCTCACCCGAGGAGCTGCGCATGCTGATGATCGACCCCAAGGTGGTCGAACTCGCGCCCTTCGACGGTATTCCGCACATGCTGCTGCCTGTTGTCACAGATATGAAGCAGGCCACCAAAGCTCTGAAGTGGGCCGTCGACGAAATGGAAAGGCGCTACCAGGCGTTTGCCGTCGCCGGCACCAAGAACATCACGACCTACAATCAGTGGGTTGGCAAGGTTGAGCGTGGCGAAGCGCAACCGAAGCCGCAAGACGTCGAAGCTTTGACCGCCGACGGCAGCGCCGTGACCGTACCCGCGGCTCAGGACGGATCCGACGGTCTGCAGATCCCCGGTCGGATGCCTCACATCGTGATTGTCGTCGACGAGTTTGCCGACCTAATGATGCAGCAGGGCAAGGAGGTCGAGGCCGCCGTCGCGCGTTTGGCCCAAAAAGCGCGCGCCGCCGGTATGCACGTCGTGCTGGCGACCCAACGGCCGAGCGTCGACGTGATCACCGGGATGATCAAAGCCAACTTCCCCACCCGGATCGCGTACCGGGTGGCCCAGAAAGTAGATAGCCGTACGATTCTGGACGACATGGGCGCGGAGCTGTTGTTGGGCAAGGGAGACATGTTGGTGAAGCTCAACGGTTCGACGGAGACCCACCGGGTGCAGTGTCCCTTTGTTAGTGAAGAAGAGGTCAACGGGCTCTGCGACCACCTACGCGCACAGGGGGCTCCGGTGTATCACGACGATATTTTGCGCGCGGATGACGAAGACGAGGCGGCCGCAGATGCGGACGAGAACCTGGATTCGCGCTACGATGAAGCGGTGCGCATCGTTGCGGAAACGCAGCGCTGCTCCACGTCCTGGTTACAGCGAAAGATGACGATTGGCTACAACCGGGCGGCCAAGATCGTGGAAGCGATGGAGGCCAGGGGGGTCATCGGCCCACCCAACGGCAGCAAAGAAAGGGAGATCTTTGTTCATCCGCAGTGAGCTTTTGTGCCACACACCTTTGTTCAATCCACGATCCGATGACTAAGATAGGCCCAGATCAGAGAATGGGTTGCGGCTGATTTGGTAGGCCGCTTTGACGAGTTAGGCTAAGAAGAGTTGATGGAGCGGGCGCGCGTCACTTTGCCGGTGCTTGAAGCGCGTGAAGACGACGCGGACGATGTGCGTTGGGCACTACAGGTCGCCCAAGCGCGTTGGACCGATGGGGGCCAGGAAGACGCGGTCGTCTGGTTGCGGCGTGCTGCGGACTCCGCACAAGAGGCGGGCAACCACGAGCGTGCCGCCGAGCTGCGCGAGGATGCAGAAGAACTGGCCGAGCAGGTTGCAGTTCATCACTCAATGCCGCCCGCTCCAAACACGACTCCTCCGAACGGCAACGGAGCACGCTCGGCAGGCAAACCAGCGCTGCAGCCTCCGCCTCCCGACTTTAGTGCGGAGCCGGATTTCGATGTCGAGGTCGAGCTCGGGGACGGTGCCGTGCCAGCTCCGGAGATCGAGGAACTAGACTCCGATATCGTCCACTCCCTTGATCCCGATGAGGTCGAATCAGTCGCCCACCTGGAGCCCGAGGAGCTCGACTCGAGTGCCGTCGCGTCGCTGGATGCGGATGACTTGATAGGTGAAGAGGAGTTCGCTGACGATCTGATCGCCGAAGAAGAAGTGATCGGTGAGGAACTGGGCGAAGAGCACATGCTCGAAGCCGAAGCGACGCCGCTGGTCAATCCCCTCGCCGATCGCTTGTCGAATCCCGCCTCGATGATGCGCACGTTGGAGCGCCCGTCGACTGAGCTGGGGCCGCCACCCCCACCTGGTACTCCGGGCTCCCCGGAGCCAGCTCCCGGCTTTTCTCCAGCTACGGAGGCCAATCTGGACGCGCGAGCTGACGCTGAGCCCAGTGCGCGGAGCGCGACCTTCAGCGAGCCGGAGCAGCCTCGGCAAAGCTTGGGGCAGTTGGAGGATCGCGGGCGGCGCGGCCCGATGGCTTCCGCTCCAGAGCTCGAAGTCGAAGAGTTGTCCGGCGAAGAGCTCGATGCGCTGCTGGGACGGCAGTCGATCGTGGGGGACGAGCCGGCTGAAGAGACGGCTAGCGACGCCGAGTTTGATGACCGCTTGAGCTCCGTAGGCTTGGAGCCTCCGGTCGAAGAGACCGCCATCGCCCAATACGACTCGGATCCTAGCTCGTTGAGTTTCGGGGACGTTGAGGCTGAGGAGGCGCAGCCAGAGTTGGCAGATGCCGCGGATTTCGACTTGGAGGCAGCCGACTCGAGTCCTCCCCGCGCCGCAGTGTTACCCGGTGATGTTCCGGATGCAGCAGCGGGGAACGCACAGGCGTCCGCCGGCGCAGCGCCGGACGAGGAAGTGCCAAAAGCCGACGAACCCGTCGAGCCGGTGGTCGATGACGTGCCGCTCGATGAGGCGCGAGGCTTCGAGGACTTGCCGCCGGACGTGCAGGTGCAGCTTGCGAAGAGTGCCCGCATCGAGACTCTCAACCGCGGCGAGGAAGTTGGCTTTTTCGGCGCAGCTCTGATCACCCGCGGAGCCGTGGACATTCTCCCGGCATTTGCCGACGACGCCGGAGCTCAGGCTCGACATGGTGACGTGGTGTTCACCAAAGGCACATTGGATGAGTCGATCGAACTGCGGGTCGAAGCCAAGATTGACGACACACGCGTTGCCGTTTGGGAGCCCCAGGAGATCGAGCGGGTCCTCGAGGCGAGCCCTTGGGTGGCTGACGAGCTTCGCTTCATTGCTGACTACTACTTGGCGGTCTGCGGGGCCACCCTCGGACCGCTCGGTGAACGCCTGGATAACTCCTTACGAACCACCGTGCTGGGCAAAATGCAGGTCCGTGTGATCGATCCGGGACAAAAGCTAGCCGAAGCAGGAAAACCCGTGGATGGGCTCTACGTCATCGGTGGGGGTCGGGTTGAGGTGGTGCAAGGGGATCAAGTGACGGACCAGCTGTCTCCGGGAGACTTCTTGTTTCCGTCCACCATGCTGTCGGCTGGTCCTGCTCCGCATGATGCGCGTGCCGGCTCCGGAGGGGCACTGGTCATGAGTTGCCCGCGCGACGTCGCCCGAGAGCTCATGATGAGCGTGCCGCCGCTTTTGGAGTTGCTGGCTTACTAGTTCGCCGGGCTACTTTTGGAAGTCGTGCACGGTCACGACCGCGATCAACGCCAGAAACATCAGCAAGCCGAGTGCATGGATATGCGCCTCGACCTTGGCGTTGGGCTTGCGGCGTGCGACCGCCTCATAACCGAGGAACATCAGGCGCCCGCCATCCAGGGCCGGCACCGGCAGGAGATTGAAACCGCCTAGGTAGGCGCTCAGAGTCCCGAAGAAGAACAACAGCTCGTACATGCCGGAGCGCACCATGTCCGCTCCCATCTTCACGATCCCCACTGGTCCGGACAGCTCCGGCGTTTCGCGTTGCGAGAGCATGCGCGTCAGTCCGACCACCAAACCCTCGACGACTAGCGCTGGCTTCGCGAGCGACTCCACCACGGATTCCTTGAGGCTCATGGGTTGGAAGAAGCGCTCCGTGGGCTTGACTCCAATCAGACCAATGTTCTTGGGGCCTTTGGCTTCCGGGGTCACCTTGAGATCCAGCACTTGGCCGTCACGCTCGACAGCGACAGTCAGCTCTTTGTTCGGGCTTTTGACGATGATGTCCCGCAGATGCTCGAAGTCATTGATAGGCACCCCGTCGACCTTCACGATCTTGTCGTTGCTGCGCATATCCGCCGCCTTGGCGGCGCCTTCATCCATGACCTCAACCACGGTCGAGAACTGCGGTCGACCCAGCGCGAAAAAGGCGATGAAGAACAACACAGAAGCGAACACGTAGTTCGCCAGTGGGCCAGCGAAGACCGTAGCAATGCGCGCGGTCAAACTGGCGTTGGCGTAGCTGCCCTTGTCGTCCGGATCGTTGTCTTCAAAGGGATTCATTCCGGCGATCTGCACGTAGGCAAGAAACGGAATGATCGCGACTTGATAGACAGTATCGCTGCCGCGCGGCTGGTGCTTCCAAATGGTCGGCCCGAAGCCGATGCTGAAACGAATGACTCTCAGGCCAAAGGCGCGTGCCACCAAGTGGTGACCGCCCTCGTGAACGACCATGAGCACAGCGAGCCCGAGTATGGCGAGGACGATGGACATCAATTGAAACCGGTCCTCTTTGTATAATGCGCCCGATAGACGCCCGCCACCTTTGACCCGCGAGCCGGCAGCCGCGATCAGGGTAGGTGCCATATCAGTCGGTGAATCCAGGATTATTCCCAATTCAGCGGGCGTCTTCTGCGGCTCTGCCGGCCTTCCTCCCCCTGGAACTACAGCAGTCGAGCTGCTAGCTTCGCGCGCCCTACTATGAGTCAGTCAAATCCTCCTGCAGGAGCAGGTAAAGTCGTCGGAGCCAACCTGAACATCGGCGGCGGCGCCGCGATTGTCGCGCCAGTTTCCGCGTTCCCGAGCGGGATACCTCAGAATGCTTTGGTGGTCCTGCCGCTGAAACAGCCAACGGATGAGCTCACCGAGAAGATGAAGCAGGGGGCGATTGCGGTCACTCCTGAGCAGATGTGGAAGCTGCTGGGCTTCAATGGTCCTGCTGTACAGGTTCAGGACAACGAGGGGCGACCGATTGCCATCGGGCTCGAAGATCTCTTGGGTGGTCTCGAAAAACACTGGAAAGAGAACCAGAGCGACTTGAACCGCGGTCGGATCTTCGCCCAGGAATTGATGAAGCACGGGCGCGCCGAAAAGGCGGTGGCGGTGCTCTCCAAGATCGTCGCGGGTGGAGGCACTGGGGAAGATTGGTTGGGCCTTGGGGTTGCACAGATCTCAGCGGAGCAGTTTGACAAGGCCGAAGGCACCCTCAAAGGAGCGCAGAACTTGCTGCCCCAGAGTGCTGTGCCCGCGTTGCACCTGGCCAAAGTGTACGCCAAGAAGGAAGAGCCCGAGAACGAGCGAACTCAGGTGGAAAAGGCGATCTCGATCGATCCGAAGTTCGTAGACGCTTGGGCGTACCTATACGGGCTGGTCAAGCGCACCGATGACGAAGAAGCGGCGATCCGCGCGGTCGAGGAGTTGGCCGAAGCCGCGCCCAACAAGACCAGTCCAGCTCCGTACGTCGCATTGCAGGGCTTCTACGCCGCGGACGAGAAAACTCGCGACAAAGCTGAAGCATTCGCCAAGAAAGCGCTGGAGCGGGACCCCAAGGATGCACTGGCACTGGTTTCCTTGTCCGCCATCTATGGTCAAAAGGGCGATCTGCAATCGGTGATCACTCTGCTCCGCGACCACGAGGCCCAAATGATCCGTGACGTGCGTCTGGCCAACAACTACTTCGAGGCGCTGTTCCAGGCTCGCGAGATCGACAAGGTGACCAAACTGCTCAACGCCCTCGCTGGTTCGTCGAATGCCGAAGTCAAGCGCTTCGCGATTGAGCGTTCGCGCATGGTGGCGCAGGTACTTCAGCAACAGCAGCAGCAGGTCCGCGGGGCCGTCGCCAATGCTGCCAAGAAATCCTGAGCGCGCGTAGAACTGTTCCCGTCCGAGGTGTCGTCGCGTTTTAGGTGCGACGTGTAGTTCCGGGCGTTTCTGCCTGGTTTCTGCCGCGTGCGTTCCAGCGGGAGCGCAGTTCTGGGAAAAAGTTTGGGTGGCTTTCTTGGCCCTGCACGGGACCCTTCTGTAACCGTTATGGCGTGCGAATCGGAGACCAAATTGCGGGGCGTTATAGGCTTCTCAGGCCGCTCGGCTCTGGAGGGATGGGCGAGGTCTGGGCCGCACGGAATGAACTGACCAACAGGGACTTTGCAATCAAGTTCCTGCTGCCGGAGTTTACCGAGAACGAAGAAGCCTTCGAGCGCTTCGTTCGCGAAGCCAAAACCACCGGTACACTACAACATCCCAGCATCGTCGACGTGTACGACGTAGCGTTGGGCAAGGATGGTCGCCCCTTCATCGTCATGGAGTTGCTCCACGGCGAAGAGCTCGAGAATCTAGTCGAGCGCAAAGGGGCTCTGTCACCACTCAAGACGGCCGCGTACTTTGCTCAGATCGCGGCGGCACTTTCGATGGCTCACGACGCTGGAGTGATCCATCGCGATCTGTCGACCAACAACATCTTCTTGGCGAGGACCAAGGATGGCGCAATGGTGCCAAAGATTCTGGACTTTGGGGTCAGCAAGACCCTGGGGCCACGTTTCGAAGGCCAAAGCGAGACGCTCAATGGTGCAGTCTTGGGCAATCCCATCTTCATGAGTCCGGAACAAGCACGCGGCGCAGGGGGCGTTGACGTGCGAACCGACGTTTGGGCGATCGGGGTGGGGATGTACCAGAGCATCACTGGGACAGTTCCGTTCCGCAGCACGAACTACAACGCGCTGATGGTCGAGATCATGAGTAACGCGCATCGCCCGATCTTGGAGGTGGTGCCGACGCTGGACAAAGATCTCGCGGTGCTGATCGAAGAATGTCTGCAGAAGGATCGTGAGAAGCGATTGGCGACAGCGCATCTGTTGGCCAAGCGCTTGAGCACCATCGCTCGGCGCTTGTCCACGTGCCCGGAAGAGTTGGGGCGCACGCCCCGGCGCCGGGCGACGGATCGCTTGCCCCCGCCGCCCGCGAAGCAGTCGCTGAAGGGCACCGGCGTTCCGCTCGGTGTGCGCTTCTGGCATGCGCTGGGTATGCCGGTACCCAGCAAGACTTCGGTCGCCCTGATGTCTGCCTTAGTTGGAGTGGCCGGCGGATTCGGCTCTGCTCGCTACTACCAGCCACCATCGCAGGTGGTAATCCAAGCGAATGCGCCGGAGTTGGTGAAGGACGAGGCGCCGCCGCCGTTTGGGCCAGAGGCTCCGAAGCCTCAAATCCGCAAGCCCAAAGCGACTGCCAGTAGTTCGGAAATGGATTTGAAGCGAGCGGTGATGCGCGGGGTTAGCGACGCGCAGCGCAGCCAGCAGTCTGCATCCCGCCCCCCCGGAGAGTGACACTGAGCCTCTGGCCACGTAGCTGCTGGCCCAGCCAAGCAGCGGTGTGGCCAGCAGGCTGGCGAGCGGCTACCCTCGACGCGACATGATGACCTTCGTGGTTGCCGTTACGTCGGCGCTGCTGTTCTCGTTTCTGTGTTCCATCTCGGAGGCTGTGCTTCTGAGCGTGCGTCATTCCCACGTCGAAGCGCTGGGCAAGACCCGCGCGGGAACTATCCTGCGGAACTTCAAACGCGAGATCGACATCCCCATTGCCGCGATCTTGGTGCTCAATACCATCGCCAACACGACGGGGGCTTCGATTGCCGGTGCTTCCTTCGTGGATGTGTGGAGCGAGGAGCACCTGCCGATCTTCACGATCGCGTTCACTCTATCCATCTTGCTGTTCACCGAGATCATCCCCAAGACTTTGGGGGTCGTGCTCGCCGATCGATTAGCGGCGCCGGTGGCGCTGTTCGTTCGATTCCTGGTATTCGTGTTCAAGCCGATTCTGCTGGTCACGCGCCAGATTTCGGGTTTGCTGCGGCGTGGGGGTGAAGCTCCGATCACGTCGCTGGACGAGATCCGATTGTTGGCGTCCTTGGGCCGCAGCGAGGGTGTCGTGCGCAAGAACATGGCAGCCATGATTGAAGGCGCCGTGGCGTTGCGCGAGCTCAAAGCGAGGGACGTGATGGTTCCGCGCGGCGGCATGTCGTACCTGTCCAGCGCCCACACCATGGAGGAGAATCTGCGCGTGGTGCGGCAGTCGGGGCACAGTCGTTTCCCGTTTACTCCAAGTGGTAACCCCGATGACATCAACGGCGTGGTGCTGACCAAGGACCTGCTGTTTCATCTGCGCGACCGTCCGGAACAGCCTCCCGACTGGGATTCGCTACTCACGAAAGCTTTGGTGGTTCCGGCGTCGATGCCTCTGGAGCGCTTGCTACAAACCATCCGCGATGAGCGACGGCACATGGCGGTGGTCGTCGATGAATACGGTGGGACCCAAGGGTTGGTCACCTTGGAGGACGTGCTCGAAGAGATCGTCGGCGAGATTGAGGACGAGAACGACCGCGTGAATCCATTCATCATCAAGCGGGCCGATAGCAGTCTGCTGTGCCGGGGATGGGCGGAAACTCGCAAGGTGTTCGAGGCACTGAACGTGCCCTATGACAGTGAGGCGGTCAGCATTGGGGGGCTCGTTGCCGAGGAGGTGGGGCGGGTCCCGCGTGTGGGCGACCTACTCCGCTACAACGGGCTTGAGCTGAAGGTGCTGCACGCAAGTCCCCGGCGAGCAGAGACCGTCGAGGTGCGAAAAATCCCGGAAGAAGAGCTGGAAGACGGACCCGGCTGAGGCTTGGTTGTCCCATCAAATGCTGATAACTTCCGCGGACCCCGCTGGCTGCTGCGGGCTGCTTCGGAGATAATCATGGGTCCCAAATCGTTTCTTAGTGTCTTCACCGCTTCTGTTTGCGTCAGTATCGCGCTCGCCGGCTGCGGGGAAACGGGGGACGATGGGCCCAACTGTCAGCGCAATCCCGAGCCGACCAATCCGCAGCCGGGCTGTCAAGGGGGCGGCGCCGGTGGTGGTGGCGGAGAAGCTGGCGGTGGCGGAGAAGCTGGCGGTGGCGCAGGCGGAGACGTTGCAGGCGGAGCCGGTGGAGACCTCACCACGGCCGGGGCCGGAGGTGATCCTGGTGCCGGAGGAATCGCTGGCGATGGCGCGGGGGGGGCTGCTGGTGGCGGTGGAGCCGGTGGCGATCCTGGCGCTGGCGGAGTCGCAGGAGGCGGCGCCGGTGGAACGGGCGGCGATATGGGTGGAACGGGCGGCGAAGCCGGCGGAACCGCTGGCGCGGGAGGCGGCGCCGGAGCCGCCATGTAGCACTCCTGCCTGGGGATATTTCCCAGCAATTAAAGACGGTTACATTGCTCGGACAGCACCTGTCCGCCCGTTGTTTGACATCTGAACAAGAGCTCAGTAAAAACACTGAACATAAATTGACCTGTTCAGTGGTAGATAAGTAGCGTGTAACTGCTGATAACGAGGGCAGCTCGCGAACCCCTGAGCCCGTTGGAGAGCGTGATGGACGACAACAAGAGCAAAGCTTTGGATCTGGCGATTGCCAGCGTTGAAAAAGAATTCGGCCGCGGGGCAATCATGCGCCTCGGGGAAGGCGACAAGATTGGGGGGGACATCAAGGTCGTTCCCAGCGGGTCGATCGGCTTGGACATCGCTTTGGGCATTGGGGGGTACCCTCGCGGCCGCATTGTGGAGATCTACGGGCCTGAGTCCAGCGGCAAAACCACGCTGATGCTTCACGCCATTGCCAACGTGCAACGTCTAGGTGGGGTTGCGGCGTTTATTGATGCTGAGCACGCGCTGGACGTGACCTATGCCCGACGGTTGGGGGTCAAAACGGATGAGCTCTTGGTCAGTCAACCCGACTTTGGTGAGCAGGCGTTGGAGATCGCGGATATGTTGGTGCGTTCGAACGCGGTCGACATGGTCGTCATCGACTCGGTTGCGGCGTTGGTTCCCAAGGCAGAAATCGAGGGTGACATGGGAGATTCCCATGTTGGTCTGCAGGCTCGCTTGATGAGTCAAGCGCTGCGCAAGCTGACCGGCACGGTGAATCGATCCAAGTGTGTGCTGATGTTCACCAACCAGATCCGCATGAAGATCGGGGTGATGTTCGGGAGCCCGGAAACCACCACGGGCGGCAACGCGCTGAAGTTTTACGCCTCGCAGCGCTTGGACATTCGGCGGATTGGAGCCATCAAGGACACTCGTGGCGGGGACACCACAGTGGTGGGCAATCGCACGCGCGTCAAAGTGGTCAAGAATAAGCTCGCGCCGCCATTCCGAGAGGTGGAGTTCGACATCATGTACGGCAAGGGCGTGAGCCGTTCGGGTGAGGTCGTGGACATGGCGGTGGATGCCGGGTTCTTGCAGAAGAGCGGCGCCTGGTACTCGATGGGCAGCGAGCGGGTTGGTCAGGGGCGTGACGCAGCTCGCATCTTTCTCCAAGAAAACCCTCAGACCATGGCCAAGCTGGAAGCTCAGCTGCTGGAGAAGCATGGCATCAAGGCTCCTACGGCGCCGGAGTCCGCAACCCCGGTGGAGCCAGCTGCGCAGGCTCAGCCTGAGAAAACCAACGGGACCGCGGCCAAGAGCAAGCCGGCGAAGCGCGCCCGGCCCAACTGACAGGTGCCGGTAGCCAGGCCCGGCGGGGCGAAATGACTCGCCGGGCGCTACGGCAGCGCGATGGCAAACGCTGGTATTGCCGGACTCGGGCTAGCTGACGCAAAGTTTGCGGGACTTGGGCCGCGCATTTCGCGAAATCCGGCGGGGGGGACGGTG
This sequence comes from Polyangiaceae bacterium, assembly GCA_050304975.1. Taxonomy (GTDB): domain Bacteria; phylum Myxococcota_A; class Polyangia; order Polyangiales; family Polyangiaceae; genus SZUA-265. The sequence continues at coordinate 27,943 of JBNLEN010000024.1, forward strand.
CTCTGTTGTGGCACGGGTTTCGCTTTGTGAGCGAGTAGCGAAGCAGCCAGTGCCGGACGATGCGAACCGGGCTGGATGCCAGCAGGGTTTTCGTGCGATCTGGCGGCCCGCCAGGGAGCCGTTGAAGGAGGCACATCATGTCTGAATCCAAAGGGTACCAAGTGGTCGCAACCGTCGACTTCTCCGAGTTATGCGACAGAACCATCGAACAAGCGCTCAACCTTTGCAGCGGCAAAGAAGACGCCCAACTTCACGTGATCGTAGTTGGAACCGAAGAGGATGACGGGATCCGGATGCCTGGCCCCGAAGAGCGGCTAGCCCAGATCGACGAAGCCAACGACCTATCTCGTGAGCACGTGGCCGAGCTGGTGACCAACTACCAGAAGAAGTACGGCAACATCGCCATGGAGAAGATCGCAGTGTACGTGGCCACTGGTCATCCTGCGGAGCGAATCGTTGCCTTGGCGGATCAAGTCAGCGCTGATGTGATTGTCATGGGAACTCACGGCCGAACTGGCATCAAACGCTTGCTGGTCGGCTCGATCGCCGAAGAAGTCGTGCGAAGAGCTCCCTGCGGCGTGTTCGTCATCCGCCCAGCGGACTTCCTGAAAGGTCAGAAACTGCCGGAGATTGAGCCACCCTTGGAAGAAGGTGCTCATTCATTGCGGCCATTCCACCACGCGCCGACCTACCACTACGTGAGCCGAGTCTCGAACTTTGGCTCGCATGTGATGCCGGCCACCTGAGGCCTAGCCTGAGCCAACCCGCGGAAACAAGACGCCAGCGTTCACGCGCTGGCGTCTAGTCGTTGGGAGCTTCGACTAGAGTTCCCTCTGGCGAATAGGTGGACTGGCAGACCTGGCGCACCTGAGTCACGGTCACGAAGACGCGTGCGTGGGACGGCGCGGCCTTTTCAAGGAAGCGCCTGGCCACTTGATCGCAGCTCGGTGGAGTACCCCAAAGTGCCACGGTGCAGGTGACGAATCGTATAGCCGTTTGTTCATCATCCGGGAACGTCATCACCGCAGCACCTTCGCAGCCGAGTTCCTTGAGCGCGCGCACTTCTTCGCCAAACTGGGACTCGAAGATTTCGCGGTACATTCCAGCAACCCCGTCGAGCATTTGTCTCGCTTCAGGATCCTGCTTGTACCTGGCGTAGATCAGGCCGCCAATAGCGAGCCAAGCGATGGCGCCGAGGCTCGCGAAAACGATGAGGATCCGCGGGACCCCGCTACGCTTGCGCGGCGCTCCCCCGTCTGCCGGTTGTGTCACGCCCTTATGATGACCCAGCGGACCAGTTTGGTCCAACGCGGCTCAGGCGAAGCATTTTGACTACTGACGCTTCAGATCGCCGCGTTCTCTAGAGCTCGAGCGCGATGCCAGCCATCCAGGTATTGACTCCGACCTGCATCTTGCCGCTGCCGAAGCCATCCAAGTCACTGTTGTACCACTCCAAAAAAACATAGCTGTGGTTGACCCCATGAGTGGAGTCCAGATCGTTGGCAGCGACGCGGTCAAACACGTCCAGCAGCAGCATGCCACCGAGAGCCCAAACTAGACCGTAAGAGGTGTCCTCCCCGCGGCGACCGTCCGCGGCGGCTCGTTCCACGCTATGACCGTCGTTGGTCCACCACATGGCATAACCCAGGCCGACCTTGCCGTAGGGGACGAGTGGCACGGGAGTGTTCCGCGCGATGGTGTCAACTCTGACGACCGCGGCGACGTGCATCGGCAGGATGGACAGGGTGGTCTTCTGCTCAGCGACATCGCCACTGTCCAAAGTCCCTTCGCCTTCGAGGCTGGTGTACCCGAAGCTGAAGCCAGGGCCGAGGCTGCCAAATTTGGGGATGCGCAGCAGCTGCCAATCGACCTCGAAACCGATCATCCAGCGCGTATCGTTGCCGAAGGAATCCGCGAAGGGGGTTCGCCCTTGGAATTCTTCGTCTACGTTCGGCACGTAGGGGCCAAACCGCAGCTCGACGGCCATATCTTGCGGTGACTCATACTCGGTGCTCCCATCGACAGCGCCGAACTCGTCGAACAGCGTGTCTTGGGCAAGAGCCGGGGTCGCCGAAAGTGTGACGGCGCAAGCGCTGAGCAGGGCGGACAACAATGATTTGCTTGATTGACTAGTCATGGTGGAGTCTGTGCTGTTGAGATCTGTTCACGGCATCATCGAGTTCGATGCCTAGACGAGGGCTGACTAGAGCGGCGTCGCCGGCGGGCCGCAAATAGGCCGGCGCAGGCAAGACCGGCGAGCACTGCCCGATGCTGCGTTCGGTCGCCAGCGAACGTAACGGAGCAGAACCCGCCGCCGCCCGTTCCCCCAGAGTCCACATAGCGATCGAAGAAGGTCGTGATGTTGGCCGGGGTGGCGCACACCACGTTCGAAAGTCTGCCGGGGTTGTCGAGTTCGTCAATCGCCGACACCGCGACCGCATATTCCACGTCATTGCTGAGTGTACTCGTAGTACCGCTAGTGGAAGTCGAGCCGGTGACTTTGCCGCATTCAGTTAACAGAGTGGGGAGTGCGCCTTCGACCAAACCCTCGGCGGAACAACCTGCGCCACCGTCGCCCGCGGTTGAGGCTTGGGTGCTCATGTCAACGGGTGGAGGCACGCTCGAACCTGCGTCGCCAGACCCTGCCAGCCCCGCGTCAGCGCTCACGGATGCTGCCGCTCCGGCGTCCAGGCTTGCGCCGCTCAGGATCGCGGACCCGCCGTTGGGAGCGCAGTAGAACTTGTAGCCCTGCAGCTCCGAAGAGGAAGCCGACTTCCACTTCAAGAAGACCCGCTCCTCGCCAGGGGAGCCTGTGACTTCGGTGGGGGGCGCCGGGCCTAGAGTATCTACCACGAGGTCTGGCCAGACCGCGTAGGCGGAGGCTTCCTCACTGCTGCCCACGTACATGAAGTACAAGCCGATGGTTTCTTCCACCTGCTTGCAGTCGTCGATTGTGGCTGGGTAGACGATGTCCGGTGAGAGGTCGATGTTCTCCAGATCGCCTGGGCGCTTCTGGGCGACGATGGTCTGCACCGGGATCTCCACGGTGAAGTTGGCGTCACCACCCTGTTGCTGGAAGACTTTCCAGCATCTGGGGTTATCTCCCGTGCGATTGTTCAGCTCATTGCAGTTGCTGCCCGCCCAAACCTGGAAGTTGGCGCTGGAACGAGGGTTGAACACCTGAACTTCAAAGGAAAGCACATCTCCCTTGTGGCAGTCGTCGAGGTTGATGTCGTTGACGCGGGTTCCGGTGCGCGTGAACAGTCGGGTGAAACGGACTGGCAGCTGAATCGCGGTTTGGGCATGAGCCGGCACAGGGGCGATGCATAGGCCGCCCAGCACGAGCAGCGACATCAAGATCCGGCAGGCACCGGCTGGGACAGGGTTGGAGCTAAAAGGTGAGCGCATGGGGGGCAAAGCCGGGGGGCCAATATCAGCCGGGAGCCGGGGCTTGGAGCATCTACCACCAGCATGTCTCGTGCCAGGCCGATGATCTGAGCTGTTCGCAAAAAAAGCGCGGTTTTCTCCAGCCACGACGACAAGCTGTCGCTCTTTGTTCGGTCTAGGCCGAGGTGCGTGCCAAACTGTCACACGCAATCTGGGCTTCGCCTGACTCACAGCCGAATTTCGACGTGCGTGCGCTTTCGCAACCCGTCTAGCCAACGGCGTCGCGCCTTCTCCATCTTTCGAAGTTGCACCCGCTGCTCCAGCTGTCCACGCGCCTGTTCGAACGGAGGCAATTGAGAAGGGTCACGCTCCACCAGCTTGAGCACAACGTAGTCGTTTCCACTTCGCACCGGGGCGCTGACCTCACCCACTTCGAGTCGCAGAAGCATGCTGTCCAGCTCCTCAGGCAGGGTTCCGGGTTGCATGCTCGGCAGCAGCCCACCGCTCTGCTGGGTTTCGGGATCGGTGGAGTGGGTGCGGCTCAGCTCCGAAAAGTCCCCACCGCGACGCGCCTCGCTGGCTAGTCGACGGGCCTCGGCCAGCGCCGACTTGGCGCCGCCGGCACCAGCCGGGATCTGGATGCGTATCTCGGCGGCCCGAAACGGCAACTGTCGACGCTCGGCGGCGAGCAAGGCTTCGTACTCGTTGCGCACGTCGTCTTCAGAGACACGGATGCGCCCCTGCAGTCTCAGATTGATCACTTTCGCGTCCAGCAGCTGTCGACGCAGCTCAACTCGATATTGAGCAGGCGACACACCGGAACGCTCGACCTCTGCCAGTAGCTCTTCGACGCTGACGCCGTTACCCCGCGCGACGCGCCCAATGGCCGCTTGCACCTCCTCGCGGCTGACTGTGACCTGGGCCTTGCTGGCGGCGCGTCGTAGCAGCTCTTCATCAACCATCCGGTCGAGCATCTCAGTGAACAGCCGGCTTTTGGCTGCAGTGCGCTCACTGGCGGAGCCGGGCAGGTTCTTGGAGAATGGATCGGTCCGCTTGCGCAGTTCGCTCAAGAGGATCGGCGAGTCTCCGACGATAGCGACTACCCGCTCGACGATGGTTGCCTTCGCCGAGCCGGCGCACAAGACGCCAAAACCTAGCGCTGCTGCCGCTAGAAAGCTGAACACTTGCCTACCACTCATGATCGCTGAGGGGTTTAGCATACAATCTGCGCGCGGTGGCGTCAGGGCTGGCCTGTCGGCGTGGCCTTCGGCCTGGGGGGAGGTGCGGTGGCCAGAGTGCGGCGAAACGTCGGTTCGAAGGCTGACTCGGCGTCCACAGCTGCAATCACGGTCAGAATAGCCTGCCCGTCCGCCGTGAAATCCAGTTCCATGAAGCCGCGGCCTTCGTGGGCGTAGAGCGTCGCATCGTCGCTGCCCACCGGCGTCGCCGTGCTGCCCGAGCCGCTGACGAGCGAAAATTGCGGGCCCTGAGGCGACTCATGCACCTGCAGGCCATGCTCATGGCCAGCAGCGTACAGCAGGGGGCGCGTCGCCTGGGTCGCGGCTCGCAGACGTTCGAAGATGGCGCTGTTTTCTTTATGGGGCAAGTCCTGTCGACTCACGCCCTGCGAGCGCACCAGCGGGTAGAGTGAACCCACGATCGGTAGAGGCAAATACATCCAGTCGTGCCAGTCCGTCAGCGGAAACAGATGTTGCTTGAAGCTGTAGAAATTACCGTGGATCCCCAACGTGTGCATCGGGTGGTGCCCTACGAGCACGGTGTACGCGGCCGACTGCGATGCGCATTGCGCGACTTGCTCGAATGCCGTCTCTGCGCTCGAGTTGAATGATGTGTCCGCGGGCTTCTTTTCGTGCTGGTGAATGAACCACTGGGTATCCAGGAAGACCAATCGCACCTGGGGCCGGTCGACGCAAGAAGGTCCAGGGTACCCGGGCTCCGGAGCATAGTGCGCCCGGACGCCGCCTTGTTCGGTGACCAAGGCAGCTTCACGTTCGACGTTGGCTAGCCCCTCCGGAGCCCCTTGGGCCCAGTCGTGATTGCCGGGGACGAAGAAGAACTCCGCGCCGCTCGACTTCGCGGCTTGTACCTGGCTCAGCAAGCGTTGCTTGGAGAGCTCATGGTTGGGGTGCCCCTCCGGCTGCAAACCGTCCGGGTAGATGTTGTCACCCAGAAAGATGATGGTGGTCTTGTCCGGTGCGCGCTGGGCTCGCGCCGTCAGCGCTTCGAGGATCGGTGTCTGCCCCACATTTTTCCCCGCGTCGCCGATCAGGATCAGGCGCTGCAAAAGCGGGGCTTGTTCGGCTGCTGCCACCCCGGTGCGGGGAACATCAGCCGGATCCCGCACGTATGGGTCGACATGGCTACACTCGACCGTCAGGCTGAGCAGCAGGGACCAGGCGCCGGTCAGGCCGATTGCCGTCAATAGCCTCTTGCGTTTGGTTGTGGCGGTGGCGTTCACACTATCTAAGCCTGGGCTTCGTCGAGGGCTGCTGTCAGTTCGCTCAACGCCTTGTCGTCACCGACCGAGCGAGCCAGTTCGACCCCGCGAGTCAGCCAGGACTGCGCCTCAGCTTTGCGGTCTAGCTGGATGAGCATCTGCCCCGCCATCAAGTACTGGGGCAGGTAGTCTGGATCTTGCTCCCTCAGTTTCTCGAACGTCGTGATCGCTGAGGCTTGTTGGCCCGCGTTGCGGTACTCCATCGCGAGCGCGTACCAGGCAAAGGAGTCCGCTTGCCCGGAGCTCGTCATCTTTTCCAGCATCAAGAGCCGCTTGTTGTCCGCCATAGATGGCAAGCCTATTCGAATCGGATGTGGCTCGCGAGCACCTTCTTGGACCCCCAACCGGGGAATCGAGCGACGACACGGGGCGTATCGCCGCCTTCTTCCACGCGCTCCACGATCCCACGGCCGAATCGCTTGTGAACAACCCGAGACCCACGGCGGATGCGGAGTTCATCGTGGTAGTCATCGAAGGCTTCGTAGTCGATGCTCTCGCCCGAGGTTTCGGTATCTGTCGAGGGCTCCAATTGGGACCAGTCATCCCTCTGGTCGAACTCGTCGTAGGTCTTGGGTTTGCGAAAGCGGTTGTAGGCACCGTAGCCGCCGCCGTGGCCACGACTGCCCGCAAAACCGGAGTCGAGCCCGAGCGCTCGTGCGGCGCCGGCGAGCGCCTGTCCCTCGCGTTGGACGACATCCTCGGGCAGGTCTTTCAAGAAACGGCTCGCGACCTGATAGCGCGTTTGCCCAAAGATCGTGCGGGCTGCAGCGTGGGTGATCGTCAACTTCTGCTTCGCCCGGGTCACGGCGACATAGGCTAGACGCCGCTCCTCTTCGAGCTCATCCACTGAATCCGCGTCCAACCCGCGGTAAGGAAACATCTCCTCTTCCATGCCGGTTAGGTAGACGCTCTCGAATTCCAACCCTTTTGCGGCGTGCACGGTCATGAGCAGTACCATCGGTCCTGGATCCGCCTGGTCTATGTCGGCGACCAGGGAGACACGCTCCAGATAGCCCGCAAGATCCGGCGTTTCTCCTGCGGCTTCGGCCTCAGCCTCGTACTCGGTGAGTGAGCCGAGGAACTCCTCTAGGTTCTCCAGACGAGCGTCAGCCTCAGCGGTGTCAGCGTCTCGGAGCGCCTGGCGGTAGCCCGTGCGTTCCAAGATTGCGCTGGCGAGTTCATGGGGAGAGCTTGTGCCAGCAATTTCGCGCAAGCCTTCGATCAGCTCCTGGAAGGCGACGAGCTTTTTCTTCGCGGCCGTCCCCAGTTGTTTGCCCTCCAGCGCGGGTTTGATCGCGGAATAAGCGCTAGCTGAGTGTGCTGCCGCAACATCAAGCAAGCGTTCGACGGTTTTGTTTCCGATCCCGCGCGTTGGCGTGTTGATGATACGCATCAGATCGGCGTCCGAGCGGGGGTTGTCGACCAACCTCAAGTAGGAAAGAATATCCTTCACTTCAGCACGGTCGAAGAAGCGCATGCCGCCGATGATTTGATACGGCAGCTGCTCGGTTCGGAACGCTTCTTCCAGCACGCGTGACTGCGCGTTGACCCGGTAGAAAACGGCTATTTCCTCTGGAGAGCGGCCAGCGTCGATCTCAGCTCGCACGCCGCGTACGACATAGTGAGCTTCTTCTCGTTCATCTCTGACGGTGCGAAGCGTGACCTTTGAACCAGCCGCCGCTTCGGTGAACAGTTCTTTCGGTTCCCGTCCCGCCGCGGGTTGGATGATGCCCATCGCGGCCGCGACGATGTTGGCGGAAGAGCGATAGTTCTGCTCCAGCTTGACGACCTGAGCATCCGGGAAATCTTGGCGAAAGCCGCGAATATTGCGGATGTCTGCCCCGCGCCAGCTGTAGATTGACTGGTCGTCATCACCGACCACGCATAGATTCCGGCGTTGCGCTGCGAGGGCGCGCACCAGCCGATACTGGATCGAGTTAGTGTCTTGAAACTCGTCCACCAGTAGATGATCGAAGCGGTCGCGCAGCTCCAGACTTGCAGGGCTGGTCTTATTTTCTGCAATGCGCATCATGTGCAGAATCAAGTCGTCGAAGTCGACGGCGTTGGCTGCGCGCAGCGCCTTTTCGTACTGCTCGAACACCTCGACGTGAGTCTCATCGAAAGTTGGACCGGCCTTGACGTCCCGTGGCTGTCGCCCTTCCTGCTTCTGTCGGTGAATTCGAGACAGCAGCAGTTTTGGCGGGTATAGGCGCTCGTCCAGGCCAAGATTTCGCACGATGCGCGTGACCATGGCCTTCTGATCGGAGTCGTCATAGATCACGAAGCTGCGTTCCAGACCGACTTCGTCGTGATAACGTCTCAGCAGGCGGCAACAGACGGAATGAAATGTTCCCACCCAAAGATCCCGACCGATGTCTTCTCCGGCAATCTCAATCAGTCGCTCCTTCATCTCGCCAGCAGCCTTGTTGGTGAAGGTGACAGCCAGGATGCGGTAAGGGGGAACGCGGTGCCGGGCAACCAGATTGGCGACGCGATAGGTGATCACCCGCGTCTTGCCGCTGCCGGCGCCTGCGAAGACCAGGATCGGCCCGTTCGAGTGCTGGACTGCCTCGCGCTGGGCCGGGTTGAGCTCCATTCGGTCAGGGCTAGCGAATGCTTTGCCCACACTCAACCCGGAAATGTACCCAGCGGGTCCAAAGCCCGGGGAAAGTGCGAAGGTGGCTGAAGGGCTGGCAAAATTTACCCTTTCTCGAGTCCAGCCTGGATTTGAGCTGGAGCTCGAGCCTGACGCTCGCTTGCCGTCGAGTTGCGCGAGCTGCTGTGGACTGGCGAGTACCACGCGCCGTGAGTCCTCGGCTGAGCGCCAGCTGCTCGTCCCGTACTGTTCGGCCTGTGCCGAACGTTTGTTGCGCCAAGGGACGGCCCAGGCGGTCGCTAGTGTCGTCTCCGTCGTATTGGCGGTGACGCTCATTTTGACACTGCCACGTTTGGCGCCTAGTCTGCCTTTGCTGGGCTACACTGCGGTGGCGCTTGTTGCCGCGTTGATTCCACCCGCGATCGTCTGGGCGGTGCGCCCAGCAGTGCGCGAATCGGGCGCTACGAGTGTCGGTAGGGCCGCCTGGTGGTCCAAGCACAAGTTTTGCTGCACCAACCAGCGGTGGGTCGAGCAAATCTCCGGAGTGATTGGCGCGCCCAAGCCACGAGCTTTGCGCGTACCCGTGGTCGTGCCATCAATGTTTGCCGGGGCCGGTCTGGTACTCGTGGGCGCGCCCCTGGCGTACGACTATCTGCACCCACAAGTAATTGCGCTGAACCTAGGTGCTCCCGAGTTTGAGCTCTTGGCTGACGGGGTCGTGGTGGGGCGCGTTGTCGCGACGAGTCTCGAAAGCCCCGAGGCCGGCCTGCGTTTTCGTTTGGGGGTCGGCCAACGCGAGCTGCTAGCGCGCACTCTGGGGGGCCGGACCTTGCTCAGCGAACAGGTCGAGCTCGAGGCTGGCAAGACCTACCTGTATGCGCCGTTGAGTGAGGAGTATTGCTTCTGGCTTGAGCACGACGACTACGGGCGCCGGGCCGCGCCGGAACGTCACTATCGCGTGTTGCCCCAAGACCGCGAATTTTGGGCGCTTCCTCGGGAGATTGACAGCTGGTTTTCGGCAAACCCGTTGGTCACCTCGGACAAGCGCTCGACCGGGGGGAGCCTGACGGCCCTGAGGCAAGCGCGCTGTGAGGAAAGTCCGCCTGAGGTGCGAACCAAAACTGCCAGGTAGTTCCCAGCGGTGGGTTGCACTCCCTGCGCGATGGTTATAGTGCTAGCGCCGTGAGTACGAACCCCCCCGAAGACGACCGTCCCGAGGCGGCCGAACAGGCCACATCCGAGCCCGCAGCTGCTGAGCCAGACTCCGAGAAGCCTGCGGATGATCCGCCGACCGATCCCTTGGAGGAGGCGGAAAAGAAGGCTGCAGCGCTGAAAGATCAGCTGCTGAGGACGGCCGCGGACTTTGATAACTATCGCAAACGATCCCGCCGAGAGATCGACGAGGCGCGCCAGGCTGGTCGCGACGGGATGCTCAAAGATCTTCTGCCAGTGTTTGACAATTTGGAGCGCGCCGCAGACGCCGTGAACAACGCGACGGACGTGAGCTCGCTCGCCAGCGGAATTGAGATGGTCATCAAGCAGTTCCGAGACACCTTGGGCCGGCTGGGGGTCGAGCGCATTCAAAGCGTGGGTGAGTCATTTGACCCCAATGTGCACGAAGCTATCCAGCAGCTGGCCACGACTGATTTTGAGCCCGGCAAAGTTGCTGGTGAAGTTCAAGGCGGATACCGTCAGGGGGATCGGCTGATCCGTCCTGCGATGGTAGTTGTCGCCAAAGCGCCGGAAGTCGCTGCAGCCAGCGATTCGGCTGACGACTCTTCAGCGAATTGAGTCGGGGCGTGCTTTCGATCCCGCGTTAGACTGAAGCTGTCATGGGGAAGCTGATTGGAATTGATCTCGGCACGACCAACTCGTGCGTCGCCGTGATCGAGGGTACGAGTGCTTCAGGCAAGCCCGAAGCGCACGTCGTGCCCAATTCAGAGGGAGCGCGCACCACTCCCAGTGTTATCGGGTTCGCGGCGGATGGGCAGCGTCTGGTTGGCCAGGTGGCAAAACGCCAGGCGACGACCAATCCTGAGCACACCGTCCACGCCGTGAAACGCTTGATGGGGCGTAAGTTCGATGAAGCGGACGTCAAGAAGCAGCTCCAGAGCGTTTCGTATCAGATCATCGCTCACGAAAACGGTGATGCGTGGGTTCAAGCCCAGGGCAAGCAGCTTTCGCCGCCCGAGGTTTCAAGCATGGTGTTGACCGCGCTCAAAGAGATGGCGGAGACCTATCTGGGTGAACCCGTGAGTGAGGCAATCATCACGGTACCAGCGTACTTCGATGATGCTCAGCGCCAGGCGACGAAGGATGCCGGAAAGATTGCTGGCCTAGATGTGCAGCGAATCTTGAACGAGCCGACCGCGGCCGCTTTGGCCTACGGCCTGGACCAACATGCGTCGAAGCGGATCGCCGTATACGACCTTGGTGGCGGCACGTTCGATATTTCGATTCTGGAGATCACGTCCGGAGTCTTCAGCGTCAAGGGTACCGGCGGTGATACGCACCTCGGTGGCGAGGACTTTGATGTGCGCATCATCGATGCCCTAGCTGACGAGTTCAAGAAGGCGCACGAGATTGAGCTGCGGGATGATCGGATGGCGTTGCAGCGCCTGCGCGAGGCCGCAGAAAAAGCCAAGCACGAGCTGTCATCTGCGTTGGAGACGGAGATCAACATCCCCTTCATCACCGCGGGACCTTCAGGGCCACTACATTTTGAGCGAACCATCAAGCGGAGCGAGCTCGAGATCCTGACGATGGATCTGATCGACCGCACGATTGAGTCTTGTCGAGCGCTGCTCAAGGAGATCCAAGTGTCTCCAGCCGACATCGACGATGTCGTGCTTGTAGGCGGCATGACTCGCATGCCGGCGGTGCAGCGAGCGGTGGCGGACTTCTTCGGCAGGCAGGCTCATAAGGGCGTCAATCCGGATGAAGTGGTGGCATGTGGCGCTGCGATTCAGGGCGCCGCCATGAGCGGTGACATTGACGAGGTGTTGCTGCTGGACGTGACGCCACTGGCAATCGGAGTGGAGACGGGCGGTGGGGTATGCACCAAGTTGATCCCGCGCAACACCACCATCCCGACGGAGCGCAGCGAGATATTCACCACCAGCCTCGACAATCAAACGTTCGTTCCGATTCATGTGCTGCAGGGTGAACGCGAGATGGCGGCAGATAACCGCAGCTTGGCCAATTTCGAATTGAGCGGCATTCCTCCCGCGCCGCGGGGAGTGCCCAAGATCCAAGTCACCTTTGCTGTCGACGCTGATGGTATCCTGTCCGTGGAAGCCAAGGATTTGGGGACCGGCAAGACCCAGGCCGTAACTGTCAAACCAACCTCCGGATTGAACGAAAAAGAGATCGAGGAGTTAGTTGCTGCAGGTGAACGTTTTCAGGAAACGGATCAGCTGCGCAAAGAGCTGGCAGAGCTGAAGAACCAGGCCGAAACCTTGATCTACACCTCAGAACAAGCGATTGAGGGCTACGGGGACGTGGTGGGTGAGGATGCGTCCGCTGCTATTCGACGTGACATCGAGCAACTTCGCGAGACCCTGGAAAGCGGTGCCGACCTGCAGCAGATCCGCGAGGCGTATGCTCGCCTCGAGGCCGCTACCTTCGCGATCGCCGAGGCCATGTACGGCGACGGCACGGACGTCGAGGCGTAGCCGACCGCTGTGGGTAAGGTGTGGTCGGTTGTGGACAATCTTTAGCACCCAGCCCCCCACGGCTGTGTACAACCTGGGCGCTCCCGGGCTGAATACATGGAGCGGGCGCTTGGGGTCACGCCCCAGGCGCCTGTGGACAACCTGTGCTCGGGAGATCCCCGAAGAATCGCTGTTTCAGTTGTCGTCGGTGGACAGCTTGGTCTCGATGGCTTCCAGGTGCGCGTTGACCGCAGGGTCCTGCTGACGTAGCGCTTCGACCCGTCGAACCGCGCTCATCACGGTGGTGTGGTCACGGTTGCCGAAGGCCCGGCCGAGCTCAGGAAAGCTACACTTCAAGCGCTGGCGGCAGAGGTACATGGCGACCTGACGGGCGAACGCGACGCTCTTGTGGCGATCCTTACTGAGCAGCGCATCATTGGTGACTCGGAAGTGTCCACAGACGGCTGACTGGATGTCGGCCACGCTGCGCACCTCTGGAAGTCGTTGAGCCACGACGGAGATCTCGTTGCGCGCGAACTCGAGGGTGATGGGTTGACCGCCCATAAGGCTCGACTTGGCTGCCAAGCGGATCAGGCTGCCCTCCAACTCACGGACGTTGCTCTTGAATGTTTGAGCCAGCAGCACGGCGACGTCGTCGCCCAGGGGGATGCCTTCCAGGGCCGCTTTCTTACGGACGATCGCAACGCGCGTTTCCAATGCAGGCGTCTGAATGTCGGCGACCAGTCCGCTGTTGAATCGGGAGATCAAACGTTCCGGCATCTTCTGCAAGTCTTGCGGATACTTGTCAGAGGACACCACAATGGGCTTGTCGAAGTCGTGCAGCGAATTGAACGTGTGGAAGAACTCTTCTTGCGTCTGTTCACGACCAGCTAGGAATTGGATGTCGTCCACCAGCAGCAGGTCACACTCTTGGCGATAGCGCTTGCGGAACGCTTCCATGCTGTGATGTTGAAGCGCTCCGATGAACTGATTTGTGAAGTGCTCTGCAGAGACATACAGCACGCAAGCGTCGGGGCGATCATCGAGAACCTTGAGTGCGATGGCGTGCATCAAGTGCGTCTTGCCGAGACCGGTTGGTCCACAGATGAACAGCGGATTGTAACGCGGCCCGCCGCCACCCGCAGCGGCGATAGCCGCGGCATAAGCCAGCTCATTGGAGGGGCCGACGACGAAGTTCTTGAACGTGTGCTTGTCGATCAGCTGCTCGCGGCGCGTGTTGGGAATGTAAGGCATTCCCCGAACCGGCATGGACGAGTCGGAGCTGGATGGGTGGGGACGCTGCCCGCTTCCGCCCTGTCCGCTTCCACCCTGACCGTTTCCACCGTGCGCGTTGGTGTGAGCGCCAGCGCCACCAGTGGGAAAACTTCCAGTGACAGGCTCGGCCACGTCGCGCCTGGCCGACGCGGGGGGAGCGTCTGAGCGTCGCTCATCAATCCGCAGGCGGCCGGGGCGTTTGGTTTCACCCGTCTCAGTTGGGGGCTGATACACCGGAGTTTCGATCGTCTGACCAACCACCCACTGCACTAGCATCTGGCGTCCGAGCAATCCCTGAAGGGCCTCAACCAGGGGGGCTTCGAACTTCTTCTGTACCCACTCCCTGACGAACTCGTTGCGGGCGGCAAGTACCACCACACCTGCTCCGTGACTGTTGAACTGGAGCCCATTGAACTGCACGCTTGAGAACCACTGAGCAAATTCGTGGTGGTCCAATTCCTGGCGCTGTCGAATCTGCGCGATCGCCTGCTCGAACGCTGCGAGATTCTTGTCAGTGCCGGTCTGATTTGAAGCTAACTCCATGTCCCTCTCAATGTCCCCAGGTTTGTCCACAGAGCTGTGGATAGACAAATAGACACTTCGCAGGTCGGGGAGCGTTACTTCCCAATCGACCTTGTGTGGTGCTCGTGGTGGTGTGGTTCGATTTGAAGCCGGGGTCCTCGGCCCAGTCCCTGACGGCTTGTGGTGCCGGCTTCATAGTATGTACGGCTTGGCAAAAGCGACCGTGATGGAAATTCAGCTGCTTGAAGTTCGACCGTGTGGGCGGTGCTGGATTGGGTCGCGCTGGGTGTTTCGACGCTGGGTGTTTCGACGCTGCCTATTCTTCGTTTGGTGCCGACTTGAGTTCTAAGTGCCGTGACTTGTCTTCTAAGTGCGGTGACCTAGGCAACGTTATGATGAGTTTGCTTACTTAGTGAAAACGGGTCGGGGCGATCGCCGCTCAACCCTGTGACAACTCAGTGGCTCGTAGCATCGCATCGGTGTGTGCTTCAATCCTCGATTTGGGGGGACTTTGGATCTGGCGACAAAACCCACGAATAAAATTCGATGCCAATTTGGTCCGGTCCAACCAGCCGTCACGTCATCTTGAACTGCCCTAGAGAGTGGAGAATGGACTTGTCATTGATGCGCCGCACTGCATCAGCGGGTTTTTGTTGGTTCGCTCAAGAGCAACATTATTCAGTGCTCATTTCTGCTAGACAGCAGCTGTCCGTGCGTGTGGTTTCTGGTCTGTTTTTTTGCCCAGTTTGAGACGCGGACGCTAACTGCCTAACCAGCGCGGATCTACGACTCAGGCCGGCGATCAACTTTCTCGAACGTGTACTGCGATTAGCTGCGCATCCGTGATGCTTTTCTTCAACTCCCGCGTGCTTGTCGCCCGCCTTGAGCCGGGCCGACTGAGATCCCCGATTGTGGCGCTCGTCGTGGCGCTCGGCCTGATGTCACCGTTTACCGCGGGCGCCGAGCCGAGCGACCTACCACCCGAGATTGGTTACAACTCAGGGCAGATGGAGACCCCACGTTCGGCCGCCATGGGCGGCGCGCTCCGGGCGCTCAGCAACGCCAATGATGCGCTGTTCCTGAATCCTGCGAATATGCCCGTGACGCGCGTATATCACCTCGCCGGCGTCGCGCAGATCTGGCCGCAGGCCAGGCGGCAGAGCTATGGCGGGTCGGCGGTGGATTCGGTCGTGAATCGACAGGGCATCGCCGGTGGGCTTGGGGGAAATTGGAGCCGGCAGGACTCGGACGGCGTAGACCGGCAGAGTTTCGACCTGCGCTTTGCGCTGGCGGCCCCGCTATCTGACCACTTCTTCGTGGGCGGATCGCTGCGCTACCTGACGTTGGCGCAGAACGGCTATCCGCAGCCACTAGGTCTAATGCCGAGTGTCGCTTCGGCGGGGCTGCCCGATAAGGACATCGTCGAAGAGGTCACGTTTGACGCGGGGCTCACTGCGAAGCCGACGCCAGAGATCGCGCTTTCGGTAGTAGGGCAGAATTTGACAGACACTGGCCATGGGTTTTTGCCACTACTGTTAGGTGGTGGTGCTGGATATGGCAGCGACGACTTTTCGATTGAGGTTGACCTGCTCGCTGACTTCAGCACCTACGACGACACGACCCTTCGAGGGATGGCGGGCGGCGAGCTGCTGTTGGCCGACGTGTTTCCTTTGAGAGCTGGCTACACCTACAACGAAGGGGACGGCACGCATTCGCTCAGCGGTGGAGTGGGATACCTATCCCGAGACTTTTCGATCGATGGAAGTGTGCGAACGACCGTTGAAGGGCCCAAGTCGGTGACGGTGGTCTTCGGGTTCAAGTTCCACGTCGAATCTGCCGGCATTGTTGGCTCGTACTGAGTAGTGACCGCCAGGTGGTTGTCACTGTAGCGCTAGCGTCAGTGTTCGTTCGAGCTTTTGGCTAGCTTCCGCCAGTTGCTCAGCCGGAACGCTAGTTACAGGAGGCAAGCTCAACTCGGATCGGATTTGGTCCGTGGCTCGTGGATTGCGGTACCAGTCATCGTCGTGCGCTTCGACGAACTCAGCGGCTTTGGCCGCGCCCAAAAAGCTGGAGCAGAAGCGTTGCCCGTCGTCCGTCCGCTGCCGCAGTAGCACTCCAGCGGCCGACGAGGGCAGTTGGCAGCCGAGCGTGGCAAACACGAGTTCAGGGTAGGCGGCCTCGAGCTCGCCCGCGCTACTCAGGGCATGACGTCTGAGCTTGAGTTTCAGGGCACGGATTCGACTTTCCAACAGTAGTACCCGCCCCAGCACCCGCTGATGGTCACGTTGCTGACCGCGGTCGAGCTCCAGATTGCGTTCCAGAAACGCGTTGCTGGTCAGCAGCTGTGCGAAGAGCCAGCCCAGTGTGTGAGCCTCGAGCCCCTGGGGATCATGGGCAATCGTGAACGGAAGATCCTGTGGCGCCCCCGCATCGCGCATGCCAAAGCCCATGATCTCCAGGGCGCGCATGAAACTGGACGGGGCGACGCGCGCCGGCAAGCGCGGGGTGTCCAGACGCAGGTCCTCCAACAAGCGGGTGCTACGAAACCAGTGAGCCAGAGTGTGTTCTTTGAGCGCCGCAGGGAAGCCCGCGTGCGCTTCGGAGCCCAACGCTACCGCGACCCAATCAGCAAAGTGCTCGCGTTTGAATTCGGCTGCCAGTGAGTCGGTGCGCTGCAGCCAGTCATCCGCCAGTGCTTCCAGGCTGTCGGGCGTGTCCGGGTACTCCAGCTCATTCGGTGAGTCCAAGCCTAGACGTTTCGAGATTTCTTGACGCCGCTGCGTCAGGGTGACGAAGCAGTCCGTGTTCGCACGGCAGTGGGCCAGCAGCGATCGCGACCAGACTTGGCGCCGCCTGTCGTCGGTGAGAGCTTGCTGTAGGAGCTCATCCAGGGAGTACTCGTCCCGCACGGGCTCATCAACTTCATAGCCGGTGCTGTAACGCAGCTCGTGCCAACGCGTGATCCAGTAGTGGTTGATGCGTTGCTCGGCGAGTTTAAAAATCCAGCGCCGGAGCGGAATTCGCAACGGATCGTAGTCAGGGAGTTCGCTGACCTGCTCAAAGCGCGGTTGGCTCAGCAGTGAGCGCAGGCTTGCCAGAGGGGCGTCTTGCATGTCCGGCTGCCGCTTCAAGCGGCGCTGCCACGCCACGGCTGTCTGGGCCGCCTTCTGCAGGCTCCGGTCGATGAGGATTGGATCCAGTTCAAACACGCGGCGCAGTCTAGCTGGTTACGCCGGCTGTGGAGTAGATACGGACCCGGCAAGGGGCTGAAAAGCACCGCTGCCTAATGAACTTGGCCAAACGCGACCGAACTGCGCAAGCCGAGACTCCAGGTGGCGTTTTCTAAGTCGAACATGCCGGCTTTCGGAGAGCTGCAAACGCCAAACGCCACGTTGTTGCAGCGTTCGAAATCGCTCAACAACCAATGCGTCCAACTGAAGGCTCCGCCGACTCGGAATGCCTCGCTCACGTGGAGGTCGACTCCCAGGGCTGCCTGATACAGCGGGGCGATGCTGGTGCCCTGTGCGGCTGTGCGCAGGCTACCTGCGGCGCCGGTTTCGCCCAGCGTGCCCTGCAGGTTGAACCGGCCCCCTCCAACGCCGGCCTGGATGAACGGATCGACCACACCGTGACGAAACAGCGCTAGGCGGCCGACAAGCAGACCGGCGAGCGTCTTGGCTTGCAGGTCCGCGCTCGACGCTCCGTGCTGCAGGCGTTCGTTCCAGCTGGCGTAGTCAGCTTGCAAGCCCCAGGAAAAATACGGAGAGGGGCGCTGCAGGAAGGCTAGCTGCAAGCCCACGCCCGGCGCGTTGTCGCAAGCGTCCAGGTAGTGGTTGCACAGCCGTTGATTCACGCTGGCGGCCAACGCCAGCTCGTAGCTGCGGCGCTCAAACCGCGGAGATTCCAACAGGGGAGCGTCGGGGGCGCTGGGGGACAGCCCCTTTGGCGCGCCCACGCTTTTTCCCGTCCAGGGCGCGTAGGGGGAGGGTTGCGCCCACACCTGAGCGGACAGCCCGGTGACCAACAACAGAATCAAGCAACCAACGGCCTTCGCGAGCATGCGGCGTGGTCGGAGACTGCGAGCAGCAGTTGCTTGCAAAAATCACGGAACGGCACAACAAGGTCCTCGGATGCGTCGTTTGCCCGTGCTCCAGAACTCGGTCGAGCCCACCACGCGGTCGCGACCTGGCTGGCAGTGGATTTTGGTGGAAACGGCCTTGACGCTGCTGATTTGGACGCCGCTGGCGTGGCCTGCGACGCGATTTGGGCCGTCGGGAGTGGCAGGCTCGTTCGTGGTCGCTTGCGCGCTCGGGGCTGCCACGGCGACTCGCTTTGGGGACGCCGTATCTTGGCGCCAGGTTTTGGCCAGCGGAGCCTTGAGCGCCAGCGTTTGCCTTGTGGTTGCGCTGCTCGCGGGGGGAGTCGCGGCCGTCATCCCCGGCATCGCGGCCTACGTGGTATTGTTGTTGCTGGCCTTGGCCGGTTCTTGGTTCGGTTGGTGGTTAGTGGCCCGTCCGGGTGCAGCTTTCCACGCCAGCAAGAGCCGCCGCGACAAGCTGTCCCAGGCTGAAAATGAGAACGCCCAAAACGGGGAATAGAACGGACGTAGCTACGGCTGAGCGTTGCTGGGCGTAGGCCAGTCCCGATCCTGCTGGATCGAGTCAAACCTGGCAGCTAATCTGAAGGAATTGATATGAGCATCGACGACGAACTCAGGCAAGCGGTCGAAGAGTCCGAGGCATCCGCCCAGGATTCCGGCGCTGAACATCGTGAGGCGGCAGAAGCGAGTCCCGCGCAGCCGACCGCGGTATCGTCGTCAGTCGAGCCAGACGAGGATGATTCCAGCAGCAAGCGCAGCTGGGGGCTCGTGCTTGGGTTGCTGGTGGTTTGCGGCGGTATTCTGGTTTTCGTCTTCAATTTGGAAGACGCGGAATACGCCAAGACAGTCGCCCAGCTGATGCAAGACAAGTCCGCCTTGGAGGAAAAGAAGCTGCGCGTGCAAGGCGTGCTCGTGCACGGCACCCTCAAAAAGCGGGACGAGCCTTGCGAGTACCGTTTTGAGATGCGAACCAAGGGCGAGCCGCATTCCGAAGCCATCGCGGTGCGCTACGCGTCCTGCATCATTCCGGACACCTTCCGAGACGTCAAAGGTATGGAAGTCGAGGTGACAGCGATCGGCCGTTTGGCGGCTGGGGGCGAGCACCTGGACGCGAACCAAATCCTGGCCAAGTGCCCTTCCAAGTACGAAATGCAGCAGCGGCAGGCGGCCGGCGAGGCTTCCCCCCATGGACCTGGCAAGCCCAAGACCAACCCAATCGACACTGTCGGCAAGGACCAGGGATCCTGAACGCGACAATTTCGGGCGAGTTGTTGTAAGACTGCCCGAACTATGTGGGATCGCTTTCTACGAGCCTGCCGGCGCGAGCCGGTGGACCGCACGCCAGTTTGGTTCATGCGCCAAGCCGGGCGCTACATGCAAGAGTACCTGGATATCCGGAAGAAGTACTCGCTACTGGAGATCTGCGCGCACCCGGAGATCGCCTGCGAAGTCACGCTGCAGCCGGTAGTCGCGCACCAGGTGGATGCCGCGATTCTGTTCGCGGACATCCTGCTACCGCTGGAGCCGATGGGGGCGCCCTTCGAGTTCGCCAAGGGTGAAGGCCCGGTCGTTCATGAACCCGTGCGCGATCGGGCTGCGGTTGAGCGCCTGCGCCTGATTGATCCGGACGAAACGCTGGGCCACGTGATGCAGGCGATTCGACTGATCCGGCAGGAGCTGGATGGCAAGACTCCGCTGATAGGCTTTGCAGGGGCACCGTTTACTCTTGCCAGCTATCTGATTGAGGGCGGTAAGAGTAACAACTACGCCAAGACCAAAGGCATGATGTACAAGGAGCCTGAGGTTTGGGGGCAGTTGATGGAAAAGCTCGCCGAGGTAATTCGGCGGTACCTGCGGGCCCAAATTGCCGCCGGCGCTCAAGCTGTTCAGATCTTCGACTCCTGGGTGGGTGATCTCTCGCCGACGGACTACAAGACCTTCATCCAGCCGTACCTCAAGCCCGTGTTTGAAGATCTGCAGTCTACAGATGTGCCGGTCATCCACTTCGGCACTGGTACAGCCATGCTGCTCGAGTTGCAGCGCGATACTGGCGGCACGGTGATCGGCGTCGATTGGCGCACGCCCCTGGATCAGGCGCGTCGCAGGCTAGGTTCAGGCGTTGCCGTGCAGGGCAACCTCGACCCGCACCTGTTGGATGCGCCGGAGCCGCTACTGCGCGCGCGCGTGCAGGAGGTGTTGGACCAGGCAGGGCCAGAGCCAGGTCACATCTTCAATCTCGGTCATGGCATCATGCCCCACATTCCGCCTGAGAACGTGCGGCTCTGCCGAGAACTCGTGCACGAGCTGAGCGCCAAGAAGTAGTCGCAACCCCGTAGCTACTTGGCGCGCACGTTCGGGGGGATCTTCACCTGACACTCGTTTGCCGGAGTGAGCCAGCGGATCACATTTAGCCAGAAGCGAGCCATGTCCAGCTCGGCTTCGGTGGGTTCGCTGGCCATGCAGGTGGTGCACTCCATTTGGCCTAGCGTGCACTGATCGGTGCATGACTGACAGCCAGCATCGCAACCTCGGGGGCAGGTTTCCGGATCCGTGTCGCCGCCGCCCTGACAGGGTTGCATCGCGCAGTCGGCACATTGCAGTTCACAGTTGGCGCACTCCATCTCGACCTGCATGCAGCGCTGTTGGCACTGCGAAAGCGGCTTCATCTGTGTATCTGGAAGCCACAGCAGGTCTTGGGTGATCCACTCGTCCGCAAACGCGAAGGCCCGCCCCGCCTCCAGTTGTTTCGCCATGGCGAGCACATAGCCATCTTGTTCGAAGATCACTTCGCCATCTCCGCTCACGGGATAGCCATAGTACACACCCACCGCTTCGACGCCTTCCACTGTGGGATGTGCGGGATTCGTGATGCCGGTGACTCTAACGGGCGGCGCCCCCTCACCTAAGATCCCCGCGCCCAAGCCCATGTAGTCGTAGCCCAATCCGGTGACGCTCAGCAGTTCATTCGTGGGCGCCATGTGGCTCTCGGTCGCCGTATAGCCGCCGAGAGACATCACGCCACCGCCGCGGACTTTGATGAAGCTTTCGAGAGCAGCCAATTCCGCCGGGGAGTACGGCGTTCCGACGCGTGCGGTCATGTTGCCGATCACGACTACCTGCAGACTGGCGAAGGTGTCCTCTGTCAGGGTGTCGGTCGCGGCGATATGCGACACTGGGACCTCGCTGCGCGCCTCGAGCCAGTCTTCGAAGGCGCCGGTGGCGTTGCCTGCGTCGGAGGCGAGTTCTCCCAAGAACGCGATGTTGAGACAGTCACACAGGCCGTCGTTGCCAACGTCCACGTCGTCGATGATGCCGTTGTTGTTTTCGTCAATGCCGTCACAGGCGAGCTCCGTGCCGATATTGGGGACCACAGCGCCACCACCCGAGCCGCCACCGCTCGGAGCATCGTCGCCGATGAGTGTCGGGTCCGCGCCGTCGTCGACGATTACGGGGTTATCCGGCGTTTCGACGAACTGCCCCTCGGGGCCGTTGACAGCCATCTTGCGACCTGCCTCGTCATCACCTGGGGCGGAACAAGCCGCAGCGAGCATCCAGCTGGCGCCGGCAATGCATTGAACGCGCGTGAGCATGAATTCACACTAGCTGACGCGCTGCATGCAGGCACTGCGATCAATTAGATGCGTCTCTCTAGGCATTTGCACTCCGACACACTGGTCGTCGATTGGATTGTGGCAATGCTTCAATTTCTTGTCGCGCAAAGGCAGCCAGCGAGTCCTGGTTCTACGTGATCGCGTTTGCAGTGAGCTGTTTACCTGCGCCCGGACCACAGTTGACCCCTGGCAGAGCGTCAGGCGAAGAGGAGAGCCAAGGACCTCCCGCTCGTGTTAGGGTCCCTGACATGACCGAGCAATTGGGAAGGGACGTGTTCATGGCCTTGGCATCGATCGGCTGGGCTGACGGCAAGCTGGACGGGAACGAGGCGGACGCCATCGTACGTCTCGCGACGGACGAAGGGCTGGAGCTGGAAGAGATTGCTGAAATCGAAGAGGCCACCAAGGATCCGGCGAATCTCAAGGCTGTGGACCTGGTGAAACTTTCGGAAGTGGACCGTTTGTTCGTCTATGCTGTGGCGACTTGGATGACGCGCGTGGATGGACGAGTGGATGAAGGGGAAGTCGAGCGTCTGAGGGATCTCGGCGAGCGTCTGGCGGTGCCGGAGGACCAGCGCATCGTGGTGGACGGTCTTTCGCGGGACGTGGGCGAAGCTGGAGAGAGTCCGCTACGCTTCGATTTGGGCCGCTTGCGCGCGCTCATCGTTCAGCGCTTCCAGCCCTCTGCGTGACTTCAATCACCGCTCCAACGTTGGATATCGCACCGGGCCAGCAATCCTCAGCGCATTCCCGGGGGGCTCGGATTTCATTTCCAGCATCGGACGGAGCGCGTAAAAGGGGGCGTTGCGCTTCAGGATTTCGGCTGGGCTAGACTTCTGCGCCGGGGGCAGACACCCCGCGGTTCAGCCCGTACCACAAACGCCACCGCAGCGATCGCGATCGCTGGGGATCGGCATCTTTTGAGGTCGCTTCGTCTACCGGACGCGGACGTTCTGAGTATGTTTAGTCGGTCCTTTCCCCTCAGGAGCCCCTTGGAACCCCACACGACTAAGCCCCGCCGTCTGGCGGAGATCTCCATCTTGCTTTGTGGTCTGACGGGTGCGTTCAGCACTCTCACGACCGAAGCTTCCGCCAGGATGTGCGGCACCGACATCGACACCTGCAACGGCTGTCATGAGCACGGTACCCCTCCAGACGCCGCCATCACGGTTGACAGTCATCAGGTAGAACTTGGAGGGACGGCCAACTTCGTCCTCACCTCCCAGTCTGAAGAAATGCTGTCGGGCTTCATGGTGATGACCGAACAGGGAGATCTGGGTTTCACTGATCCCGCAACCCAGCGCTACTACGCGGATGGTGGCATGACTGATCCAGTGGATGGCATGTGCAGCTTTCCGGAACCCACGCCTGACGTTTCGACCAAGATCATTACTCACGCGGGGCCCAAACCATTCGTCGACGGCTCTGCCACTTGGGAGTTCTCGTTTACTGCCCCGATGGAGGTTGGGGTTACGGTCCTCAAAGTGGGCACAGTTGCCGCGAATGGGAACCAAATGCCTTCTGATGACGGAGCGACCCTACTCCAAACGTGGGTCGCTCACGGCTGTGAAGGCCAAGAGTACTTCCCCGACGTCGATGGCGACGGGTACGGCAGCGCGGAGCGGTTGTCAAAACCCAGTTGTGAGCCCGTTCCGGATCACGTTCCGAACAACTTGGACTGCGCGGATGACGACCCCATGCGCAACCCGGACATGCCCGAAGTGTGCAACGCCGTGGATGACAACTGCGATGGGCAGGCGGACGAGGGACTCACCACCGCCGTGCTGTACCCAGATCTCGACGGGGACGGTTACGGCTCCCTCGCTGACGGTGAAACCCTGCTTGATTGCCCTCCCGTAGCGGGCTACTCCGAAAATTTCGACGACTGTAACGATGCGGACGCGAGCATCAACCCTGGCATGCCGGAGATCTGCAACGGCGTCGATGACAACTGCGACCGACGCGCGGACAACGATCCGGTGACGGTTTGCGGCGTCGGCGCGTGTCAGGTGGTAGTGCCCGGCTGTGACATGGCCTGCACCCCCGGTACTCCGACGGCGGAGGTCTGCAACGAGATCGATGATGACTGCAACGGTTTGGTTGACGACAACTGTGGCATGGGTGGGGCGATTCCCCCTGCTGGTGGGGCGCCTGCCGTAGATATGACGGCTGGAGCCGCTGGCGCGCCCGTCGTCGCTGCACCACCCGCTACCGATACTGGTGGCTGCAGCGTTCCCGGTCGCCGCTCGTTTGGCGCACGCCACGGCGCGCTCGCTTTGCTGGGCGCTGTGGCCTGGACCTTTTTGCGACGTCGTCGCTGAGCTCGATCATTCGTCAATGGACGGGGCGCGCCCCGAGGGGAACACGACCAGATGAGCCACAGGCTGCCGCGCCCTGAGCGCTACGCTGAGATGCAGTACCGCTACACGGGCAGGAGCGGCTTGAAGCTGTCCGTGCTGTCATTGGGCCTGTGGCACAACTTCGGCGAACGCGACGGATGACTTCCGCAATCAAGAGGAGATGGTCTGGGGCGCCTTTGACTTGGGCATCACGAGCTTTGATCTCGGCAACAACTACGGGCCGCCCGCGGGCGCTGCGGAACAGAACTTGGGCAAGATCTTGGATCGCGGTCTTGGGCGTTACCGCGATGAGTTGATCATTTCGACCAAGGCGGGCTACTGGATGTGGCCTGGCCCCTATGGGGAGTGGGGAAGCCGCAAATACCTGCTAGCGAGCCTCGATCAGAGCCTCCGACGTCTCGGTCTCGATTACGTCGACATCTTTTACTCGCACCGATTTGATCCCAACACACCCTTGGAAGAAACCATGGGCGCACTCGATCACGCCGTGCGGAGTGGGAAAGCTTTGTACGCTGGGATCTCGTCGTACAGTCCGGAAGAAACAACGCGAGCCGCCAAGATATTGCGCGAGCTGGGGACCCCCTGCCTCATTCACCAGCCGAACTACAACATGCTCAATCGCTGGGTGGAAAAGACTGGCCTGCTGAACACGCTCGAGCGTGAAGGCATCGGCTGCATTGCGTTCTGTCCGCTGGCGCAAGGACTGCTGACCGACAAGTACCTTCATGGCATTCCCGAGACTTCGCGGGCCGCGAAGGACGGCACCGCACTCGATCGGGAGGTGGTCACGCAGCAGGTAGTGAGCGTGTTGAATCAACTCAACGCCGTCGCCCACGAGCGCGGCCAGAGTCTGGCCCAGCTGGCGCTGTCGTGGGTGCTCAAAGATGAACGCGTGACGACCGTCTTGATCGGCGCAAGCCGCTTGGAACAGATCCAGGAAAATGTGAAGTCGCTGGCGGCGGAGCCGCTGACGCAGGCTGAGTTAGCCGAAATTGAGAGTATTCTCTCGCCAGAAGTGCGTGAGGGCGCCAAGGCGCTGAACCTCTGGGTGGAAGAGAAATAGCTCATTCGGTGAGCGTGAGTTCCCTCAAGCAGTTGTGGGAGCAGCCGTCGCCGTCGACATGGTTGCCGTCATCACAGGACTCGAAGTCGCACTGCATCTCGTTGTCGCCGCAGTGTGGGGCGCGCGTGCAGTCAGGGTTGCACGACCCGTAGGCGCCCAGGTTACGCCCGTCGTCGCACTCTTCCCCAAACTCGATTTGAACGACGCCGTCCCCGCAGCGAGGGGCCCAGAGACAACCCGGTGCGCAGCCGCCGTACTCGCTGGAGTTCTTTCCGTCATCGCACTCTTCGCCGTTGGCTAGTTGCGGCACTCCGTCGCCGCAGGGATCCACCAGCTTACAGTCCCGACAGTGGATGTCGCCCAAGCCCGCGCTGTCGCACTCTTCACCCCGTGTTTCCTGGACGATGCCATCACCGCAGCAGCCCGGCTCCGGGCAGCTCAGCGGGAAGCCTTCCCCTCGGCACTGGGCGTCGCAACCGTCGCCGTCAGCAGTATTGCCGTCGTCGCAGAACTCACTGGAGTCCAATCGCCCGTCGCCGCAGGCGACGATTAGCGTGCAAAGCGGGACGGAGCAGGGCCAGTTGGGCTCGATTCGGCACTGCGAGTTGCAACCGTCGCCGGGCGACAGGTTGCCGTCGTCGCACTCTTCGCCTGGATCGATCTTGCCGTCACCGCAGGGGCTGACGGGGCACGGCTTGGGTGGGATGAGCTCAGTACCTGGAGGGACACCTGCGTCAGCGAGCGGGGGCGCTGGCGTCGAGCCGGAGCCGGCTTGGCTGTCATTTCCTGGGGAGATTGGCTTTGGCGGGGCGTCTGGCGCGTCAGAGCTATCGGACTGATTGGGATCTGGCGTGCTTGGATCTAGCGCGGTGCTGTCGCCGTCATTGCTGGCTGCGGATTCGGCGTCACGAGGCGTGCGGCTGCCGTCCGCGCCATGCTGCGCAGCCGTGGTATCGATTTCGTCATCAGGCGATACAGTTCCGCAGCCCATCAACCCAGCGATCAGCAACCAGGCGCAGCTCTCGCTCCTAAAACCAAACCGCAAGCCAAACCCTCCAGTGGCCAACACCTCAGTGGCCTCAATCTGGCAGTTTAGCGTGTTTTGGACAATCACGCGCGGCGTTTGTTTGCCAACACGGCCGCCAGCAGCACACACCCGAGCACGGTACCCTGCCAATCTGGGTTGATGTCCATCAGCGTCATCACGTTGTGCAACACGGCGATGATCATCACCCCCACGATAGTGCCCAGGATATGACCTCGCCCGCCCATCAGGCTGCCGCCGCCGATGACGACCGCTGCAATCGCGTCCAGCTCCAGCATGACGCCACTGGTTGGATCGGCCGCGGCCAAGCGAGAGATAGCGACCACCCCGGCAAAGCCAGCCAGGGCGCCGCACAGCATGTACACCGAGATCTTGACGCGCTGAATTGGCACACCCGACAAGCGCGCGGCTTCTTCATTGCCGCCGATGGCATAAATATAGCGCCCCAGCGGGTAGTGGGTGAGCAGGATAAACGCTCCCGTGTAGACCAGCGCGGTCAGCAGGAACGGTACCGGAAGCAGGACGCTCAAGTTCAAGACTGAGACTTCCAACGTTTCACTCAACCAAGAGAAGCTTTCCGGCAGGTTGTAGATGGACTTGTTCTCCGTCACCACGCGAGTCAAGCTCCTCGCGACGGCCATCATTGCCAACGTGACTACGAACGGCGGCAATCGCCCCAATGCTATCAGCAGACCGTTGACGGCGCCGAGGGCAGCCCCGGTCAAGGTACCGGCCAGCACCGCAACCAGCACCGGAACTTCGGACTTCAGTAGCAAGGCGGTGATGATGCCCACGAAAGCCAGCACCGAGCCTACCGATAGATCGATTCCACCTGTCAGAATGACGAGCGTCATTCCCGCGGCGATGATGGCATTGATGGACATCTGGCGTGTGATGTTGAGCAGATTGTCGCCTGCCCAAAAGCCCGGCACCACGAATGTGATGACGAGAGCGAGCAGCAGCCCAGCAAGCAGCAACGCCCAGGTCGAACGAGTGAGCTTGACGTTCATGCGGTGGCTAGCTCCAGCACTCTATCCGCGGTGGCGTCGTGCGTTGATAGCTCTCCTTGGATACGTCCCTTGTTCATCACCAACAGCCGATCCGCCATGCCCAATACTTCGGGCAGTTCGGAGGAAATCATCAGGATCGCTGCGCCGCTTGCGACCAGCTCGTTCATGAGTGTGTAGATTTCGTGTTTGGCACCCACGTCGATTCCGCGTGTAGGCTCGTCCAGGATGAACACGTCGGACGCTGCGTGCAGCCATTTAGCCAGCACCACCTTTTGCTGGTTGCCCCCACTGAGCGTTCCGGCAAGCTGCCTGTCGGAATAGGATTTGATGCTGAGTTTCCGAGACAAATCCGTGACGGCGCTCTGCTCTTGGCGCCCAACAATCTGTCCGAGCTTGCCTAGCAGTTTGCGCAGGCCAGCGAGGGTGATATTTCTACCTACGCTGAGTGACAGCACCAGTCCCTCCAGCTTG